>QKED01000091.1 GCA_003252455.1 Gammaproteobacteria bacterium
GTAGGGCAGAGAACTATATCGTCGTCGCCTACCTGATCGCAGGGAAGTTGAAGCACCTACCGGCATCACCCTTTGCTACAACATCTTGTGCTCATGCTGGCTAACGAACGCTATGGATTACCCACTCGATCCGCGAAAGAGCCCCAAGGAGGCCCCAGGTACTCAGGCCCTCCCTCCCGGTCTGCCGATCAAGGTCGACGATGTGGGCAACTTCATCGCCATCCTCTCCAATCGCCACTCCAACACGCTGCTGGCCGAGATCATCTCCACGGCAAAGCGCAAAACGCCCTCACTCCCGGTGAAGGGGCTCAAGCTCTTTCTCGGCGTCGAGCGATGGTTCCCACACCTGCTACGCAGTGACCATGCGCCCTTCTGGCATGACAAGATCCCCGCCATGATGTGGACCGACACCTCCGAGTTCAGAAACCCCCACTATCACCGTCGCAGCGACACCCCTGAGACGTTGAGCTACGACTTCATGCTGTCAGTGGTGACTCTTCTGCATCATGCGCTACGTCAGCAGCTGGGCCTCTCGGCGTACTCTTAGCCGATGGTGGTAGGGAGGAAAACGGCAATGTCTATGCTCGAACTGGCTGAACAGATCGCCCGCTGTGCCCATGCAGGCCAAGCACGTAAGGATGGGCGGCCCTACATCGAGCATGTTGAGAGTGTCGTCGCCCAGTTGGCGGGGGATGAGGAGGCGCAGGCCGTCGCCTGGCTGCACGACGTCATCGAGGATACTCATTACACGCGTGATGATTTGCTCAACGAGGGCATCTCGCCTCAGGTGGTGGCGACTGTTGCCGTGTTGACCCAGCGCCGCGAAGAGACCTACACGCACTATATCGACAGGGTAAGGCAGTCACCCATCGCCACCCAGGTCAAGAAGGCCGACATCGTCGCCAACCTGCTCGACAAACCTGGGAATAAGCAGATGATAAAGCTCTCCAAGGCATTAATTCGATTGTGTGAGCGTGTAGGCGATTAGGTAGCAGATTGGCGTGGTGACGCGTGCTAGGAGCAGTGTGTGGCTTCTGTGCTGAGCATGCGTGCCACGCCTGCGTGGGTTGCGATGAGCACCACAGGAGCCTCACGCTCAAGGCATCCAGGTCGAGGTGTTATCCAGCAATGGGCTGAGGCTTGCGTTCCAGATGTTGTCGATTTGGTTTGCGGCAGAGCCGCAGGGGATGGGTAGCGAGGCGGAGCCTCGCTACCAGGGGGCGATGAGAGCGCTTTAGCCCTTGATGGCCACAGCACCCAACATGGCGCTTTCGCCTTCAAGCGCTGTGCCGATGAGGTCCGCATAGAGCCCGTCGACGCGGAATCCGGCACCGTTCAGCTCCGCTTCGAGCATGGCGGGGGTGAAGTACTGGGTCCAGTTCTCCACCTGCCAGCTCTCTTCCGGTTCGACGATGAGGTAGCGGTCGAGGGCGAGCATCTGCTCGGGGTAGAGCAGGGTGCGTTGCAGGCCGACATAGTCGCCAGGGGCCCAGAAGCCGCCCATCAGGCGCTCCTCTACCTGGGTGGTCTCCTCGCGCTGTTGCCACACCGCACTGCTCACCACGTCGAGCACCAGCCGCCCGCCGCGCAGGAGCATGGTGTGGATGCGGCTGAGTAGGTGGTGGCGCTGCGCGGGCGAGAGGGCGCAGAGGTCGGTGTAGATGAGGGTGACGGTATGAAAGCCCTCGGGCAGGGGGTCTTCGAGGTAGTCGGCTTGCAGGTACTCGGCGGCGCCGCTGCCATGGCTGCGGGCGTAGTCGAGGGCGTGGGCGGAGAAGTCGATGCCGACCACGGCTGCACCACGGGCGGCGAAGCGCTCGGCATAGAGGCCGGGGCCGCAGCCAAGGTCGCAGAGGCGGGTGTCCGCGAGGCCGAGGCGTTGGTCGAACCAGGCGACGATGGCGTCGATCTGTTCGATGCGCCGCGAGGCGAGGTCGGTGCTCTGGTCGAGGTGGTAGGCGAGCATCTGTTCGGCCAGGTGGGGCCGGGTCCAGAGGGTCTTGGCGGTGTAACGGGAGAAGGGGGCGGGACGTTGACTGAAGCCCCTGAGCATTGCGTACATGTGCGTCATCCTTCGAGGCGGTGGGCCTCAAATAGTCACTGTTTGGGGTGGTGACGGACCGGCTGCCGCGGAGGTGTTTACCGTGGGGCGGGGTCCTGGGATGTGCGTGCTCAGTTCATAGTGGCGCGACTATAGCAATCGGCTGCGCGTGAGGGCAACGACGTTCGGGTAAGCGAATACGTTGCCACGGAGGCACGGAGAACACAGAGAGCCGTATTGGCTTCTGTCTGAATCTGTTCTCTATCAGGATACGCAGGCACTCCTCGCGACGCGTCACTCCGTGTGCTCCGTGTCGCCGTAGCTAATCTTCCCTCGGCCCGTACAGCTCCCCCGCATGGTCGATGTGGGTCAGGTAGACGCGCAGGTCGAACTCCAGCTGGTGGTAGTTGGGCTCCATGTATTCACACAGCTTGTAGAACGCCTTGTCGTGGTCGCGCTCGCGCAGATGGGCCAACTCGTGCACGACGATCATGCGCAGAAACGGCAGCGGTGCGCGGCGAAACAGGCTGGCGATGCGGATCTCGCTCTTCGCCTTGAGGCGCCCGCCCTGCACCCGTGAGACCTGGGTGTGCAGGCCGAGGGCGTGGTTGATGATCTGTATCTTGTCGTCGTAGAGCACCTTGCTGATGGGCGGGGAGCGGCGCAGGTGTTCGTTCTTGAGCGCCATGGTGTAGTCGTAGAGGGCGCGGGCGGAGATGATGGTGTGCGCCTCTGGATAGCGCTTGAGCAGGTAGTCGCCAAGACGCCCTTGGCGCAGCAGGGTGTCGATCTGGCCGACCAGTTGCGGTGGGTAGTGGGCCAGGTAGGGGTGCGGTGGCGTGGGGCGTTGGTTCATCGGGGTGAGGGCTGCGTTGGCACTCTGGCACGGGGGGGATCAGCATAGCCCTTACGGTGGGTTGGTGCGATTGGGGGCTTGTCCACCTCCGCTGGCGGCGGAGCCGCGGGGCGGGGTAGAGAGGCAGAGCCTCGCTACCAATAACTATCGGGTGTCGAGGCTCCGCCGCGGGTGACGCGCAGTGACACAGGGCCTCCCCTGTCGGGGTAGGATAGGCCGCACCGCTTCACCACGAGAGCCCGACCACCATGCACCGCCGCATCGCCCTATTGCTGCTCACGGCCCTACCGCTCACTGCGCACGCCTTCACCGATACCTTCGACAGCTTCGATAACGGCCTCTGGGGCGCCTCGGACGGCTGGAGCAACGGCAGCCCGTTCGCCGTGGGTTGGCGGGCGGATCATCTGACCGTAGCCGGTGGCCTGCTCACCCTGAGCCTCGACGACCAACCCTGCGCCAGCGACCCCGGCCTCTGCTCCGGTATGAACTACGCCTCCGCCGAGCTGCGCAGCAACGCCTTCTACGGCTACGGCACCGTCTCGGGGCAGTTGCAGGCGGCCTCAGGAGCGGGGCTGATCACCTCGCTCTTCACCTACACCGGCGCCTACGACGGCAACCCGCACGACGAGATCGACATCGAGATCCTCGGCCAGGACACCACTAAGCTCCAGGTCAACTACTACGTCGGCGGAGTAGGTGGCCACGAGGCGGTGATCGACCTCGGCTTCGACGCCGCCGCCGGTTTGCACGAATACGCCTTCAGTTGGCGCCCAGACGGCATCGACTGGTACGTGGACGGCCTATTGGTGCACAGCGTCGACGCCACTGGCCCGCTGCCGACCACCGCCGGGAAGATCATGGCCAATCTCTGGGCGGTGGACAGCAGTGCCGAGGGGTGGGCCGGGGCCTTCGCCTACGACGCGCCGGTGGGCGCCAGCTACAGCGCCATCAGCTACACACCCTTCAGTGTCCCCGAGCCGAGCAGCGGGCTTTGGCCGCTACTGCCCCTGGCCCTGTGGGGTGTGCGGCGGCGGCGTCAGACCATCACACGACGTTAGCCCTGGAGAACACGGCATGGATGCACGTTATCGCGCTCGTTACACACCACTCGGCTGGGCGTTGGGCATCGCTCTGATCTGTGTTGCACTCGCCTCGCCCGCCGGAGTGAGCCCTCCACCGCCACGGCAGACGACCCCACCGGACGCGTCGCCGGTATCGACCACCTTGCCCGGCCACGGCGTGCGCCTCGGCGCCTGGTCCCTACGCTTCGAGGCGACCCGCCTTGCCGAAGTGGTGGCCGCACTGGGTGTGGGTGCTATCCAGCATCAGGGGGAGGCGGGCGAGGCCCTCGCCTGGCTCTGTTACGACCTGCCCGAGGCGCGGCTCTGGCTGCTGAGTAGTGAGATGGGCGGGGCCGAGGCGGTGTTGACAGGGGCGGTGCTGCAGGCCGGTGATGCGCTGGCTGACGGCTGTCCGCCCCTGCCTGGGCGCCTTCAGCCGGTGGCATTGACTGGTGGGCTCACACTCGGCGACTCCGACGACGCCATCGAGCGGGGGCTCGGTACGCCCGCTTGGCGTGACGCTATAGGACGGCACTACCTCTCAATGACGAAAGAGCCGGGCTTTTGCGCCCCAGAGGGGGCCGACAGACTCCAGTGGCTCACACTCCGACTCCAGCGAGGTCGTATCCGTGTGATCAGTGCCGGACAGGTCACGAGTTGTTAGTTCATCGCGCCACTTAACCCCTGGCAGGTAGCCATCGATGTCGATCCTTTTGCGTCTGTTCCTGCTGCTCATCGCCCTACCGATCTTCGCCTATGCCCTCTACGACCTGCTGGTGTTTCAGCCGCGTATGGGCGAGATCGAGCAGCGCATTGCACAGGCGACCGAGGACGAGCGCGCCCCGCCAGAGAGTCTGAAGGCGCTGATGATCTTCTCCTCACGTGGAGTTCTATCCGGGTATGTCACGCGCAGGTTGATCATGCAGTTGCCGGTGGCCTATGCAGGGACGTTGGATTGGCACGTCACCAATCTGCTCTGGGAGGGGCTGGTGGCGCTGCACCTGAACGAGGAGGAGAAGGTCACGCTGTGGCTCACCGATGCCGACATGGGCGCGCTAGGGCGAGGGTTTTCCCAGGCCGCAGAGGCCTATTTCGATAAGCCACTGGGGGCCCTGAGTCTGGAGGAGCAGGCGACCTTGATCGTCCTTGTTCGTGGACCGAGTCACTACCTGCAGCATCCCGAACGTCTCGCCAGTCGGCGTGGGCAGCTGCTAAACCGATACCGAAGATCACTCGAATCGCCCAGTGCAGAGCCTGTGTGGTGGCGGCGCTTCTTCATCGTTGAGTGAGACGGTGTGCGCCAGCGGCAGCCTCTACCTAGTTCGCATCATCAGCCGATAGTTTCTCGGTAGAGAGCCGGGTTAGGCATGCGAAGAGCCGTTCGGCCTGGTCTTTCCAGTCACTCAGAGGTGAGGCGTTGGCGTGCCCACGCAGTCCCGCACGCAGCGCGGCCAGCGCGTCGAGGTCTGCGGCTAGGTTGGCGGCGGCCTCTACGTAGGCCTTGGGCGTGGTGGCGTTGAGTCGGTCGAGGCCGAGGGCGGCGTTCATCGCCATGCTCTGGCGCGAGAGCGGGCGCGGGCCGTAGAGGGTCACCACCGGCACCCCCATCCACACCGCCTCGTAGGAGGTGAGGGCGCCACCGAAGGGGTGGGTGTCGAGGGCGATGTCGATGTCGGCGTACTCGGCGAGCATAGTCGCGTGGGCCGAGGCCGGGCGCAGTTCGACGCGGCCCTGGTGGATGCCGAGGGCGTGCAGGCGGCGCAGTAGCTGCTCGCGCACGCCGAGGTCGGCCAGCGCCTTGCCCTTGAGCAGCAGGCGGCTTTCGGCGACGCGGTGCAGCAGTTGCGCCCAGAGCACCAGGGTGGCGTCGTTAAGCTTGGCCAGGTTGTTGAAGCAGCCGAAGGTGACGTGGCCGTTGCGCAGCGCCGGGAGTGGCGCGACGGGCGGCAGGTAGTCGGGCGGGGTGAAGACGAAGGGCGGGGCGTCGAGCGGGAGGAGGCGCTCGGTGCAGTAGCTCTGCGCCGCCGCGCTGACGAGGTCGCGGCCCAGGATCAGCCCGTCCATGGCGTCGATGCCGCTGCTCGCCGGGTAGCCGAGCCAGCTCAGTTGCAGCGGCGCGGCGCGCTGGGCGAAGAGGCCGAGGCGGTTACCGGCGGTGTGTCCGGCCAGGTCGA
Organism: Gammaproteobacteria bacterium; assembly: GCA_003252455.1. Lineage (GTDB taxonomy): Bacteria > Pseudomonadota > Gammaproteobacteria > Thiohalomonadales > Thiohalomonadaceae > SZUA-467. The sequence goes on from QKED01000091.1 coordinate 6,133, forward strand.
TGAGGATCGCCACGCCGTCGGTGGCCACCTGCGCCGCCACCTCGGCGTCGTCAAGGCCGGTGATGGGGCGAAAGGCGTGGGCGGCGGCGCGAAAGCGCGCGGTGATCGGGTCGTGCTGGGTCTGGTCGGCGTAGCAGATGCAGGGGGTGAGGGTGGCGAGGTGCTCGAACTGGCGCACGAGAAACCAGCCCACCGGGTGGGCGCGAAAGTCGCCGGAGACGAGGCCGATGATTGGGCGCGCGGGGTTACGCAGCGTGCCGCGTGGGGGTGTGTGGGCGGGGTGCAGCGGGCGCGTGGTGGTGCGGGCCGCCTCGCGCAGCTCGCCGCTGGTGAGGCTCGGCAGGTATTGCAGGCACATCAGCCGGTTGCTGATGGCGGCGCGCTGGCCGGGCTCGCGGGCGAGCAGCTCGGCATAGAGGCGTGCGGCCTCGTCGGCGCGGCCCATGTCTTGGTAGCAGGCGGCGAGGTTGACCTGGGCGTCGGCCAGCGTCGGGCGTAGTTGCAGGGCGCGGGTGAGCGCCTGTACCGCCTCGCTGTAGCGCTGCTGCTGTTGGCGCACCAGGCCGAGGTTGGTCCACAGCTCGGCCATCTCGGGGTCGAGGCGCAGCCCCCGCTCTACCGCCTCGGCGGCGGCGTCGGGCTGTTGGCGCTTGAGCTGGACGATGGCGAGGTTGGACCAGGTGCCCGGCTGCTGCGCGTCGAGGCGCAGGGCGCGGTCGAGCTGGGCCACGGCGCTCTCCAGGTCGCCGAGCAGGTAGCTGACATAGCCGAGGTTGGACCAGGCGCTGGCCGCCTCGGGGGTGAGCGCCACGAGCCTGGTGAGGGCGGCGTGGGCCTCGCGGTAGCGAGCGGCGTGGAAGGCGCGCTGGGCCTGTTCGGCTAGGCTTTCCGCATTGGCTGTTTGGGCGCTGGCTGTTTGAGCGTCAGCTGCTTGGGCGCTAGGCGTTTGTGCGCTGGGCGTTTGGCTGTCAGGCATCGGGGGTGAGGCTCTGGGGTAGCGCCTTGGGGGCGTAGTCGAGGCCGAGGGCGCGACACTTCACGCAGAGCGGCTGGGCGTATTTGCGCGCCTCGATGGCGGCGTGGGGGTGGTCGAGAAAGGCCATGCCGAGGCGGTTGTTGCCGTCGTAGAGGTTGCAGCAGAGGGCCACGCCGCCGTCGGCGTCGATCACCGTCTGGTTGTATCTCAGCTCGCAGTCGTAGCCGGGTTGGCGATGGGCGCGCAGGAAGGCGGCCTGCGCCTCGGGGCGCACCAGCAGTTGGTCGAGGATCGGTTCGGCGGCGACGCGGGCGTCGCCCTCCACCAGCGCCATGAGCTTCTCCAGCGGCTGGTAGAAGGCCTGGGTCGGCTGGTAGCCGAAGCCCAACTCGGCGCAGAGGCGCTCCACCTCGGGGCGCTGGGCGTGGTTGTGGCGGTAGAGGTGGTGGCCGACCCAGACGCGCGTGCTGGCCTGGTAGTGGTCGAGGTATTTGCGCAGGCGGTAGAGGTTGGATTTGACCAGCATCAGGTCGCCCTTGGCGTGGCTCAGGGCGTAGCTCTCGGGGGTGAAGCCGGAGAGGGAGACCTTCAGCTCGCTCGGGTCGCTCTTGATCAGCTCTTTGAGGCCGCTCTCGACGTTGAGGTTGCTGGAGAGGTGGCAGCAGAAGCCGCGCTCGCGCACCGCGCGCACCATGGCCGGGAGGTCGGCGTGCAGCAGCGGTTCGCCCCAGTTGTAGAGCCAGATCTGCGGCGCGGCCACCGGGCTCTCGGCGGCGATCTTGGCCAGGATGCGCTGGAACAGGTCGAGCGACATGAACTTGCGCGGGCGCTCGGCCCCGGCAAAGTTGCCCACCGGGCAGCTGGGGCAGCGCAGGTTGCAGCTGCTGGCGATGTCGAGGGTGTAGACGTAGGTCTCGGCCTCGCGCGGGGTGCTGCGCAGGAGGGTGGTGTTCTCCAGCGGGCTGAACACCTCGGGGGCGAGGTAGTCGCGTGGGGCGAGGCGTGCGAGCAGCTGGGCCAAGGCTAGGTCATCGGGCGCATGCTGCACCGCGCGCAGCAGCCAGGGGCGCGCCGCCTCCCAGTAGCCGCGCTCGAACAGCAGGCTGCCGACCAGGCGCGGGGTGGCACGCATGCCGGGGTGCCCCGGCTCGGCTTCGAGCGCCGCCGCCACCAGCGCCAGACCGGGGGCAAGACGACCGAGGGCAAGGCGCGTGAGGCCGAGGTTGTGGCGCAGGTCGTTGGCGCTCGGCTCCTCGGCGAAGAGCGCCTCGTAGCGGATGTTGGCCTCGTCGATCTGCCCCGCCTGGTGCAGCGCCACCGCCTCGGCGAAGCGTGCGGCGCGCGGCGCTCGGGGCGGCTCTGGGGTGGCCTCTGTGTGGGTCTGGGTGAGTTTCGGCACTGGGATTCCTGTAATCCGCCGCGCCGATGTGCGGCGCCGCTGGGGGCCTATGCTAGCATCCAAGACCAATCCAACGAGCCCAGCAGGAACCCTCATGGACGCCCGCCGCACCTTCCAGCCCTCGCTCATCGCCCTGGCCATCGCGGCCGGGCTCCACGCCGCCCCCAGCTTGGGCGTGACGGCCATCTGCGAGCCTGGTTACTTCGCGCCCGAGGGGGCGAATTTTTGCGTCGAGGCCCCGCTGGGCACCTATGTCGCCAGCGTTGGAGCGACCGAAGCGACCGCCTGCCCGGCGGGCACCTACAACGATCAGACCGCACAGTCCGCTTGTCAGATGGCCATGCCCGGCACCTATGTGGCCGCGCTCGGGGCGACCCAGGCGGAGAACTGCGCGGTGGGGAGTTATGCCGAGTCGCCGGGCCAGAGCGGCTGCACGCAGGCGCCACCTGGGTACTATGTGCCCACCGAGCGCGGCTCATTCGCCCTGACGTGTCAGCCGGGGAGCTATACCGACCAGGCGGGGCAGAGCGTCTGCGCCTTCGCCCCGGCGGGGAGTTATGTGGCCAGCAGCGGCGCCTCCAGCGCCAGCCTCTGCCCTGGCGGCAGCTTCAGCGACAAGTCGGGGCAGAGCAGCTGCACCACGGTCTCACCGGGCGCCTACAGCGGCGCCGGGGCGACGGCGGCGAGCCTCTGCCCCAGCGGCAGCTACAGCGACCTCAGCGGGCAGTCCGTCTGCACCTTGGCACCGCTCGGGCGCTATGTGCCGTTGGTGGGGTCGTCCAGCAGCAAGAGCTGTATGCCGGGCTACTACAGCGCCACCACTGGGGCGTCGAGCTGCACCCCGGCCCCCGCAGGAAGCTACGTCAGCGTCGCCGAGGCCACGGTGGCCAGCGCCTGTCCCTCCGGCACCTACACCGACACCACAGGCCAGAGCAGTTGCAACACAGTACCCGCCGGGAGCTACAGCACGGGGGCGTCGAGCGCGCCGCTCGCCTGTCCGGTGGGCAGCTATCAGCCGCTCAGCGGTCAGGGCAGTTGCCTCCAGGCGTCGCCCGGCAGCTACGTGGCGATCACAGGCGCGAGCGCCATGAGCAGCTGCGCGCCGGGCAGCTATACGCCCATCGTCGGCCTGAGCGCCTGTACCCCGGCCCCCGTGGGGCGCTACGTCGACATCGCCCAGGCCACAGCGGCCAGCGCCTGCCCCTCCGGCACCTACGCCGACACCACAGGCCAGAGCCGCTGCGACACGGTACCTGCAGGGAGCTACAGCACGGGCGCGGCCAGCGCGCCGCTCGCCTGCCCGGTGGGTACCTATCAGCCGCTCAGCGGCCAGGGTAGCTGCCTTCAGGCGTCGCCCGGCAGCTATGTGGCGACCACAGGCGCGAGCGCCATGAGCAGCTGCGCCCTGGGGAGTTATGCGCCCATCGGCGGTCTGAGTGCCTGCACCCCGGCCCCCGCCGGGCGCTATGTCGATGTCGCCCAGGCCACGGCGGCCAGCGCCTGCCCGTCGGGCACCTACGCCGACACCGCAGGCCAGAGCAGTTGCAACACAGTACCCGCCGGGAGCTACAGCACAGGCGCGGCCAGCGCGCCGCTCGCCTGCCCGGTGGGCACCTATCAGCCGCTCAGCGGGCAGGGCAGCTGCCTCCAAGCGTCGCCCGGCAGCTATGTGGCGACCAGCGGCGCGAGCGCCATGAGCAGCTGCACGCCGGGCAGCTATGCGCCCATCGTCGGATTGAGCGCCTGCACCCCGGCACTCGCCGGGCGCTACGTCGATGTCGCCCAGGCTACGGCGGCCAGCGCCTGTCCTGCCGGCACCTACGCCGACACCGCAGGCCAGAGCAGTTGCGACACGGTACCTGCGGGAAGCTACAGCACGGGCGCGGCGAGTGCGCCGCTCGCCTGCCCGGTGGGCAGCTATCAGCCGCTCAGCGGCCAGGGGAGTTGCCTTCAGACACCGGTGGGTCGTTACGTCTCGACCTCCGGCGCGAGTGGTGTCGAGAGCTGTGCCCCCGGTAGCTATGCGCCCATCACCGGGCTGAGCGCCTGTGCCCCGGCACCCGCAGGAAGCTTTGTCAGCGTCGCCGGGGCCTCGGCGACGAACGCATGCCCGAGCGGCAGTTACTCGGCGACGGCTGGCCAGAGCGCCTGTACTCAGGCACCCGCCGGGCGCTATGTCGATGTCACCGGGGCCTCGTCGACCACGGCCTGCCCGTCGGGTACCTACAGCGACACCACGGGCCAGAGCCGTTGCGACACGGTACCCGCTGGGAGCTACAGCACGGGCGCGGCGAGTGCGCCGCTCGCCTGCCCGGTGGGCAGCTATCAGCCGCTCAGTGGTCAGGGCAGCTGCCTTCAGGCGTCGCCCGGCAGCTATGTGGCAACCAGCGGCGCGAGCGCCATGAGCAGCTGCACACCGGGGAGCTATGCGCCCATCGGCGGACTGAGTGCCTGTACCCCGGCACCCGCCGGACGCTACGTCGACATCGCCGAGGCCACGGCGGCCAGTGCCTGCCCGTCGGGTACCTACAGCGACACCATAGGCCAGAGCCGCTGCGACACGGTACCCGCCGGGAGCTACAGCACGGGGGCGGCGAGCGCGCCGCTCGCCTGCCCAGTGGGCACCTATCAACCGCTCAGCGGGCAGGGCAGCTGCCTCCAGGCCTCGCCCGGCAGCTATGTGGCGACCAGCGGCGCGAGCGCCATGAGCAGCTGCACGCCGGGCAGTTATACGCCCATCTTTGGCCTGAGCGCCTGCCTGCTCGCACCGCTCGGCAGCTATGTGCCACTGGCCGGGGCCACGGCGGCCCTCGTCTGCCCGACGGGGAGTTACACCGGCACGACGGGGGCCAGCGCCTGCACCACGGCCTATCCGGGGCTGGTGCATCTGGCCAGCGACAGCTACCAGGTCGACGAGTACGCCGGGGAGCTGAGCGTGACGCTGGTGCGCGAGGGGGGCAGCGACGGCCCCCTCACCCTCAGCTACGCGCTGGAGGATGTGAGCGCGCAGGCCGAGCAGGACTACGCCTTCCGCTCCAGCACCTTCACCCTGGCCCACGGTGAGAGCGAGCGTACCGTGCGGATCCCGATCTTCGACGACAGCCGCGCCGAGCCCGACGAGCAGTTCCGCGTGGTGCTGCACGACTTCTCCCCCGACGAGCGGCTCGGCAGCCCGCGTGCCGCCCTGGTGACCATCGTCGACGACGACAGCGCCGAGGCCCCGGCGGGGATCTTCTCCCTCGCCTCGGCGCAGCTGACTACCGACGAGGATGCGGGCTTCGCCTACTTCGAGGTGGTGCGCAGCGGCGCCAGCAGCGGTCAGGTGAGCGTGGTCTACAGCACCGTCGATGGGAGCGCCAAGGCGGGCGAAGACTACGTCACCCCCTTCGGTCTGCTCACCTTCGCCGACGGCGAGACGCGCAAGAGCCTGCCCATCGCCATCCTGCGCGATGGCGCCTACGAGGGCGACGAGGGCTTCCGTCTGCGCCTCGACGGGGTGAGCGCCGGGGCCGCCCTCGGCGTGGCCGAGGGGCAGGTGCGCATCGTCGATGTCGATAGCCCCGTGGCCGATAGCAACGTGGTGGGCTTCGCCGCGAGCCAGGTGGCGGTGCGCGAGGGGAGCGGCGGCGTCGACCTGGAGTTGCTGCGCACGAGTGGCACGGGCGAGGTGTCGCTCTGGTTCAGTTATGCCGACCAAGAGGCGCGCGCCGACGAGGACTACACCCCCTTCACCGAGCGTCTGGCGCTCCCCGCCGGGGCGAGCCACACCACCCTGCACCTGCCGATCAGCGACGACAGCCTGCACGAGGGCGACGAGCGCTTCACCCTGCGCATCAGCGCCGCCACCGCCTACACCCCGACGGCCACGGCGTCGGTCGAGGTGACCATCCTCGACGACGACGCACCGCCCACGGCGGGCGTGCTCCAGCTCTCGCGTGACGCCTACCGCGCCGGAGAGGCCGACGGGTCGACCATGGTCAGCGTGCTGCGCCTCTACGCCGATGAGGCGAGCTTTGGCTCGGGTACTGAGGTGGCGGTGGCACTGGCCACCGGCGACCTCGACGCCGGGCCGTCCGACTACCAGCCCATCACCACCTCGCTGCTCTTCTACGGTGGCGAGCAGGCCAAGCGGGTGGAGATCCCGCTGCTCGACGACGCCGACTACGAGCCCGAAGAGGGCTTCAGCGTCACCCTCAGCGACCCCACGGGCGCCACGCTCGGGGCGCGCGCCACGGCCCGCGTGGCGCTCATCGACGATGACGCGCTGACCACTCGGCTCTTCAGCTTCGCCGCCACCGGCCTGACCTACGCCGAGGGCGACGCCCCCGGCAGCAGTGGGCAGGCGCGCGATGAGCCCTTCCCGCTGCTGCGCGCGGGCGACCTGAGTGCGCCGTTGGATCTCGGCTGCGTGATCGAGGAGTACGCTTTCAGCGCCTTGACTCACCAGTGGGACGAGGAGAGCCCGCAGTTCACTAACGTGAGTTTCGCTGCGGGCGAAGACCGACAGTTCGTGTCACTGGCGATCCCGGACGACGCCTCGGCGCTGCCCAACCGCCCGCTGACGGCGAGCTGCTCCGGTGCCCTCACCCCGATGCCGCTGGCCGGGCGCTACCCCGCCACCGTCAACCTGATCCGCGACAACGACAGTGACAGCGCGGCGTCGAGCAGTAGCTCGGGCGGCGGCGGTGGCCTGTTGGCGCCGTGGTGGCTGCTGCTCGGTCTGCTCGGGCGTCGCCTGCTGGGGCGTGGTCGCGGCGCGGCGGAGTAACTCCGTGCCTGCCCGTGCCGCTAGGGCGCGGGCGGCGTGGCGTCCCGTTGGTAGACCAGGTGGGGCTTGGGGCTGTCGAGCAGGAGTTCGAGGCCGCTGAGCACCGCCGTGTCGTCGGCCAGTTCAATCACCAGCGGTGCGGTTTGCGTCAGCTCGAAGCGCTCGGCCTGCTCCGGGGCGAGCTGCACGCGGTAGTGCCCCGAGGGGAGGTTGGTGATGGCGAAGAAGCCGTCGAATTCACTCCGTGCACTGCGCACCAGGTTGCCTGCGGGGTCGAGCACCTGCACCTGGGCGTTGCCGAGGCCGCGCGCGTGCCGCCCGAGGGCGACGCCGTGCTGGTTGACCTGCTCTTCGTTGACCAGCACCTTGCCCTCGATGTCGCTGACCCAGGCGAGCGGGAAGGCGAGGTCGAGCGCCGCGCCGGGGCGCACCATGACGTTGTAGCCGCTCACCTGACTGCGCAGGAAGGGGTCGGGCAGGCTCCCCTCGCGCAGGGTGACCTCGGTCGGGGTCAGCTCGCTGATGCTGTCGATAGTGAGGCGCCCCTCGGCGTCGCTGCGCTGCTCGGCGCGGGCCGGGGCGATGCGCACCTCGGGCATCGGTTCATCGCCCGCGCTGAAGAGGCCGTCGCGGTCGTGGTCGATGAAGACCTGGGCATTGACCAGCCCCTGGCCACTGAGCGCGCCGTGGCGGATGCGTGGGGCGAGCCCGCCGCCAGACCAGTCGAGCACGCTGCGGATGTCGAGGCTTAGGCGACTCTCGCCGCTCTCGCTGTTGTGGCTCAGTTGCAGCGCGTAGTCGGCGCGCGCGCGACGCCAGGTGAGGCCTGCGCTGAGGGCCTCGCCCGCCTGTGTGTCGTGGGTCAGGCCGAGGTCGAGGCGGTAGGCGTCGAACAGCGGTAGGTTGGCGTTCAGGTCGATGTTGTTGAGCTGGGTGTGGCCGTGCAACCCATAGGCGAGGGTGGCGCGCAGGCGGGCCGCATCGAGTCGGGTGGAGAGGTTGAGTCGGCCCTCCAGGGTGTCGGTGCGCCAGCGCCCTGCGCTGCGTGAGTAGCTGCCGCTGAGGGTGTGGGTGAGGTGCAGCGGGCCGAGGTCGCTGGCGAGGCCGAGGGCGGCGTTGGCCTGGGCGTTGCCGTTCACATACTGCTTGCGCTTGGCGCTGAGGTAGCTGTTGAGCGGCCAACTGGTGCCGCTCGGCAGGGGCAGGTTGAAGCGGCGGTTGAGGCGCAGCTCGTCGCTGCTGGCGAGGGGGTTGGTCGGGTCGTTGATCGGCGAGGTGAACAGCGGTGTGTAGTGCTCGTGCGACCAGAGCAGGCCGAGGCCGAACAGCTCGCCGTTGAGCTGTGCGGCGTACGCCTCGGCACCGTTGGGGCTCTGCGCACTGTCAAGGCGCACGCCCATGCCGAAGAGGGAGAAGAGCGCAGCGAGTGCGCTGTAGTGCTGCGGCACGCCCGCCTCGCTGAGGGTGTAGCCACTGAGGCGCAAGGTGACGCCCGCGGCGAGGCCGTAGACCAGGTGCAGCTCCTGGCTCAGGGCGTTTTGGGCTTCGCTTTGGCGACGGGTCTCGTCGTCGACCCAGTCGCCGAGGGTGTCGCGCCCCTGCTGGAGGCCGACCCACTCCAGATACCACTCGCCGTTGGCCGGTTGGCTGGCGCCGATGCGGATCGCCTTGTGCTGCTCGACGCGCTGACCCTGCGGGCCGTAGAGCACCAGCATCAGGTCGTTGAGGCCGGACTGGAGTTCGACGGCGTCGAAGCGGTACTGGCCCTGGGTCGCCTGGTCGCCGTAGGCGATGAGCACGCCGTTGCGGTAGAGCTCCACGTCCCAGCCGCTCGGCAGCTCCCCTTCGAGTTGCGTCACCGAGCCGGTGAAGAGCGCGCGGCGCATGTTGCTCAAGCGCACACCGCGTCCGCGCAGGCCGCGCGAGACGAGGGGGACGCCGCTCTGGCTGACGTCGCCCAGCTCGATCTCGCTCAGGCCCAGCGGGCCGAGCAGGGTGCCGTCGGGGTCTTTGCGGCTGAGGGTGAGGCGCGCCTCGCGCGGTTGCTGATCGTCGCTGAGGGCGAGGTACCACTGGGCGCCCATGTAGGCGAGATCCTGGGCGCCGTGCAGCTCCAGTTCGAGCGCGTTGCCGACGCTGTTGTCCCACGACCAGAGGGCGCCGAGGTCGACCACCGGCGGGCGCAGCAGGCGGTAGTCGACCACTGCCTTGGGCAAGTTGCTCTCTTTGCTGCTGCTGTTACCGAGCGAGGCGGAGAGGGCGCCGTTACTCTGCGCGCGCGCCATGCGCAGCACCACCGGCAGCAGCGGGGTGCTCTCCACATCGATGAAGAGGTAGCTCTCGTCGAAACGAAACTGGACTTGGTCGAACCAGCGGTTGAGCTGCGCGAGGGGCACGTAGATCTCGCCATCCTCGACCCTGGCGGCGTCGGCGGGTAAGGCGAGTGTCTGCGCCGCGCTCTCTAGGTGCCCCTGGGCGAGGTCCAGCTCGAAGCGGTTGTCGGGGAGTAGATAGTGGCCGCTGGCACGTTGCGCCTCTGGGTCGATCTCGATGTCGAAGCCGAGCACCTGGCAGAGTTCGCCGAGTGGCAGGTAGAGGGTGCCGTCGTCGCGGCGAAAGGCGAGCAGCCCGTCGGTGAGGTTGACCCGCCCCTGATGCACGTTGAGCACCAGGGGTTCGGCCTCGCTGGTGAGCGCGGCGTAGAGGTCGAGGGGGAGGGCGAGCGCGATGAACAGAAGGAGGAGGATCGCGCGTCGCACTTGCACAGCTAAGGCGCTGGCGAGCACAGAGCGAGCGAGAAGCGAGTCCATGTGCAGAGGGTTTGCCACGTGGGCACAGAGGGCGTGCAGAGCCGTCGTCGAATGGCGCGATGAGTTCGTGCGGCATTCAAGGCGTAGCGAGAGTCTGCTCTACAAACGGCCTTCTCTGTGTCCTCCGTGCCTCCGTGGCAAATAGGGTGTTTTCTCGCTCCCACGCTCCGCGTGGGAGTGTGTACCGTGCTCAACGAGCGCACGTACGCTGTTTGAGTCCAGTCTGCATTCCCACGCAGAGCGTGGGAACGAGGGGGAATGCCCACCACCCAGGAGTCTTCTGCCCCCTTCGCTCAGGCAAAAGCGGTGCATACAGGGGGGTGACAGTGAGCGAGCCCTTCTCAATCCGGTCAGCATGAGAGTTACATCCTCTAAATTCGTGCGGTATTCCGCGACTGAGTCTGCTCAACAACCGGCCCTCTCTGTGTCCTCCGTGCCTCCGTGGCAAATAGGGTGGGCGGTCAGGGCAGGCTCAGGGTGCGGCTTTCGAGCGCGGTGGCGCCCATCGGCTCGCCGGGGCGTGGTACCTCGCCCGCGTAGAGGGTGAGCTTCACCTCGCCGCCCGCCTGTGCACCGACCTCGACCGCATAGTCACGCTCCAGCATGGCCACCTCGGGGTAGATGGTGATGGGCAGCACGGCACTCTGTGAGCCTGCGTTTTCCAGCATCACGAAGCCACGGAAGGAGGCGTTGCCCTCGCATGCGATAGCGAGGTGGAGCTGCTTGCCGTCGCTGCTGAAGGCGGCGTCGGCGAGGGCGGCACGACTCTCGGTCTGGCCCTGGAGTACGACGATGGGGATGGAGGTGGAGTAGACGGTGACGATGTTGAGGTCGAGCCCTTTGGAGGCCGCATCGGCGCGATCTTTGAGGCCACCGTTGATGTCGGCGGGCGGCTCCTGAGAGACCAGCAGGTGGGCGCGGTATTCACCGTCGGTGAGCCCCTTCGGGCGGCGGATGAGCAGACGGATGTTCTGGCTGGCACCCGGCTCCAGGGTGATGGAGGAGGGGGTGGCGATGACCCACTCGCGGGCGCTCTGGGCGTGGCTCTTCTCACCTTCCGCGACGGGTTTCACCTCGCCGTTGGCGCGCATCTGCATGTCGATCACTGAGACGCGGTAGCGCTGCGGCGTGTCGGTGCGGTTGGCCAGCGAGACGGTGGCGGTGCGCGCGCGGGCGTCGACCGTAAGCAGGGTGGTGGAGAGGGCGATGGGCGAGCCCGCGGCATAGCTAGGGCGCTGCATCAGGCTCGCACTCAGCATCAGGGCGGCACAAACGAAAACGAACATACGTAGATTCATGGTTGGTTCACTCCCCTTTGGATGGATCGTCAGATGGCGTTCAAGGCTGAAATACACCGCTTTTTGTTTGTTTTTGGATAAGCGCCCCTGCGCCGTTCAGTTGTAGGTGACCGTGATGGCCAGCAGCCCTGTGTGTGAGCCTGATTGGGTGGCGATGGGAAAGCGCATCTCTCCGTAGATGTAGATGTGCTCCGGGGTGCCGTGCAGCATCACCATGCGCCGACTGGCTATCGGCCTGAACTCGACACCGCGACCCATGTCGACCACCGGATCGAAATCGATGGTGGCGGTGATGCCGAGGTCGGCATCGATGATCAGCTCGCCCACCTGGGGAAATCCCTGGGTCTGGATCACCCCGCCGCTGAAGCGCAGATTGCCGGTGCGGCTCATCACCACGCTACCCGCATCGCCATTGATGAGGATGGTGCCGAAATCGATGGGAATGGCCCGAAGGTCGGCCACGCGCACCACATCCATCTGCACGCTCATATCCGCGTCGAACGGGGTCTGTGCAGTGAGTGTGATGGGAGTGATGGCGAGCAGCAGCGGAGCGAGAAGACGGAGCCAGGACACGCGAGCGCCTCGAACAGCGGTAAATTCAGGACTCTCCCTGATCGGCCCCTCGGTGCTGCGGAGGGGGTTGGCTCAGCATCCCTGCTGAGCCGAGCGGGCAAAGACCGCTTAGATGTAGTCGACGGTGATCGGCACGGCGCCGCTGTAGAGGCCTTCCATGGTGTTGACCGGGAAGTTGAGCGAGCCGCCGATGCGGATCTCGACGTTTTCGTTGTAGAAGCTGATGACCCGGCTGGTGACGGCGGGGGCCGGGGAGAAGGTGACGATCGAGGTCGGGTCGTTGGAGTTGGCCAGGTTGATCGAGGAGGGGTAGGTGATACCCACGTTACCCGGGCGCGGCGCGATGAAGCTGACGAAGCCGCGCTGTGAGGTGGTGGTGTCGATGCTCATCACGCCGCCACTGTAGGTGACGCTGCTGTCGTTCTTATCCAGGTTGACGGTCCCGGCATTGCCGTTGACGACGATGTTGCCGAACTGGATCGGGTCGCCGGCGATCACCACCAGGGCGCGGGTGAAGGTGACGTTGACGTCGACCGCAGCGGTCTGGGCCTGGGCGTCGAGGCCGAGCATGCCGAGGCTTGCGGCGGTGGCGAGCGGCAGGAGCAGACGAGTCAGAGTCGATTGTTTCATAGCTAAATCCCCGTAGTTTGTTTTGTGTGTAAAAGGTGATACGTGTCATCGGGATGTCGAGCATGAATGATGTGCACGTATCTGCCGACTAGTTAACGAAAACCTATCAAAGTCACTCCGTCGGCGGGGTGGATAGTGCCACTAAAAAAACACAAAACCAAGGGTTTAAGGCTAACGGATAAAATCGTTATTGTTTGTTTCGTAATAACAGGCTTTAAATCTTGTGGAGATTCGATATGTCTATGTGTAATAGGTATATGTACGGAAAATTAAGGAATAAGTGTCAGTGGTTGTAGTTAAACGATTATTCGGCGTGATGATATGGCGTAGGTCGATGGCTCGAACGTGACGGAAGCGAAGCTGTTTCATCCAGCATGCCGCTGCAAAAAATGCAATTATTCCAGCATGATAGGCAAGCCGTTCGCCTGCTGGATAGTATTACAAGGCTTACAGTTAGGCTCAGCACGTCGGACCCATGGGGATGGGAGGTGTGGGCCCTGGTGAGGTGAGTCGTGTCTCGCTCGGGAAAAAGGGTTGTGCGTTGGTGATGGATTACTCCCATAGGGTGAAACCTATAGCCGAGTTTTGTCGCACTGTGCCCTAGTTAACAGATTTTCATGCCGTTCGATGTGCCGGTTATCCAGCGCAGGCGGCTGTATTCGTCGTCGTTTGAGACTTCGGTAGAGGCGCTGTAATGAGGTGTACGGTGCGCAGGGTGGGATTCTCAGGGCGCGCATGGCGATACAGGGAGCGGGCGAGGCCTTACTCCTCACTGTGCGCGCTGTATGGCGTGCCAGTGATCTCTGGTCGATGACTGCCGCATGCGATGTGTGGGCTCAGTGCGTGGCGATCGCGAGCTGATAGAGGCCGCCGATGACGAGAAACTCCTCTTCTCCCTGCCAGGTGCCGGGGAGCAGCCGGTAGTAGTAGGCGATCTTGCTGGTGGGGATGCGCGCTTCGAGGATGTAGCTACCGAACTCTCCGGCGCGTTCGCGGCTGCGGGTGAAGGAGTTGAGGTTGTTGAGCAGTAGCACGCTCTCTCCGTTCGCGCTCGCGCTCGCGATGCGTTGTCCCGGCTCGATGCGCTCGACGCCACGATAGAGGGTGAGGTGGCGAGGGTTGGGCTGGTCGCGGTGCAGCTCATACTGGGCGTAGCTGAAGACCAGATCGAGCTGGCTCTCCAGCGCATTGGTGTTGTAGAGCCCGGCGGCACGGTCCTGTAGGTAATGGTTCCAAGCCACGCAGCCCGGCTCCAGCGGGGCGCGATGAAACTGCGGGATGAGGCCGAAGCGCGACTCTACCCAGCTCTTGAGCACCGCCCCCTCACGACTGTCGGAGTCGAACAGCCAGCCGCGCAACAGGCGTAGATAGTCGGCCTTGGCGCGTTTGTGCCAACCATCCAGCCCCACCTCCTCCAGATGATTGAGCTGAAACACACTGCTGATATAGGCCGCGAAGTGGCCTGCGCGCTCGGCAGGGTCGCCGATGGTGTCGAGGGTGGCGAAGAAGCGTCGGTGGTGCTCCATGACGCCGTCGAGTAGCAGCGGGGCTGGGTGGGCCTGATAGGTGAGCCCACCGAGGATCGCTGCCGGGTAGTTGCAGCGGTTGATGGGTAGGCGGGCCCGACGGGGCAATTGTGGTGGGGTTTGTCTCAGATCGCCCATGAGGATCGTGCGGTTGTTGTCGACATTGCGACAGTCAGGGGGGATGTCGCGCCTCTAGGGTGTGTCGGTTTTACGCCGAAGAAGATTATTCTTGAGGTAATTCAGTTGGTTAGCAGGTGATGTGGTGAGGTGGCACGCTCTTCGCAGTATTCACAGCGAGGCTAATCTCTGTCACCCAACTCTCAAAGGAGTACGAACATGGCCCTTCGTCAATGCGCTATCTACGGTAAAGGCGGTATCGGTAAGTCTACCACGACCCAGAATCTGGTTGCGGCTCTGGCCGAGGCTGGTAAGAAAGTGATGATCGTCGGCTGCGACCCCAAGGCTGACTCCACCCGTCTGATCCTGCACTCCAAGGCCCAGACCACTGTGATGCACCTGGCCGCCGAGGCCGGTTCCGTCGAGGACCTGGAGCTGGAAGACGTACTGTCCGTCGGTTTCGGCGACGTCAAGTGCGTCGAGTCTGGTGGTCCTGAGCCGGGCGTCGGCTGCGCCGGTCGCGGTGTGATCACCGCCATCAACTTCCTCGAAGAGGAAGGCGCCTATGAAGAAGACCTCGACTTCGTCTTCTACGACGTACTCGGCGACGTGGTCTGCGGTGGCTTCGCCATGCCCATCCGCGAGAACAAGGCTCAGGAGATCTACATCGTCTGCTCCGGCGAGATGATGGCCATGTACGCAGCCAACAACATCGCCAAGGGTATCGTGAAGTACGCCAACAGCGGCGGCGTCCGTCTGGCCGGTCTGATCTGCAACAGCCGTAACACCGACCGTGAGGACGAGCTCATCGAGGCTCTGGCTGCCAAGCTGGGTACCCAGATGATCCACTTCGTGCCGCGCGACAACGAAGTGCAGCACGCCGAGATCCGTCGTATGACCGTGATCGAGTACAACCCCAAGCACAAGCAGGCCGACGAGTACCGCGCCCTGGCGCAGAAGGTGATCGGCAACACCAAGTTCGTGATCCCCACCCCCGTCAGCATGGACGAGCTCGAAGACCTGCTGATGGAGTTCGGCATCATGGAAGAGGAAGACGAGTCCATCGTCGGTCAGACCGCTGCCGAAGCTAGCGCCTAATTCCAGGCCCCGCTCGGTTAGCCAGCGACTCCGCGGCGCGGGTGCGCCACGGAGTGTGAACAAACGGTGTGTTTCCCATTGACCGTCCACGCATGAGTGGCGGCAACAGAGGAGTGATTCCATATGTCTATGACCCACGAAGAGACTCAGGCCCTCATCCAAGAGGTTCTCGAGGTCTACCCCGAAAAGGCCGCGAAAGATCGCGCCAAGCACCTGACCGCCAACGATCAGAGCATCGAACAGTCCAAGAAGTGCATCACCTCCAACCGCAAGTCCCTGCCGGGCGTCATGACCATCCGTGGTTGTGCCTACGCTGGCTCCAAGGGTGTGGTCTGGGGTCCTATCAAGGACATGGTGCACATCTCTCACGGCCCTGTCGGCTGTGGCCAGTACTCCCGCGCCGGTCGTCGTAACTACTACGTCGGCTACACCGGTGTGAACACCTTCGGCACCATGAACTTCACCTCCGACTTCCAGGAGAAGGACATCGTGTTCGGCGGTGACAAGAAGCTCGACAAGCTGCTCAGCGAAGTCGAGGAGCTGTTCCCGCTGGTGAAGGGTATCTCCGTTCAGTCCGAGTGCCCCATCGGTCTGATTGGTGACGACATCGAAGCCGTCTCCAAGAAGAAGGCCAAAGAGATCGGCAAGCCTGTGGTTCCGGTCCGTTGCGAGGGTTTCCGTGGCGTCTCCCAGTCCCTGGGTCACCACATCGCCAACGACGCCATCCGTGACTACATGCTCAACGATGTGCCGAAGGAAGAGCCGGGTCAGTACGACGTGGCCATCCTGGGTGACTACAACATCGGTGGTGATGCCTGGTCCTCACGCATCCTGCTCGAAGAGATGGGACTCAACGTCGTGGCACAGTGGCCCGGGGACGGCACCGTGGAAGAGAGGAAGGCTTGCCCGAAAGTGCGCCTGAACCTCCTGCACTGCTACCGCTCCATGAACTACATC
>QKED01000021.1 GCA_003252455.1 Gammaproteobacteria bacterium
GAGCGGGGCCGCCTCGGTCTCGAAGTGGTGCGGACACATCGCCTCTAGGAGCACTACCTTGCCCGGGTGCAGGTGCTCGCGGGCGAGGTTGCCGGGGGTGCCGACCACGCAATGCCCCTCGCCCTCCAACACGTAGACCACGCGCACCGTGGCGTGGATGTGGTGGCTCTGCTCGTGGGTGTGGGGGGGGAGGTAGAGCAGCTGCAGGGTCGGGTCGCCGGGACGCTCAGGTGGCAGCAGTTGGCGCGTGGAACAGCCGTTGACGTAGGGTAGGCAGGTGGTACCGAGCAGCGAGGCGTGGCGCGCCTGGGGTTTGTAACCGCGGATCAGGGTGGCCACGTGGTGGCTCTCCACCTCGGTGGGGCCACGCACTACGGCGGCACTGTGCAGGTTGCGGTCGAGGAAGTAGATGCAGTCGCCGCGCTGCACGGTGATGCGATGGTGGCCGGTGAAGAGCTCGTAGTGGTAGAGGTCGTGGTCACGCGCCTCGATGATGCGTTGCACGCCGGGTTCGATGTAGGTGACGCCGTAGAGCGCCTCGATGGCGTCCCGCTGGGCGCTGGTGGTGGTGTGACTGGACATCGGTGTGACCCCTCAGCGCCCGAGTGTGCCGAACCAGAAGGCGGTCCCGCGCTCCAGGAAGTCGTCGAACGGTAGGTAGTGGGAGCCGTCGCAGGAGAAGTTGAGCGCCACCATGCCGTTGACGATATTGAGCGACCCGGCGCGCAGGTAGAGGGTTTCGTCGGCAAAGCGCAGCTCTCGGAACAGGTCGAAGATCGGCTCGATGAGCCCAGGCGGGACGATGGCGCGTTCGGTGTAGGGGGCGCGCGGCAGGGCCAGGCAGATGTCCGGGTCGGTCAACTCGTCGATGTTGAGGATGCGGTAGGAGAAGGGGTCCTGCACCAGCCACACCGTGGCGCGACTGGAGGAGAAGTGCAGCTTGCCATGAAACACCCCGTGCTCGACCATCAGCTCGGTGATGAGCGGTAGCACCACGTCGATGCGCTGATCCATGGCACTCTCGGTGCGACTCTGCAGGAACAAGCCGCCACGGATGGCCGGGTCGCCCTTGATCTGGCGCCAGCTACTCGGCTCGTTGTAGATGTTGCCGCTGCCGGGCAGCTCACGCAGGTCGTAGTCGGCGCCGAGAAAGCCGACCGGTAGCCCTTGTCGGTCGCGGATCAGCTGCACGGCGGTAAGCGAGGGGCGCTTCTTGTTGCGCGAGATGTAGGCCTCGGAGAGCTTGAAGTCGGTGACCCCGAGGATGCCCTGCATGTAGGGGCGGTCCATGCGTTCGCGCCCCAGGTGGTCGGGGTCGTGTCCCTCGCGGGTGATGTTGTCGGTGATCTGGTGGCCACCCACGTCGAGCACGTAGAGGTGCTTGCAGTAGGTGATGTGCGGCAGCGCCTCTTCGAGCATCTGTTCGAGGGTGGCACGATCGGCCATGTGCGCGGCGAGCTGTGTGGCCAGCCGCTGCATGGTGTCGGCGAGCAGCTCGCCCACCAGCTTACGCTGCTGCTGGATGCTCTGTTGCAAGGGGGAGAGGGCCACGGGCATGCTCCTTGAAATGACCGGTTGGGGTCGATTGTAACCGAACATTGTGGCCTGCAGCGGACAGCGATCGAGATTGTGCTCGGCGTGCGCTCCCGCTCAGTGTCGTGGCCGTCGAGGTCGATTCGACCGCTAGGTGTGGCGAGAGCGGGAGCGCACACACTGTCGTTGGGGTGGACACCTATCGGGTCGTGCCCTATCGAGGGCCCCCAGGTGGCTCGCTCACCCACCCTGCCACTGGGCGATCACCGCCAGAAAGGTCTCGCCGTAACGCTCCAACTTGGTGGCGCCGACACCGCTGATCGCGGCCATCTCCTCCCGTGTAGCGGGGCGGTGCTGCACCATCGCCATCAGGGTGGCGTCGTGGAAGATCACGTAGGGGGGGATCTCCAATTCGCGTGCCAGCCGCAGGCGCGCATCGCGTAGCGCCTGCCACAGGGCCTGTTCGGTCGGGTCGCTGAAGCCCCCTTTGACCGTCTGCTCCTTGCGCTCTCGGCGTCGCTCCTTGGCGCTGCGCGGGCGGCGTAGCTCCAGCGATGTCTCGCCCTTGAGCAGGGGGCGGCACTGCGCGGTCAGGCGCAGGCCCCCGTAGCCCTCCACATCCACCTGCAGGTAGCCGAGGGCCACCAACTGGCGAAACAGGTCACGCCACTGGCTGGCGTTGAGTTCGTCGCCGATGCCGAAGGTGGAGAGGCGGTCGTGGCCCTGCTGCACGATGCGCTCGTTGGCCTTGCCGAGCAGGATGTCGGTGAGGTAGCTGACGCCGTAACGCTGCCCCGAACGGTAGACGGTGGAGAGGGCCTTCTGCGCGGCGGTGGTGGCGTCCCAGCGCTCCGGTGGCTCCAGGCAGTTGTCGCAGTTGCCGCAGGGTTCGTGGGGGGCGTCGGTGAAGTAGCCAAGCAGGTGCTGGCGGCGACAGTCGGCCACCTCGCACAGGGCGAGCATGGCATCGAGCTTGTGCCCCTCCAGACGCTTGTGGCCGATGTCGCCCTCGGAGTCGTTGATCATCTTGCGCAGGGTGAGCACATCCTGCAGTGAGTAGGCCATCCAGGCATCGGCGGGGAGGCCGTCGCGCCCACCTCGCCCGGTCTCCTGGTAGTAGGCCTCGATGGATTTGGGCAGGTTGAGGTGGGCGACGAAGCGCACGTCGGGTTTGTCGATGCCCATGCCGAAGGCGACGGTCGCGACCATCACCCGACCCTCGTCACGCAGGAAGCGCTCTTGGTGCATGGCGCGCTGTGTGCCAGGCATACCGGCGTGGTAGGGCAGGGCGGGGATGCCCTGTTCGACCAGCCAGGCGGCGGTCTCCTCCACCTTGCGCCGGGAGAGGCAGTAGACGATGCCCGCCTCGCCCGGATGCTCGCGGCGGATAAAGTCGAGCAGCTGCTGACGGGCGTTGTGCGCCTCGACGATGCGGTAGCGGATGTTGGGCCGATCGAAGCCGGTGACGAACTGTTCGGCCTCCTGCAGCGCCAGGCGCTCGACGATCTCGTCGCGGGTACGTCGATCGGCAGTGGCCGTGAGGGCGATGCGTGGCACCTGGGGGAAGCGCTCGGGCAGGACCGAGAGCTGCACGTACTCGGGGCGGAAGTCGTGGCCCCACTGGCTGACGCAGTGCGCCTCGTCGATGGCGAAGAGGGCCAACGGCGCACGCATGAGCAGCTGTAGGGTACGCTCGACGAGCAGCCGCTCGGGGGCCAGATAGAGCAGGTCGAGCTCGCCCGCGGCGAGCGCCTGCTCGACCTCCTGAGCCTCCCTGGGGCTGAGGGTGGAGTTCAGGCAGGCGGCGCGCACACCGTTTTGGCGCAGGGCAGTGACCTGGTCCTGCATCAGGGCGATGAGTGGTGAGACCACCACCCCCACCCCCGGGCGCAACAGGGCGGGGATTTGGTAGCAGAGGGATTTACCTCCGCCGGTGGGCATCAGCACCAGGGCGTCGCCCCCCTCGGCCAGCTGTTGGATGATCGCCGCCTGGGCCGGACGGAACTGGTCGTAGCCGAAGGTGGTGCGGAGGATATCGAGGGCGCGTTGCATGGGGACTCTCCCTGTGCTGGGGTGGCGTGGCGGGGCCAACCCTCCTGGCCGGCCGTGGGACAAGGGCATCATTCTACCCAAGGCGGCGCCCTTGCCAAGGCACTCTTGCCCTGCCTATCCTGCAAAAAACCTACGTGCAATGCAGGATATCCATGCAAGAGTCTACTGGCCTCATCACCGCCTGGTTGCTCGACGGCGAGGGCGGGGCGAAGGCGCTGACCTGGCCCGAGATCGAGGCCCTCACCCCCGAGCACGGGATGCACTGGGTGCACCTCGACTACACCCATCCCCAGAGCGCCGAGTGGCTCACCGAGCGTAGCGGCCTCGACCCCCTCGTCTCGGAGGCGCTGCTCGCCGCCGAGACGCGCCCGCGCGCCGCGAGCATGGCCGGGGGTCTGCTCATCAACCTGCGGGGGGTCAACCGCAACCCAGGGGCCGACCCGGAGGATATGGTCTCGATCCGCCTCTGGTGTGACGGCAAGCGGTTGGTCTCCACCCGGCGCCGACGCCTCGCCACCGTGGCCATGCTCGACGAGCAGTTACGCGCCGCCGAGGGGCCGGTGGACCTGGCCGACCTGCTTGCCCGCCTCGCCGACGGCATGGTGACGCGCCTCGGATTGGTGCTCGACGAGCAGGGCGAGGAGCTGGCGGAGTTGGAGGAGCAACTGCTGGAGGGCGATGCTCAGCAGTTGCGCGCCCCACTGATGAACCTGCGGCGCGTGGCCATCCAACTGCGCCGCTACCTGGCCCCGCAGCGCGAGGCGCTGTTACGCCTCTCCGCGGAGCGCGTAGTCTGGTTCGACGAGCCGACCCGCGCCTCGCTGCGCGAGACCCTCGACACCCTCACCCGACACATCGAGGAGCTGGACGCCATCCGCGATCGCGCCACCGTGGCCTATGAGGAGTTGGGTAACCGCCTGGCCGAGCAGCTCAATCAGCGCATGTACCTGCTCTCCATCATCACCGGGGTGTTTCTGCCGCTCGGCTTTCTCACCGGGCTCCTCGGCATCAACGTGGGGGGGATCCCCGGCGCCGACTCCTCCTGGGGTTTCGCCAGCGTGGTCGTCCTCATCGCGCTGTTGGTCGGCGGGCAGCTCTACTACTTCCGCCACAAGGGCTGGCTCTGAACGGGCCAGATCACCACCCCGCCCACTCGGAGTACCCATGTCAGAGCTACCCCGCCTCGACCTCGGCCCCGTCGATACACACAAGGTCGAGCAGGCCTACGTCGCACTCACCGACCTCAGTTGGGCCTGGGGGCGGCGCGCGCGGCGCGCGGTATTCGACCGGCGCATCGCCGACGCTCAGCTCAACCTGGCGGAGAAGCGCGCCCTGCTGGAGCGCCTCGCCCCCCCGGCCGAGGCGGGGCTCGCGGCCATTACCGACCCACGTCGTGAGCTGCGCCTGGAGCGCCTGCTCCTGTCGGTCGACCCGCCGGCGTTGGCGCGTTTCCGTTTTGCCCTGGAGTACGACGGCGACTACAAGGACCTGGAAGAGTACCTGTTTCACGATATCGACGACGCCGAGGTGCGTGCCCGGGTGCTCGACCACTGGGCGCGCAGCGCCCCGCCCGCCGGGGTGAAGAGCCTCAGCGACGCCGACGACACCCTCTTCGCCAGCCTGGTGGACAGGCGTTATCCGCCCAAGCACCCCTATCCGGGGGTCTGCGCCTTCCATGCCGCCCTGGCCCGGGAGCCCTTCACCCCCCCCGCCACGCCGATCACCCTGCTCTCTGCCCGCCCAGAATTGGTCGGCGGGGTGTTGGAGGAGATGAGCCAACGTGACGTGTGGGAGCGCTTCTCGGGGCGACTCCTGCCCAGCGTGCTCACCGGCGAGTTGGTCAGCTCCACCCTCGGCACCCTGGAGACCCTCTGGCGCGCCCACCTGCCCGAGTGGGGCGCTCCACCCAACGGCCAGGAGGAGCGCATCGGTCTGGCGAAGTTCAACAATGCACAGCGCTTTGGTCAGGTCTACCCGGACTATCGCTTGGTCTTCAGTGGCGACTCGGGGCAGGCGGACGCCCTCACCGCCAGCCTACTGCTGGAGCCGCGGCTCGACCCACGACTCGCAACGCGGGTCGTGACCACCTTCATCCACGACCTCGACGCGGACGGCGAGTGCCCGCAGGGGGGGCGCAGCCCGACCTTTCAGCGCGAGCGCGCACGCTGGCCGGTGGATGAGCATGGCCCCAGTGGGCGTGGCATCATCGCCCACCGCAACTACATTCACGCCGCGCGTCTGGCCTATCAGCACAGCGAGGGGCTCGGCGGTCTGGTGGATGCGGTCGGTCTGGCACGGGTCTGCGCCGAGGCGCTGGAGGAGCTACTCGCGCTGCGCCAGGCGTATGGCCCGCAGGCGGTGAGCCCGAAGGCCCAGGCGGGCTATCGCCAGGAGGGGCGGCAGGTGCTGGCGCTGCTCGATAGCGCCGCACCCGAGCCACCGAGCGCGTGGGTGGGGCGTATCCATGTGGCCCTGCGCACCCTCGCAGAGGCCTGATTCAGACCCAGAGCATGCGCCCCAGCTCGAAGCGGTGGGCGAGCAGGGGGTGCCAGGGGTAGATGCGCAGTTTGTAGAACTGCAGGCCGGGGATGGTGGAGGGGAGGTGCAGGCTGAAGGGGGTCTCGTCGCCTTGCGGGCTGAGCCCCGGGATGAGCGAATAGGTCTCCTGCAGCTCGAACTCGCCGCTGACGTTCTCGGTGCCGAGCAGGCACTCGACCACCACATCCTCCGGGGCCAGGCCGTTGAGGCGTACCGCCACCTCGATAGGCAGGGTCTGCCCCGCCTTGATGGAGCGGATCGCCTCGTTGGTGCGGCGGATGGTGACGCCATCCCAGGCCGCGAGGATGCGCCGCTTCCAGGTCGCCAATTCACCCGCCGGACGCCCGGACCCACGTGCCAGATTGCGCCCGTGCTCGTTGGCGCGGCTGTAGAAGTGGTGGCCGTAGTCGCTGACCATGCGCAGGGCGTTGAAGCGCGGCATGATGGTGCGCATGGAGGCCTTGGATTTCGCCACCCAACGTGGCGAGTAGCCGTGGCCATCGCGCTCGTAGTAGAGCGGGATGACGTGGTATTCGAGCAGGTCGAGCAGCTCGTTGGCCTCCTCGCGGTTGCGGAACTCGGCGTCGTATTGCGGGCCGTGCGGGGTGATGGCCCAGCCGTTGTCGCCGTCGTACCCCTCACCCCACCAGCCGTCGGTGACCGAGAGGTTGATCACCCCATTGATGCCCGCCTTCTGCCCCGAGGTGCCGCTCGCCTCCAGCGGGTACTCGGGGTTGTTGAGCCAGACGTCCACGGCAGTGACCAGGCGTCGGCCCAGGGCCAGGTCGTAGTTCTCCAGCAAGACCACCTTGCCCTCGAACTCGGGCAGGCGGCTGATCTGGTGGATGCGGCGGATCAGCTCTTGACCCGGTTGGTCGGAGGGGTGCGCCTTGCCGGCGAAGAGGAATAGCACTGGGCGCTTGGGGTCGTTGACCAGACGCGCCAGGCGCGTCAGGTCGGAGAAGATCAGGGTGGCGCGCTTGTAGGTGGCGAAGCGCCGGGCGAAGCCGACGGTAAGGATGTCGGTCTCGGTCGGGCAGAGGTGCTTAATGAGGCGCGCCACCTGCGCCTCGCTGGTGCCGTTGCGCCGGTGCATGAGTACCGCACGCTGGCGGATATCCTCGAACATGCCCGACTTCATGGTCTGGCGTACCGACCAGAAGCTGTGGTCCGGTAGGTCGTCGACCCGGCGCCAGAAGCCGGGGTTGCGCAGCTCGTTGCGCCAGCCGCCCCCGAAGTGCAGGTCGAGCTGGTTGATCCACTCGCGCGAGAGAAAGGTGGGGGCGTGCACGCCGTTGGTGACGTAGCCCATGGGGTTCTCCTCCACCGGCACCTGCGGCCAGATGTACCCCTCCATGTGCGAGGCGACACCGCCGTGGATGCGACTGACACCGTTGTGGAAGCGGGTGCAGCGCAGTGCCAGGGCGGTCTGGTTAAACCCCTGTGGGTGGGTCGGGCTGGCGCCGAGGGCGAAGAAGCGCCCCTCGTCCACCTTGAGCTGGGGGATGAAGCTGCCGAGGTATTGGCGCATCAGGTCGTGGTGGAAGATGTCGTGGCCCGCCGGCACCGGGGTGTGGGTGGTGAAGACGCTGCACGAGGCGACCCGCTCCAGGGCACTATCGAAGTCATCTCCGGTGGCCACGTACTCGCGCACACGCTCCAGCAACTGGAAGGCGGGGTGGCCCTCGTTGATGTGCCATACGCTCGGCTCCAGCCCCAGGGCGCGCAGCGCGCGTACCCCGCCGATGCCGAGGACGATCTCCTGCTGCATACGGGTGTGGATGTCGCCGCCGTAGAGCTGGTAGGTGATGGAGCGGTCGTGCTCACTGTTGACCGGTAGGTCGGAGTCGAGCAGGTAGAGGGTGACGTGGCCGATGGTGGCGCACCAGATCTTCAGTTCCACCTTGCGCCCGGGCAGCTCCACCTGCACGTGCATCTCGTTGCCGTCGGTATCTAGGATCGCCTCGATGGGCAGGTCGTCGAAGTTGTGTGGGCGATAGTGGGCGATCTGGTTGCCGTGGCCGTCGATGGTCTGGGTGAAGTAGCCCTGGCGGTAGAGTAGACCGACGGCGACGAAGGGTAACCCCAGGTCGGAGGCGGCCTTGCAGTGGTCACCCGCGAGGATGCCGAGGCCGCCGGAGTAGATGGGGAAGCTCTCGTGAAAGCCGAATTCGGCACAGAAGTAGGCGATCAGGTCGCCCTCGCCGAAGAGGCGCGAGACGTCGGTGACAGTCTTCTCCGCCAGGTAGGCGTCGAAGGAGGAGATGACGCGGTGGTAGTCCTGCATGAAGACGCGGTCTAACGCCGCCTCGTCGAGCCGCTGCTGCGCCACCTGGCGCAGGAACACCTTGGGGTTGTGGCCCTGGCGTTCCCACAGCTCGGGGTCGATGCGGCGAAACAGACTGCGGACCTGACGATCCCAGCTGTAGATGAGGTTGTTGGCCAGATCCGACAGGCGCTCGATGCTCTGGGGGATGGTCGGTTGGACCTCGAGGGTGAAGCGATTGCCCGGCATATGGCGACTCCCGTCGGTTGCGCTTAGTGTGGCCCCGGGGTGGGGCCGATGGGCTTGAGCATACAACATTCCCGCGACAATCAGGGTAAGCTAGGCGGCCATTGAGCGGCGGACGAGGCGTGTAGGATGCGTGTTGTGGTGGTCGGTTCCATCGCGGTGGACGAGGTGGTGCGGCTGCGTGGGCCCCTGCAGCCGGGGACCCACGCCGCCGCCGAGTGGTGCGGGGAGCGGGTCGGTGGTGGTGCGGCCAACAGTGCCATGGCCCTGGCGCGTGCCGGGCTCGACGTGGCGTTGGTGAGCGCGGCAGGCGCCGACGCGCAGGGCGAGCGCCTGCTGGCGCCACTGCGCGCCCTGGGTATCGACCTCACCTGGGTCGCACGGCCCGCCACCAGCACCCGCTCACTCCTACTCATCGACCCCGAGGGGGAGCGCACCATCCTCAATCTGCACCGCGCCTCGGTGCCGCTCCCTGCCGCCCTGGCCGATGACCCCGCCCCGGTCTGCTACCTGCGCAGTGCCGACCCGGCCCTGGTCGAGCCCATGCGTCGACGCATCGCCCAGGGGCGCTGCGTGGTAGTGCACATGCCCCCCCTCGACATGCAGATGGTGCCAGCACAGGTGGTGGTGGGCTCCGCCGCGGACCTCGACGCGGCGACCCTCGCCGCCCCCTACGACGCTGTGCGTGCCTGTCTCGGTGCCGGGCTCGAATGGGTGGTGATCACCCGTGGCCCGGCGGGGGCCAGCGCCTACAGCGCCACGCAACACCTGCACCAGGTGGCTCCCCGTGTGGTGGCGGTCGATACCACGGGGGCCGGCGATGTCTTCGCCGCCGGGCTCTGCGCCGCGCTCGCCGCCGGTCGGCCCATGCCTGCGGCGCTGGCCCAGGCGGTGGCCTGGGGCTCCGCTTCGGTACAATATCCGGGTACCCTGCCGCCGAGCGGCTTCCCGCACACCCCGTGATCTGCATCGGGGCCCGCTTACACGCCGCCCCAGTCCGTCGACCTCAGAGGAGAGTCCTATGTCTTGGTCCACCGAGAGCGCCGCTTCGCACCGGCAGGCGCTCTGGCGCCGCCTCTTGCAGTGGGGGGGCTACGGCCTCTTCGCCTCCGCTACCCTGCTGTTGCTGCTGCACTATCTGCTCGATGAGAGTGCGCTGCTGCTGCGTCTGGTCAACTACCTCTTCATCCCCTTTGTCTGTGCCTACCTTCTGCTCTCGTTGCTGTTGCTGCTGCGTACGCCCCGTTGGATCGGGGCCATCGGTGTACTCGTCTCCGGGTTCGCACTGGCGCCGTATCCGCACCTCTGGCGTCTCACGCCGCCGCCTGCCGAGGACGACCTCACCCTGCTCACCTACAGTGTACGGGGGCTCAACCACGACTATGCCGCCGTGGTGCGGGTGCTGGGGCAGGCGTGCCCGGATGTGGCGGTGATGCAGGAGGTGACCCGGCCTGACGCGCTACGCGCCGAGCTGGCCAAGCTGCACTGCCACACGACCCCCTATCACTACTACACCCACGCCGAAGAGGCCGCACTGGGTGTGGTGAGTCGCTATCCGGTGAGCGTCGAGAGCAGCCGTCAGGCGGGCATCTTTACCGTCGATACCGGCGCACGCATGGGCTTGCTCTCACTGTGGAACGTGCACGCCCCCAAGTCGTTCACCGACCCGAGGCCCCAGCGCGAATGGGCCAAGAAACTCATCGAGGTGGCCCAGGAGAAGGGGCAGGGCAAGGTGCTCCTGGTGGGTGACTTCAACATGACCCCCGATAACCTCACCTATCATCTGATCACCGAGCAGTTTCACGACGCCTTCGCCCTGTGTGGCGGCGGCCCGGGCTTCACCTTTCCGAGCGAGGGGCGTCGCATGACCAAACTGATCGGCCCGGTGCTGCGTATCGACTACCTCTTCCTGCCCGATGAGGTGGCCTGCTCCAGTGCCCGCGTACTCGACGAGAGCGGACACTCGGACCACCGCCCGGTGCTGTTCCACATCCACTGAAGCAAAACCCACAGGGAGAGACGCATGCCCGCACGCGAACCGCTGGAGGCGGAGATCCTTCACGACGAGGGCCAGCCCCAGGCCCCCGCCACGGAGTCGTCGGCACCACTGGCCCGACCCGCCGACCTCTTGCCCAACACCCTCTATCTCTTACCGCTGGTCGACCGCCCCTTCTTCCCCGCCCAAGGGATGCCGGTGGTGATGGACGAGCAGCCGTGGCTGGAGACGGTGCAGCGTATCGGTGACGAGGAGCAGCCGCTGACGGCCCTGGTGCTGACGCGCGTCGCCCTGCATCCGGTCCTCGCCGCCCACGACTTCTATCTGGTCGGCACCGCTGCGCGCATGCACAACCCGAACCGGGGTGAGGGGCAGATCCAGTTCGTCGCCGAGGGGCTGGAGCGCATCCGCATCGTACGCTGGCTCAGCGCAGAGCCACCGTTTCGCGTCCAGGTGGAGTACCTGCGCGCGGGGCAGGAGGCCGACCCCGAAGAGCTGCGCGCTCACGCCCTGGCCATCTTCAACAGCCTGCGTGAGCTGATCCCACTCAATCCGCTGTTTGGCGAGGAGCTCAAACACTACCTCGGGCGCTTCAACCCCAACGACCCCTCGCCCCTGGCCGATTTCGCCGCGGGTATCACCTCGCACGACAAGCACGCGCTGCAGGAGATCCTCGAAACCCTGCCCCTGGTCGAGCGCATGCAGAAGGTGCTGGTGCTGCTGCGTAAGGAGTTGGAGGTGGCCCGTCTGCAGGCGAAGATCCGTGAGCAGGTCGAGGAGAAGATGAGCGAGCAGCAGCGCAAGTTCTTTCTGCGCGAGCAGCTCAAGGCGATCCAGCAGGAGCTGGGGTTGGAGAAGGATGACCGTACCGCCGATGTGGAGCGCTTCACGGCGCGTCTGGAGGGGCTCACCCTGACCGACAACGCGAAGAAGCGCATCGATGACGAGTTGCAGAAGCTCGCCATCCTGGAGGCGGGTTCGCCGGAGTACACGGTGACACGCAACTACCTCGACTGGATCACTGCACTCCCCTGGGGGCGCTTCGTCGCCGACAACCTCGACCTGACCCACGCCCGCCAGGTGCTCGACACCGAGCACGACGGTCTCGACGAGGTGAAGAAGCGCATCCTCGAATTCCTCGCCGTGGGCGCCATGCGTGGCGCGGTGGCCGGGTCCATCATCCTGCTGGTCGGTCCGCCCGGGGTGGGGAAGACCTCTATCGGCCACTCCATCGCCGAGGCGTTGGGGCGTCCGTTCTACCGCTTCTCCCTCGGTGGCATGCGCGACGAGGCGGAGATCAAGGGGCATCGGCGTACCTACATCGGCGCCATGCCGGGCAAGTTCATCCAGGCGATCAAGGAGTGCGGCGCGCAAAATCCGGTGATCATGCTCGACGAGATCGACAAGATCGGCGCGAGTTACCAGGGTGACCCCGCCTCGGCGCTGCTGGAGGTGCTCGACCCGGCGCAGAACGTGGAGTTTCTCGACCACTACATCGACTGCCGTTTCGACCTCTCCAAGGTGCTCTTCGTCTGCACCGC
The DNA here is from genome assembly GCA_003252455.1 of Gammaproteobacteria bacterium. Taxonomy (GTDB): domain Bacteria; phylum Pseudomonadota; class Gammaproteobacteria; order Thiohalomonadales; family Thiohalomonadaceae; genus SZUA-467. Next base: position 12,173 of record QKED01000021.1, read on the forward strand.
CAACCAGCTCGACTCCATCCCCGGTCCGCTGCTCGACCGCATGGAGGTGATCCCTCTCTCCAGCTACATCGCCGAGGAGAAGCTGGCCATCGCCAAGCACCACCTCTGGCCGCGCCAGCTCGAACGCGCCGGTATGCGTCCGGCCCAGGTCAAGCTGAGCGACGCCGCACTGCGCCAGCTCATCGAGGGCTATGCCCGGGAGGCGGGGGTGCGCAGCCTGGAGAAGCTGCTCGCCCGCATCATCCGTAAGGCCGCGTTGCGCCTACTTGAGGGGGAGAAGGGGCCGATCCGTATCGCTGGCCCGCAGTTGGTGGAGTACCTCGGACAGCCGCGTTTTAAGGACGATAAGCCGTTGAGTGGCGTGGGGGTGGTCACCGGCCTCGCCTGGACCGCCCTGGGCGGGGCGGTGCTCAGTGTCGAGGCGACCGAGGTGCACCAGAAGGGGCGAGGCTTCAAGCTCACCGGCAAACTCGGCGAGGTGATGCGCGAATCGGCGGAGATCGCCTACAGCTTCGTCACCGCCCACCTGCAGGCGCTGGGGGCCGACCCCGAGTGCTTCGCCGAGAGCCTCATCCACCTGCACGTGCCGGAGGGGGCGACACCCAAGGATGGCCCCAGCGCCGGGGTCACCATGGCCAGCGCACTCCTCTCCCTGGCGCTCGGCAAAAAGGTGCGCAACCTGGCCATGACCGGTGAGCTGACCCTCACCGGTCAGGTGTTGCCGGTAGGCGGCATCCGCGAAAAGGTGATCGCCGCACGCCGGGTGGGCATCCGCGAGCTGATCCTGCCCAAGGCCAATCGCATCGATTACGAGGAGCTACCCGCGCATATCCGCGCCCAGATGCAGGTGCACTTCGCCGCGCACTATCAGGATATCGCCACACTGCTTTACAACTAGGTGGCGGTGCGCCCCTAGGCGTTTTTCCCATGAGGGTGTAGGTTTATCCGCATCCGACGCACTCTCTCTCCAAGGTCCTCGATGAACACGCCTATACCGCAAAACTGCCCAAACCGTGTTGCACCGCCCCTCTCTCTGCGTCAACTCACCCGGCACACCCTGGTGCGTATGTCCCTGGTGATCCTCACCATGGCGGTGCTGCTGGTACTAGTCATCGGTCACTACATCGAGCGCGACCAGATCAACGAGGTGGAGGCGCAGCGCATCCTGGTAGCGGAAGACCTCTCGCTACTGCTCAAGTTTTACCAACGTGTGGTGGATGAGATGGCGCGCCAGTCGAGCGTGCGCGACCTGATCAACTTCGCCGACGTGGAGGGGGCCCAGGCGTGGGCCCAGGCGCTGCGCCCGCTTCTGCCCGACAGCATCGGCCTGGCGCTGGTGCGCATGGAGGGGGAGGTGCTCGGCGAGCCGTTGGAGCTGCGCCTTGGCCCCGGCTGTCTACGTGACCTCGACCTCAATCTGCGCGACCTGCTGAGGGGTATTGATTGAATTGAGAATTGAGAAAAACACCGGTCGGCCAAAATTCGCCAGAAAACTCAGCAACATAGCGCTACGGGCAGACAAAGCGACAATCAGAAGGTTTGAGAAAGAATTGTTGTTTACCGGTAAAAAGTTGGCGTAATACTGGTAGAAAAGCAATCAACAAGTACCAGTGTTGGCGGTGTAATTGTCCATCAAACACCGTTTACTGCGGCTTCAAAGTGTCGACGAAGTACGTCGAGGATTTCATCTTTATCCTCATCACCAGCCCCAAGGAAGGGGCGTGCAGGGATGTCACCCCATGGGATGGGGCCACCTGTCTTAGTCCTCCCGTATTGTCCCTTTGACGCCCCACGGTATTGGGTGGGCGCATAGACTTTGTTGGTACCTGCTACGGCGAAGTCGGCCCCGTAGTCAGTCTGGATGTCACGCGCGAGAGCGCCGGTCACTTGAAGGATCTGCCCAGGCCAGTGGCCATTCTCCGCGCGACGTTGCTTTGTCAGGTCTGACAAGTCAGGCCAAGGGTCACCTGTCGTGGGGTCGACCTGGTGCTCGAAGGCCTGTTCAGAGGCAAACGCGAGGATACCGGCGATGTCCCGCATTGCTGGGGTCATATCCTGAGCGGCCTTCATCAGACGACCCAGCGCCGCCATTACATCCGTGTCTTCGACTTTGAACTCAATCTCCATCAGCTATAATCCTATTACCGTGGCGACCGCTGGAAATTAGACGGCGAGCCAGTGACCCTACCCAGTCCTAGCTGCTGGAAGGTGATGGTGGACAGCCGGCCACCCGTCACGGCATCTTCTCCCATAGGCTCTGATTGTTCAGGCGCTGGTCGTCTATCCGATAAGCGTTCACAGCCTGGTCCAGCTTCCCCTCGATCTTCTTCAACTTCCTATCCTGATGAGTGGGTACCAGAATGGTGCCTGTACCGTTTGCGTCTGGGATGGCGTAGACCACGGTCTGGTGAGCGATATCCCAGTACACCTCGACCCGAGCGCTGACCAGCAGTGCAGGCAGCGCCAGCAGCTCAGCCTTTGAGAGTGCGATACCCTCAGTGCGGTGCTTCTGGCTATCGGCATGCACCAGGTCTTTTTCTCGCATCACCAGGACCCTTGCAGGGTCGATACCATGTTGACGAGAAAAGTCGGCGACCTCTTCAGTCATGAAATGCACGGTCTGAGCGCCATGCCCTGGGCGGCGCTGGGCGATGGGAGGCGACAACACCTCATCGGCGAAGCGGGCGAACTGCTCTTGACGCAGTGCCGAGTTGTTCAGCGCCTGGATGGCCTGAGAACGGATCGAGGTATCCCTCACTCTGGTCAGCTTGCGCATCACCTCGACATCCGTCCCGAATGCAGCCGCTCCGGGATTATGGTCCCAGCCTGGCGCCGTGCGGAACGTGACATCCCTCCCCGCTCTATCCTTGCCCTGCCACACCGTCACATCACGGGTGATTACCTCACCCGTGCGCTTATCCGTGCCGACATCCACCGTCTCTTGGGAGAGATGGCCATCACTGCTGTCTACGGATAGGCCAAGACGGTCGAGAGCACGCTGCGATAGCGCCCTCACACGACACCGACAATTGAAGTCGTTGGGTGGGTAGATGTTCGCCCATACCGGATCATTTGCTCGGAACACCTTGCCGTGCATCGCCCGATGACTTGATCGAGTCCGCTCATCCAAAACCGCTACGTACTGCCAAAACGGGCGAGAGTCAGAACTCTCCATCTGCTGTTTGTAGCGTCCGGCGTTGAAGGCGGCGGCCATGTTGGTGCGATAGATGGTCTTCAGCCGATGTGGCGATCCCATCTGCACCACCTCAGCCCCACCGTCGGCGCCGACCAAGACCTGTTTACCCCACCACCCCTTGGCCTGCAGTCGAGGAGTCAAGGCCTCAGCGAAGGTCCGCTCAGTCAGCCCCTGCTCGATCACAGCGTCCATCGCTTCGCGGATATCCTCGAGCACATCAAGGCGCGCTGCGTGAGCCACGGTGAACGCCTGGGCATGGGCCTCATCCCGCATCTCGTGCCAATCGAAGGTGATCTGATACCCCTTCGAGCGGAAGTACGCCACGGCATCCTTGGGCTCCAGTGTCAGCGCGTACCCCAGGTCGACATCAGGCATCGTCGTCACCGTTCAGGCGACCCCACAGCATCGCCACAAAAATGATGCGCGATGCCCGGTCTTCCAGCGCCGTCGTGTCGAGGTCTGGATAGAGCGCGGCCAAATCCGTCAGTACCTCATCAGGCCCCAGCGCCTCGAGGCGTTTGAAGAAGGGCGTGAGGAGTGCCTGAGCATCCTCCTGGATGGTGCCCCCATCCAGTGACGCCAGAGCAGTATCCAGCGCATCCAGCGCCGGGTATCCGGCTGCGAAATCCATAGCAGCTTGAGAGCCTGAAAACTGGGCACCGGGTGCAGCGGCGTCGGTCTTTCTGGGCAGCACATCCTGCCCTTTCTCAGGTAGTGGGATCTGTAACCGGTCGTGGGCAAAGTCCGTCGGTATGTCGAGGAAATCTCGCGCCACATCGAAGACATCCGCCCAATCTTTGCGCGCCTGCGACTCTTCGTAGAACTCGAACCGTGGCGGTATCGCATCCTTGAAGTTTAGCCGAGTGATCCAGATGAACAGCTGGTTCCAGGTGTCCTCGACGATAGTGCGGTCTGAATCGTTCACCCCCTCCTCACGATCACGATGGGTCTCGGCAGCCGCGCGACTGCCGTCGCCTTGGATCTCCATCGCCAGCGTCTGAGAGGTCAGCGCCTTGGACATCTCACGGTTGCAGAGATTAATCAGGCGCTCGTGTACCAGCTCACCGGTGGTGCTGGTCTCCAACAGCTTCACACCACCACCCTGAGGGATGGCCGCGACCGCATCCTCGATCATCTGAGCGAGTGCATCAACCAGCGCATCTTGGTCAGCCTTCGTAGTACCGGGTGGATACTCCCCGATGGCCTTAGGGATACCGTACCGCTCGCAGAACTTCACGAAGTAGCGGTAGCCAGAGTGCTTGAAGGTATAGGGCCAGAAGCAACTGGAGAACAGCGCCACACCGTAGGGGTTGTCGTAGCTCGGCATATGCCGAGTCACCAGCCACTTATTGGGACCCAGCGCTTCACCGCGCCACGGCTGGTGGCGAGTGAGCAGCCGTAGGGTGTTATCTGTGGACCAAACGAAACGACGGTTAGGCGTGTCTATCAACGCATCGGGTACGAGATAGTTCCCTTCACGTCGTAGCACTGCCTCATGTACTGACATGCCACGAAAGACCGACGTGGCCATGTTCCAGTTAATATCTGGGATACGCATCCCACCGATGTTGCGCTGCTTGATAATCTGCTCACAGAGGGCGAACGCACGCAGGTCCTGAGCCGACTTACCACCCGGCACGACACGATACTCGTACCTCAGTAGCCCCGCTCGGACTGAGCGTAGATCACCAATGACATGGGCATCGGAGATCACCGCATCGAACACCTCGCCACTCATACCCAGCTTACGCAGCACCTTATCCGGGTTCGGCAGTACCGTCATCGCCGCGTAGAAGCGCGGGTCGGTCTCGCGCGATGCCAGCTGGGTCAGAAGGTCACTGCGTGAACTCTTCTTTAGGTCGACTTCATTCATTGTTCAACACCGGCCTTAAAACACACAGAAAGGAGTAATCAACCCAGCATCTCCATTGCTCTTCCAGGCCTTAGTCATCCCATCCATAGAGAAGGGTGAAAGTTTTGCAGTGCCTGATTACTCCTTTCTCAATGCTCTAATTGCCCCATATCGTCACTAGGTATCCGGGATAGGAATAGACCGCCATGCCTGAGGCGTAGCGGTCTGCCGATTGTTGTCCGCTAGTGACCATGGCTTTTCACCTGGGGGCATGGTCAGTGTGATGACAGGTAGCGGTAGCCCATGCAAATTGACGAGCAGGATTTGAAGTGACGGCGGTTCACTCTCACTCATGAACACCGGCATTGTGGGACCAGAGAGGCACAAATACAGACTCAGCATCAGCTTGCAGAGCATCACTCATACCCCGCCAAATCGACCCCACCACCACGCCGCCGCCGACTCGTCACCGAGGGGATCCCCCCGGCCCGAGAGACGGCCACCGTCCACAGCATGTGCAGCGCATCAGGGCCATCGTCATGGTCCCCCTTGGGCCAATGGCGCAGCTGCTCTAACAGGGTTTTCTGGTCTGGCCGGAAGCGGATCAGGGCGTTCTTTACATGGGGCTGTAGCGACTCGATGCGCAGGTCCTTATCCGCGTGAGGCGTGACGGCCATCGCCGGGACAGGGATGCCGCGCTGCGCCGAGCGCTTAACCAACTCCGTGCGCAAAAACTCTTGAAACTGCACCGCCTCCACCGACCAGGTCAGGCACTGGTACTGGCGCTGTGCCTCGATGACATCCTCGATAATCTTGTCGGGCAACCGCTTACCGATAGAGGCGTAGAGCACATCGAGCACACCGGTTTGGCGGTCGTACCCGCCCACCAGGATGGCGCTCGGGTCACGGCTCTTGCCGAACTTACCGAGCGAGGGGTCGACGGCCCCCACTAACACCCAGTTTGGGTTCTCCTCAGCCCAGTAGGTCACATCCGAGAAAGGCGCGTCGGCGCTGTTGACTGGGTCGTTCTGCATCTCCGAGTCGAACGCCTCGTGGCCATCGCGCGCACGGATGATCATCAGGCGCACCAGCGGGCGCGCCGAGGGCCAGCTCACCACCGCCCCGGCGTCCATCTCGGCCCGTCGCTCCTGATAGAACGTCATCGCCTGCGCCTCGCCCTCGTTGAGCAGCAGTACCTCGAAGCGGTCCCACAGCTCCATACGCAGCGGCCACTCCAGCACGGCCTGGAAGCGCCGCGTGATCCAGAGCGGATTCTTGAGCAGACGGGAGAGCACCGAATCGTAGTGCAGGATGGTGCCGATGATGATCACATCCATGGTCCCATCGGCGCTGCCCAGTTGCAGCACCGTCTTCTTCAGCCACCCTTCGAGCTTGTCCCGTTGCTCGGGGCTGCGCACGTTCTCATCGTTCTCCAGGTCATCACCCACCACCAGGTCTGGGCGGTGCGGACCGTGGCGCAAGCCGCGCATGCGCTTACCCGAACCAAAGGCCTGCACCTTGACGTTGTTCAGCGTGACGATCATGCCCTGCTGCCACACACGCCCCTGGCCGGTCGCATCCGGGAAATCCATCGACAGGCGTGGATTGGTCTCCAGCTCCGCCTTCAGCGCTTCGAGCATGGTCGCCGCCTGGTCGAAGGCGTCCATGATGATGCAGATGTAATGCTTGCGACCGGTGACGATGCACCAGGCCAGGAAGATCATCGAGACAATGGTCGACTTCGCCTCGCCTCGAGGCGCCGCCATCGCCACATGCCGACCGACCTCATCATCGACCCAGGTCGGCAAGTGGGAGAAGAGATATTCGTGCAGGAGCGAGCGCTCGAACTTCACGTAGTGTGGGAAGTAGGTACTGGCGAAATAGCCGAAGTCGCCCTGCACCTTCGCCACCCGCGTGCGTCTCGCCCCCTCGTCGGCGGGAAACCCATCCACCTCCGCCTCGATGACGCGGCGAAACTCCGACGCCAGGTCGGCAAGCTCGGCCATGAACTGACGCGCCGAGAGCTGACTACCCATAGACCGCACTCAACCGCTCACCAAACGGCTCCAGGATGTCGAGCAGCACCGGCGCCGCCTCGGGCCGGTCCGAGCGCACGTACTCGATCAGGTGCTCCAACACCTCCAGCGCCACCGAGAGCTTGGCAAACTTCTGATCACCCGCCCCGGCGGCCTTCATCGTCTTGGTGTATGCATCGCTCAGGCGAGAGAGCGCCTCGGCCTTCTCCAGGCCTGAGAACTCCCCGTGCTTAATCTCATCCATCGTGGCGCTGAAGAGGATGGCGAAGTCCTCCAGCACCTGCTGGGTCATATCACCGAGCCCGCCCGAGGCCAACCGCGCCGCGTTGCGTGCGCGGTCCCAGTCGTCGCCGTCCTCTTTCGCCTTCTTCTTCCAGGCGCGCACCGTGTTGTAGCTGACCCCGGCACGCTCCGCCGCCGCCTCCAGCGAGAGGCGGTCATAGATATAGGCGCTGCGTACCGCCTGGCGGGTCTCCGGTGGATGAGCCACTAGACCCCCGTCATGCTCTTCAGCTTCGCGGCCAGGAGAGACATCCCGACCCCGGCGATACCGCCACTCACAAGCCCATTCGTCGCGGCCTTGTGTTCCACGTTCTTCACCCGCTCGTCGATCTTGTCCAGCTTTCCACTGTGCTCATCGAGGCGCGAATGAACGCCTTGTAATTGACCTTCGATGCGCCCCAAGGCGCGTAGGATGTCGTCGCTCATCGGTGGCCTCCACTGGCGCATGTAGATACAGCCACCCGAGGCATTTTCGACAAACGTGACAACGCGCCACCATGGGCGAACCCAGGCGCGTGCAGGCACCGCGAAGATGCACGGTAAGAGATAGAGAAAGGAAAAGGGGTGGACTGAAGCATATCGCCAGCGTAGTGGCGACCTAGCAAGTCAGGCGCGGGGGAAAGGTTTCCCCTAGGGAGAGTAGGGCAGGGAGAGGCTAATCAGATTGGGATGAACTGGGGGCGGTGTCAAGGCCGAATAGATCCATTTGCGCCGAGTCATCCGCTTGGCGCCGGGCCGAGGTGATCTGCTTGATGCGCCGATGGGTCAGGCCTGTATCGCGCGCCAAGCGCCGCCCACTCACCCCATTGGCGCGTGCCTCGGTGATGTAGAGATCGCGCAACTGCTGCACCACCTTATCCGGCTTCGGCAGGTCCAGCGTCCGCCCGCCGAACGCATCACAGAGCGATGCAACCGACTCCCTCGACAACACCTCACACAGCTGAGACTGCTCTGGATTCTCCGCAATGTAGGTCGGCAACCCTCCGCGTGCCTCCAGGAGCTTGACCGTCTCCAGTAGCCCAATCTCACGCGCGATTAGTCGGATCTGCGTGGGCAGCAGACGCTCGTCGATTAGGGAGGGATCAAACTCCACCCTCGGCCTCCCTCTGCTCGACCTGGGCATAGTAGTAATCGACCAGCTTCCCGAGCAGATTGGGCGCCCGGCGCCAGTTCTTCACGCGGATGCCGCGCTGCTCGATCAGCGCCTCCACATCCGCCTCCGTCAGGCCGAGCTTGGCGATCAGCTCTTGCACCTGCGCCAGCCGCACCCGCTTGGTCTGCTCCACATCGAGTGCTGCGATGATCGCGCGCCAGTGCTCGGGGCGCTTCACCCAGGCCAAGCGCTCCACACCAGGGTCCTTGTCGCGCCCGCCATTGCCCCCGGTGATGTTACGGGCGATGGTATCCGCGTAGGCCCAAGAGAGCCCCATGTCGGCCAACAGCGCCTCCACCTTATCGGCGTAAAGGGGCAGCCGGTTGAAGTTGCGCGGCTTCTTGCCCGCGCGCTTGGGTGGCTTCACCTTGAAGCCCTTCTCGACCATCTCGGTCAGCGCGCTGTTGAGCTGGCTGATCGTCATCGTGGTGCGTGATGGCTTGCCGTCTTTCACCTGCGCCCCATGGCGCGCGAGCAGGATGCGCAGGCTCTCCTCGGACATCCCCAGGTCACGCTGGCCGACACCCAAGAGACGGTAGAGCCGCTGACGGTCTTCAATCACCGTCGGTCTCCTCCTCATCATCCACTCGATCGAGCGCGGCCAGGTAGTCGGAGACCTGCTCGCCACGTAGCAAGACCACAGCGGCCATCGGTGGCGTGTCGCCTTGACTGAAAGACATCACCACCTTGCCAGCACCGAAACTGTTCATCCCTTCGAGCAGTTCACCGAAGGGGGTCTGGGTCACCTCTTCGAGGCTTTTGATCAGCGGGTTGTCACTCATCTCACCACCTCCACACGCTCGATCTGGCTCTCGAACGGCTTAGCCACAAACTCCTCACGCTGCGTAATCGAGATCCCTTTCACGCCCTCGACTTTGTCCGGTGCGGCGAGGATGGCCTCCTTGTTCGGCTCCTCTTTACTACGCAACATCTGATGCAGCCCCAGCTGTTTGAGTCGCTCGATGACGACCTTCACGCCGGTGATGCGCACCGAGGGCGGGGTGATACGCCAGCTCACCTCACCGGTCGCCAGCTTCGCCGTCTTCGCCCGACCCTTGAGCAGGTCATGCCGGTTTGCCTCGGCCCACACATGCAGGGCGCGGAACTTATCCGAGATCTCATCGTTCAGAGGCTTGGCCTTCAGTTCATACTCAGCTTTCACCTTTGACAGCCGGTCGTTCATGCCGGACTCCACCGTGGTCACCTGGCGTTGCAGGCGACCAATATCCGCCAACAACTGCTCGGCCTCCTCACGGCTTGATGGCACGGCAAGCGCATCCGTTTTCATCGGTTTGGGTTTGCTCACTCTTCTTGCTCCTTACGATTTACTCTGTCTCTGACGGCTTCCTTCCAGTTTGGAGGAGGCCCACGTTTAACTACCTCAGCCACAGGCTGAGGCGCTTGAGTAGATGCCTGCACCCGACACCGCGTACGCTCCTCCCGCTCGCGCTCGTGCTTCGCACTCACCTTGCGGCCCT
>QKED01000066.1 GCA_003252455.1 Gammaproteobacteria bacterium
GACCGCGACCTGGTCTCCTACATCCGTGGCGTCACGGGTGAAGGGGCGGGCGAGGGCGAGACCGACCACATCGGTCGCCCCGGCGCCACCACCACCGCCATCGCCGCACGCCTGGGTAACGGCGAACAGACCGCCCACCTCGTCTGCCTGCTCTGGTTCGATTCGAGCAGCGCGGCGCTGGCCGACCTCAAGCGCCTCTGGGTCTTCGGCCAGAACCTCGACGAGGGGCTGGTGGAGTGGGTCGACCGCCTCCACCGCGAGGATGTCAAAGGGCTCAAACGCCACCTGCGTAGCCTCGACAACGTCTACCCGTTCGAGAAGAAGAGCGCCTACCTCACGCGCATCGCGCGCTTCTTCGAGGTGAGCAGCACCGCCTTCGCCCTGCTCAACCGCGCCGCAGGACTCAAACAGCTCAACAGCATCGACGCCCTGTTCCGCGAGCTGGTGCTGGAGGACAACAGCGCCTTCGACAAGGCCAAGGAGACGGTGGCGGGGTTCGACAACGTCAAGGAGATCCACGCCGAACTGGAGACCGCGCGCCGCCAGCAGCAGGCGCTGCTGCCCATCGCCGCCGAGGAGCAGCAGCGCGTCGAGCGCCAACAGCGCCAAGAGCGGCTCGACCAGCTCAAGCGTGCCGCCCCGCGCTGGTTCTCTGCGCAAGGCCTCACACTGATCCAGGCACGTCTGGCCGAACTCGACAGCGAGCACCGGCGCCTCGACGCCGAACAGCAGACCCGCCAGACCCAGGTAGACGAGCAGGAGGCGCAGGTCGAGGCGCGCTACCGCGACTACATCGAGCAGGGCGGCGGCGACATCGAACAGCTCCAGCAGCTCATCGCCCAGACCGAGCGCGAGCAGCGCACCCTGGCGCGCAACCTTCAGGACTACAGTGCCCTCGCCCAACACCTCGGCCTCGACCCCGCGAGCGACCGCGTCGGCTTCGACGCCAACCAGGCGCGCGCCGCCGAGCTGGCCGAGCAGACCAGCGCCGAACGCGAGCAGGAGCGCGACGCCGCCTTCCGCCTCGGCGGCCAACTGCACACGCTGGAGACCGAGGCCAAGGCGCTCGATGCCGAGCTGCGCGAGGCGCGCGCCCACCCCTCCAACATCGAGGGCAAATACCTGCTGTTTCGTCAGCAGCTGGCCGAGGCGATCGGCCTGCCGGAAGGCGAACTGGCCTACCTCGCCGAACTGGTCGAGGTGCGGCCCGAGGAGCAGGCGTGGCGCGGTGCCATCGAGCGCGCCATCGGCAGCCACCGCCTGCGCCTCATCGTGCCCGAGGCGCAGATGCGCGCCGCCCTCGCCTGGGTCAACGGGCGCGACAACCGCCTGCATGTGCGCCTGCTCGACGAGGGGCGCTACCAGCAGCGCGGCGAGTTCCTCGCCGACGGCTTCACGCGCAAGCTCGCCTACAAGGAGCACCCGAGGCGCGAGGCGGCCAAGGCGCTGCTCGCCGAGATCGACCGCCACTGCGTCGACGACAGCGACACCCTGCACCGCACGCCCCACGCCATGACCCGCGCCGGGCTGATGTCCGGCGCCGAGGGGCGCTTCGACAAGCAGGACCAGCGCCCGCTGAACCAGGGCTGGATGACCGGCTTCGACAACCGCGACCGCCTGCGCCAGCTCGAAGCGAGTCTGGCCGAGACGCGTCAACAGCGCGACACGCTAGCCGCTCAGTTCACCTCACAGAGCAAGCGCGTCGACACCCTCGATCAGCGCCTGAAACTGATCGAGCAGCTGCGCCAACTCCACTACGAGCAGATCGATCTCGCCAGCGTCGAGGCGCGCCTGGCGCAGCACCAGTCGCGCCTCGCCGACCTGCAAGCACCCGACTCCGCCGCCGCCCGCGCACGCGCGGCGTGGGCTCAGGCCAAGGAGACGCTACGCACGCTGCAACTCGCGCTCGGTCGTCTCCAGACCGAGCTGGCGCTCATCGCCCGTAAACGCGACGAGCTGAGCGCGCGCCAGTCGCAACTGCGTCGGCGCCTGGAGGCGGGCCTCGGCAGCGAGCAGCAGGCCCAGGCTCAACAGCGCTTCGGCTCCCTCAAGGCCGAACAGCTGGAGCAACTCGACGAGCTGGAGCGGCACGCCCTCGCCCAGCTGCAAGAGGAGCTGGACGCCACCACGCGCCAACTCGGCCAGAGCGAGAAGCGCCTCATCGGTCTCATGGGCCAGGCCAAGCGCGTCGACACCGGCGCGCTGGCCGAGGTGGGGCTGACCATCGCAGACATCCCGCCCTACCTCACTGAACTCGAACGCCTCACCCAGGAGGCGCTGCCGGAGAAGCTCGACCGCTTCCTCGCCTACCTCAACGACACCTCCGACCAGGGCGTCACCCAACTGCTGGCCACGGTGGAGAACGAGGTGAGCGCCATCGAGGAGCGCATCGAAGAGCTCAACCGCACCCTGGAGATCGTCGACTTCAAACCGGGCAGCTACCTGCGCCTGGAGGCTGCACGGGTGCGCCACCAGAGCCTGCACGCCCTGCAACAGGGGCAGCGCGAACTGCGCAGCGCCGCGCTCAAGGAGGACCAAGGCGAGTCGCAGTTCAGCGCCCTCATCGCCCTGGTCGAACAGCTGCGCGAGGCGGTCGACAAACGCAAGACCCTCGCCGCCCGCGCCCTGCTCGACCCACGCCACCGGCTGCAATTTCGCGTCGCCGAGGTGGCCCGCGCCACCGGCCATGTCATCGACAGCAAGTCCGGCTCCCAGGGCGGCAGCGGCGGCGAGAAGGAGAGCATCACCAGCTACATCCTCACCGCCTCGCTCAGCTACGCCCTCTGCCCCGCTGGGGCCGGACGCCCGCTGTTCGCCAGCGTGGTGCTCGACGAGGCCTTCTCGAAAAGCTCCCAGGCGGTCGCCGCGCGCATCATCGAGGCGCTGCGCCAGTTCGGCCTCCACCCACTCTTCATCACCCCCAACAAAGAGATGCGCCTCCTGCGCGCCCACACCCGCTCCGCCATCCTAGTACACCGCAAGGGGCCGCGCGCCACCCTCACCTCGCTCAGCTGGCAGGAGTTGGACGAGCTGGCGTGGCTGCGGTTGAAGGGGCGATGAAGGCCCTGGAGGCGCTGCGCCAGCGACTGGAGCGCGACTGGGCCAACGGCGAATTGCGCGCCCGCCGTCTGCTCACGCCAGAGGCGTGGCCGTTGGAGCTGCCCATCGGCAAACCGAGCGGCAAGGCGGTGAGCGAGGCGTTCGAGCAGATTAAACAGCACCTCGACACCTGGCGCGCGGTGCGTGTGGGCGAGGTGGTGTGGCAGCCCGTCAACTATCGCGCCCTGGCAGAACCCGCCTTGATGCCGATCAGCTGGCGCCTGCGCGACGCCGACGAGTGGCTCGCCGCCATCGGTAACACCGCGCTCAGCAAAGAGTATCGCCAGCTACGCCAGATCCTCGCCGCCACCGACCCGCGCTACCACCAACTCCTCGTGCGTCAGCGCCAACAAGTAAGCGCACGCAGCGCGGAGGAGACCATCCGCCTCTGCGCCCTGGCCGACGCCCTCACCCCAGGCTGCGCCCAAGGCCGCCCGCTACGCGCCCTGCCGCTGGTGGGCAACGACAGCAAATTCTTCGAGCGCCACCGCACCCTGCTGCTGCGCCTGCTCGCCGTGCGCTTCGGCGAGGAGGCGCTGGTCGATGGGCTGGAGGCGTTCCTCGGCGCCCTCGACAGCGCAAACCACTGGCTCTTGGTGGTGCCGCTAGCCGACGGTCTGCTCCCCTTCGCGCAGTTACGCATCCGCGCCGCCGAGCTGGCGACCACGCCACTCCCGGCGCAGAACATCCTGCTGGTGGAGAACGAGCGCGTCTGGCACACCCTGCCACCGTTGACCGACACCATCGCCGTGCTCGGTGCCGGGCTCGATCTGGCCTGGATGAGTGCGGAGTGGCTACGCGAGCGCCGCCTCGCCTACTGGGGCGACCTCGACACCTGGGGCCTGACCATGCTCGCCCAGGCACGTCTCTCCCAGCCGCACCTCACCCCGCTATTAATGGATAGTGCCACCTTCGAGCAGGCGCAGACCCACGCCGTAGTTGAGCCCGAACCGGCGCCAACGACACCACCCGACGGACTCACCGAGGTGGAGCAGGCGCTCTACCGACAACTGCTTGGCCTGGAGCGAGGGCGACTGGAGCAGGAGTTCATTCCGGATGCAAAGGTCGTGAAGACGCTGAATAGTTGGCATGGAGAGGTAACGGAAAGGGAGAGAACGCGCTAATTCGTGGCCCGGTGCCATGCCAGGGCTGTCGCGCCCATGGGGACGCTCCTACGCATAGGCCCACCACCGTAGGAGCGGGCCATGCCCGCGATGGCGCTGCACAAGACCCTCGCGCCCATGGGGACGCTCCTACGCATAGGACCACCACCGTAGGAGCGGGCCACGCCCGCGATGGCGGTGGCACGGCCTTCGCGCCCATGGGGACGCTCCTACGTATAGGTAGCACCACCGTAGGAGCGGGCCATGCCCGCGATGAGCGATGCCATCGTGTCCTTGAGAAACACTGTGCAGGTCCAGGCCCTCTTAACAGAAACCAGAAACCCTGAAGATCCCTGGTACCGACGAAACCTTATCCATTTAGAGTCGGATTAGGTCATCGGCTAAGCCTGTCAGCGCAATAGGAATTTTCTATAGCCAAATAATCTTGACTTGGTGCGCGACGTCCCTAGATCGGTAACCACGCATTAGCAAACGCTAATGAAAAGCCATCTGATAACCGACGAGGAGGTGCATCATGGCCAGCAATCTGATCCACAACTTCCCCCACGACGGGGTGGTGACCATCAACCGCGTGATCCTGCGCCCCGAATACACGGTGGACGATCTGCAAGAGCGCGTCGCCCTGCTCTGCGAGAACGTCAAGACCTACCACTCCGAGACCGGCTTCGTCGGCGGCTTCGTCTCGCTCAACAGCGGCGCCGTCTCCAACGAGGGCTCGACCATCGGCCAGGCGGTGGAGAGCCCGAACAAGGGGCGCGAGGCGCTGATCATCACCTTCTGGCGCTCCTTCGAAGAGCACGAGGCGTCGCACCGCTCCGAGACCTTCCAGCCGCTGTTCAATGAGGTGCTGGCCCTGTGTGAAAACGGCAACGAGGAGATCGCCTACGAGATGCTCTGGTCCGGCGCGGCCTACGGGCCCGAGGAGGCGAAGGCGGCCCAGGAGGCCAAGGCGAAGTACGCCGCGTGAGGTGGGTGGGCTCCAGGGAGGGAGCCGCTTTTTCTCCGTTGCACAAGATCAACATCCTGAACATCCGGTTCACCACAGAGAGCACAGAGGGACACAGAGAACATCCGGGAGAGACGTTTCTCGCTCCCACGCTCCGCGTGGGAGTGTGTACCGTGCTCAACGAGCGCACGTACTCTGTTCGAGTCCAGTCTGCGTTCCCACGCAGAGCGTGGGAACGAGGGGAACTGCTTACATACAGTGGAATGCTATAGCGTGACTATGTTGGCAGCTCAAAATCGAGCTCCAAAATATCCGAAACCAAGTGCATAAGCCTCTCAGAATTTTCCCAACCACCACAACATTCTGGACTTAAACTGATTGTCGTTACCACTGCACTTCCAGAATCTATCGCGTCCTTGATGGCGCTTAGTATTTCCCTGATAAAATCATCCGAAAACATTACATCATAATTGCCTGACATGGAGCAAAAGAAGTAGTCCAGATCGACATTAACAATAAACTTCCTTGGGGCATATTCAAAGCTCAGTACTTCACGTAGAGTTGAGTATAACTCTGACGGATTTGGTTGCTCACTCCTTAACACTGGCTCTTCCCCCACATCATGTGTTGCCGAGAGAATTCTTCCGAGATTGTTTGGGCGCAGCTCAAAGAAAAATGACAAGTAGTTGTCCCAGCGTATAAATGGAACAAAATTGCCGCTATTCAGAGGATGCTCTTCGGTAATTGCCAAATATTCTTCAAACGAGATTTTTGAAATGTCTGGCAAATAAGCCAAAAATGCATTACCAGCGTCAAGGATCCCCTCATTTAGCGTGATCGGCCCATAAGAATTACTGATCGCGCACTGCTTGCGCCGACGACAGAGAAAGATCAGGCTTCGCCCCACTCCCTTGACTTATGAGAAGCCCAGATGAAGACGATCCAACCCAAGTTCG
>QKED01000095.1 GCA_003252455.1 Gammaproteobacteria bacterium
CACGGATTGCTGCACCACCTGCTCAACGACGCCGCACACCCAGAGGATGGTGCGAACGGCCACGAAGTGGCAGGGGTGACAAAGGATGGGAAGCAACTCCGCCTGCGCTACCAACTGAGCGAGTTACACACCCAAGAGGCGCGCCAGATCCTCCTGCTCCTGCACGACACCAGCACGACCCAAGCGCTCACCACGCAACTGCATGATCAGACCGAACAGATGCGCCTACTCTGTCAGATTGCCGCGCAGCGCTGCAGCAACATCGAGCAGCGGCTCGATCAGGCACTGGCACTGGCCAGCGCACACCTGGATTTGCCCATCGCGCTTGTCAGTCGCATCCGTAAGGGGAGCTTCGAGGTGCGCAACATCGTAGCCCCGCACGATTTCGCGCTCGCTCG
Source organism: Gammaproteobacteria bacterium (assembly GCA_003252455.1). Classification (GTDB taxonomy): domain Bacteria; phylum Pseudomonadota; class Gammaproteobacteria; order Thiohalomonadales; family Thiohalomonadaceae; genus SZUA-467. The sequence goes on from QKED01000095.1 coordinate 399, forward strand.
CCAGGCACGACTCCCACTCAGCGAGACCTACTGCGCACTGACGCTCGATGAGGGGGGGCTGGTGGTGATCACCGACGCCAGCCAGAGCCACAGCGACCACCTCTGCCTACGCCAATACGGTCTACTGGGGTATATCGGCATCCCTTATCGCGTGCGCGATCACATCCAAGGCACCCTCTGCTTTGCCTCACCACAGCCCATCGACCCCCTCAGTGTCACCGAGTGCGAGTTCGTACGCCTGCTCGCCGACTGGATCGGGGCCACACTGGAGAACGAACGGGCCAACGCCGAGCTGTTTGGCAGCGAGGCGCGTCTGCAGAGCAGTCAGCGCTTCGCCAAGGTCGGCACCTGGGAGTGGAACCTCAACACGAACGAGGTCTACTGGTCCGAGGGGATCGCCACCCTGCTCGGGGTCAAGGGTGGGGTGCAGGTATCGAGCTACGACACCTTTCTCGCCGCCGTTCACCCCGATGACCGTCCCGGCGTACTCGAAGCGGTGGAGCGTTCATTGGCCAACGCCGAGCCCTACTGTGCCGAATTTCGCGTCGTCTGGCCCGATGGCACGGTGCACTGGCTCTCGGCCCACGGCGAGATCAAACGACGCCCTGACGGGGTCGCCGAGACGCTACTCGGCCTGGTCCAAGAGGTCACACGCCGCAAGGAGATCGAGCTGCAGTTGCAAGAGAGCCAGACCCGCCTGCTGGAGGCGCAGGGGCTCGCACGCGTCGGCCACTGGGATGTGGACCTGGTGCATGGCACGGTGGTCTGCTCGGCACTGGTGCACGAGATCTACGGCCTCGATAGCGCTGCCTCGCCGCTGCGGCTGGAGGCCTTCTTGCAGCGCGTGCCCGACACCGAGAGGGGATATGTGGAGCAGAAGGTAGCGGAGGCTCTGGAGCGTGGCAGTTACGACGTCAAACACCGCATCCTCCACCCGGACGGCACGACCCTCACGGTGCATGAGCTCGCCAATGTAGAGTATGACGAGGCGGGCACCGCCGTCCGACTGATCGGCATGTTGCAGGACATCACGGCCCTCACCGAGGCCGAGGCCGCACTCACGGCCAACGAAGAGAAGTATCGCGGGCTGTTCGAGCACTCGCCGGTCGGTATCGCCCTGAGCGATCTGCAGGGTCACCTCGTCGAGGTCAATAGCGCCCTACAGCGGTGTGTCGGCTATAACCGAGAGGAGCTGCTGGAGATGAACCTCTGGGAGCTCACCCCCTCCGAGTACGACACCCTGGAGCAGTACCAACTGCAGGCACTGGAGCAAGAGGGGACCAGCAGCCCGTACGAAAAGGAGCTGCTGCACAAGAACGGCCAGCGTATTCCAGTCCTGGCGCAGGGACAGTTGTTTATCGACCAACAAGGGCGGCGGCGTGTCTGGTCGTTGATCCAGGACATCACACCGCAAAAGGCCGCCCTGGAGGCGCTGCGCGAGGCGAAGGAGAGTGCCGAGCGTGTCAGCCGGGCCAAGTCCGAGTTCCTCTCCGCCATGAGTCACGAGCTGCGCACGCCGATGCACGCCATCCTCGGCTTCGGTCAGCTGCTGGAGGGAGACGAGACGCTCGATCTCGAACAGCAGGAGAACATCGCCGAGATCATGCAGGCGTCACGTCACCTGCTTAAACTGATCAACGAGGTCCTCGACCTGGCGCGCATCGAGTCGGGGCGCCTGGTGTTGACGCTCGAACCCCTGGAGCTCGAAGAGGTGGTGCAGAATGCCTTGAGCCTCGCCGCCCCCTTCGCCGAGCAGCGTCAGGTCCTGCTGCGCCCACTCCCCAACACCCACACCCTGGTCCGCGCGGATACCAACCGCCTGCTGCAGGTGGTGCTCAATCTGATCAACAACGCCATCAAGTACAACCGCCCCCACGGCACCGTGACCCTCTCCGTCAGCACGCTCGACCACAGCACTGTACGCCTCGTGGTGCGCGATACCGGGATCGGGATCCCGGCCTTGCGCCTCGGCGAGCTATTCCAACCCTTCAGCCGCCTCGATGCAGCTAAGAGTGGCGAGGAGGGGACGGGGATCGGCCTGGTGGTGTGCAAGCGGCTGACCGAGTTGATGGGCGGAGGGATTGGGGTAGAGAGCGAGCCCGATGAGGGGAGTCGCTTTTGGGTCGACCTCCCCTGCTTCTCAGCGACGGAGTCTGCGCACGAACAGTCAACCGCTACAGAAGAGCGGGGCCACGACGGTCGCTTCACCCTCCTCTATATCGAAGACAACCCGGCCAACCTGCGCCTGGTGAGCCACGTCATCTCCCCTCTGCGCCACCTGCGTCTGCTCGCCACCCACAGCCCCACCATCGGCCTCACGCTGGCCGAGGAGCAGAGACCCGACCTGATCCTACTGGACATCAACATGCCGGAGATGGACGGCTACCAACTGTTGGCGAAACTCCAGGCGAGCCGCTGGGGGCGCGAGATCCCGGTCATTGCCGTGACCGCCAGTGCCATGCCCGAGGATATCGTGCGGGGTAAAGAGGCGGGTTTTCGCGCCTATCTCACCAAACCCTTGGATGTACCCCGTTTCCTCTCCACCATCGAGGAGACCTTGCACCACAGCAAGGGACGTGTGGATGTATAGACTGGTTGACGAAAAGCTGGCGGCGGAGATCCACCACGCGCGTATCCTCGTCGTGGACGACGAGTCGGCCAATCTGCGGATCCTGGGCAAGATGCTGCAGCAGGAGGGGTATGACCACCTGGTCTTTATCCAGGACCCACGCGAGGTCGAACGACACTACCAGAGCGAACGCACCGACCTGCTACTGCTCGACCTCTCCATGCCACACATGGACGGTTACCAGGTGATGGCGCGCATCAAGGCGATCGGCAGCGCCCTCCCGGCGCCTATCATCGTGCTCACCGCCAACAGTGAGCGTGAGACGCTGGTACAGGCACTACGCAGCGGCGCACGGGATTTTCTCGCCAAACCCTTCGACCGTTCAGAACTCCTCGCGCGCGTGCACAACCTTCTCGAAGCACAGATGGCGCACCGCATGCTGCACCAACAAAAGGAGGTGCTCGCCGAGCTGGTCACGCAGCGTACCCGGGAGCTGCGCGAAACCCGCCTGCAGGTCGTGCAGCGTCTGGGGCGCGCCGCCGAGTATCGCGACAATGAGACCGGCAATCACATCATCCGTATGAGCCGTATCGCCGCGTTGTTGGCACAGCACCTCGGTTTTGATCGTGACCAGTGTGAGTTGATGTTACACGCGAGCCCGATGCACGACATCGGCAAGATCGCCATTCCGGACCAGATCCTGTTAAAGCCAGGGCGGTTGGACGAGGGCGAAATGGCCGTCATGCGCACCCATACAACCCTGGGCGCCAGCCTGCTCGATGGCGACGACTCGGAGTTGATGCGCATGGCACGAGAGATCGCCCTGACCCATCACGAACGCTGGGACGGGCAAGGCTATCCACAGGGGCTTGAGGGTAGTGCGATCCCGATCACCGGGCGCATCTGCGCAGTGGCGGATGTCTTCGACGCCCTCACTGCGACCCGTCCCTATAAGCGCCCCTGGTCACTCGACGAGGCGCTGGAGTATCTCCGTGAGGGGCGGGGCCGACACTTCGACCCAGGCGTTATCGACTGCTTCAATAAGCACCTGGATGAGGTCGAGGCGATACGCGCCCATTATCAGGACCCTACCCACGCGCCCGCCTAGATAAGAACTAAAGTCGGCACGATAGAAACATCCACTGTTTCAGGCTTAATTCAGTTTGCATGGGAGCTGGCACTCGACGAACCTCAAGCAGTTATCTCCGTATCACAAGCCAAGCATCAAATTAAAAACAAAAAAGGCTGACCAGCCCGATGCTGACTCAGCCTTTTTGAGCACGAGTGCTAAATCTTAAGGGGTGCTATACGTGCAGATGAGCGTCGAAACAGACGTGCATCAGCCGATGCACCACGATTTAGCCGATAAGAAACTCTTCGATCTTACGGCCCTTCTCGAGCTCGGCGCGCAGCCAGGTAGGCTTCATGCCACGACCGCTCCAGGTCTGGGAGGGGTTACCAGGGTTCTTGTATTTGGGTGCGACCTTAGAACGACCGGTTGTAGCTGCCTGACGACCACGGGGGGCTGCGGCACCCAGGGTATAGGTAAAACCGAGACCGATCGAGGAGGCCAGCTCCTTAATCTCGGCGCACTTGGCCTCAATCTCCTTTTTGGCCTCGGTACGAGTCTCCTCATCGCGCTTGCGTCGGATCTCCTGGACCTGCTCCATGATGCGCTCCAGTTCCTTATCGTTCTTATTTGCCAGCATGCTGGAGAAATCGTCTTTACGTGCCATTTAATAACCTCACTGGGTGCTTACAGAAAAGATCCGTGTACGAAACGGACATGCTTGATTTTATATATATGGTAATCACGCCCTTTTGAGAATGCAATGTAATGATTGCCAAGAAATGCAAAAATCGCCTGTTTGGACCAATTCACCACTAACCAGTTCACGTTTTTTCTGTGATAGTGATGGACACACTCGACTGGAGGTATAAGCCATGGAGGGAGGAACGATGGGGAGAACTCGCACAACCCCGGGATATCTTACAGCACGGTTGGCTGCAATTTATCCCGCGTCCGAGGTCGGTGTGAACAGTTAACCTGAAGGATATGTGTGGTGATTGCCTAATCCCGAGTGGCGATGGCGATACCCTCTTCCGCGACTTTGGCCAAGTGGTGTATCTGCTCCTCGGTAATAACGTAAGGCGGCATAAAGTAGATCACGTTACCCAACGGCCTCAACAGAGCCTGGCGCGAGAGCGCGTGCCGATAGACCCTGAGCCCGCGTCGCTCCTGCCAGGGATAGGCCTCGCGCGTCGTCCGGTTCTTGACCATCTCCAGCGCCACGACCATACCCGTTTGGCGAATCTCGGCAATATGCGGGTGATCGGCCAGATGGGCCACGCTCTGACCCATAATCTGTGCAAGGCGGCGATTTTGGTTGATGACGTCGTCCTGCTCGAAGATCGCCAAAGTGGCCAGTGCGACGGCACAGCCAAGAGGATTACCGGTATAGGAGTGGGAGTGGAGAAAGGCCGAGAGGCGTTCGTAATCATCATAAAACGCGCTGTAGACCTCATGCGTCGTCAGGGTGGCGGCCAGGGGAAGATAACCGGCGGTCAGTCCCTTGGAGAGACACATAAAGTCGGGGGTGATGGCGGCCTGCTCACACGCGAACAGGGTCCCAGTACGCCCAAAACCCACGGCAATCTCATCGGCGATGAGGTGGACGTGGTGACGATCACACGCCTCACGCAGGAGTGAGAGGTAGAGGGGGTCGTACATACGCATCCCCCCGGCACACTGGATGAGTGGCTCGACCACCACGGCACACACCTCACCGGCATGCATTGCGAGCGTCTCCTCCATGGCGACAAAGGCGCGTCGTGCATACTCGGCAGGGGTTTCGCCCACCTCCCGCTGATAGGCATCGGGTGAGGGGACGGTGATGGGTTTGAGCAACAACGCAGCGTAGGTCTCCTTGTAAAGTGAGACATCGCCGAGCGCGAGCGCCCCTAGGGTTTCACCGTGATAACTGTTGGCCAGGTTGATAAAGCGAGTGCGTCGAGTTTCACCCCGATTACGCCAGTAGTGAAAACTCATCTTCAGGGCCACCTCGATGGCCGAGGAGCCGTTGTCGGCATAAAACACATGATCGAGCCCGGGTGGGGTTACCGCCACGAGGCGCTCGGAGAGTTCGACCACGGGCCGATGAGTAAACCCGGCGAGAATCACGTGCTCCAACTGTTCGACTTGCTCCTTCAGCGCGGCATTGATACGCGGGTTGGCGTGGCCGAAGAGATTGACCCACCAGGAGCTGACCGCATCGATATAGCGATTTCCGTCATAATCCTCCAACCAAACCCCCTCCCCTCGCCGAATGGGGATGAGGGGCAGGGTTTCATGGTCTTTCATCTGTGTGCAGGGGTGCCAGAGGACGCGCAGGTCACGCTCGATGAGGTCTTGATTACGCATACGGGGCTCCGGTGGGTTTAACGCCTGGTTAGAAATGCGAAAGACCCCTGACGGGGCCTTCTCGGTGATGAGTGTTTACGCCGGATATTACTGCTTTTCGTCGGGCAGTGCGCGATCGGGAGACGTGATGGCGGCCATTGCGCCAGGCCAGGCGAAACGCTGAGTACCTTGTGCATGGCCGTTACAGGTCTATGTCCCCATGAGTTTCCCACCATACGAAATGCGTGAGTTCGACTGGGGCGAGGAGTTCGCCCCAATCGAAGTGGCCCGCCACGCATCCAGGCGGCCCCTACCACCTCGCCGCAGCCGCAACGGTTCATCGTGGCCTATCCTGGCAGGAACCAGGCGAGGGTCATCGAGCCCCATAACCGCGCCTTCACCTTCAACGTCGGGGCACCGTATTCAGAGGGTCTACGACAACCTCTCGGCGGTGGTCGACGCAATGGCCCACGTCATCCTCATCGGTCGCCAGTGGTGCCTTCAGGCCCTGCCAACCACGACCGGTTCGAACCCGCGTCCAGTATCAGAGATCTGGGGCGGTTCGGAAGTCCGAAGGACGATCTGCGTCAGCGGTTATTCTCCCGCGCTGCGGTTTGCGAGTTTTGCCGCCCTCACCCACGGCGGGCCAAGCGCGGCGAGGCGCTGCCACTACACCCATCCAATCGCCGCCGGGCAGAGTAGCGCCGAGAGTGCGCCAGCGCACATCCTGCACCAGCCGCTCGACGGCGCGGTGTGGCTTCTTGCCCGATCCCAGGCCCGGATCGCGCTACACTCGGCCCAACCAACACCACCACTCATCGAGGTCCACCATGCGTCCATTGGTCGTTATCGTCCTACTCGCCGCGCTCGGCTACGTGCTCACTCAGGTCCCGCTCGGCGGCAACGGCCCGCTACTCGACCTCGACGCCCTGCTCAAGGGCTCGGCACATAATGGCGGACAGTTCGACATCAACGCCGGCGGAGATCGCGGCAAACTAGAGACACTGATGGACCACCTCCCCGGCCCCTTCGGTGACGAACAGGCGGCCGAGGCGGGTGAGACGACGCGCTTCTACCGCTGGACCGATGCTGAGGGCAATGTGCAATTCACCAGTGAGCCCCCCCCGGACGGGGTGAGTTACACGCGGCAAGAGGTCTACAACAACGTCAACGTGTTGCCGTCACTCAATCCACAGGGACAACAGGGGGGAGAGGCGCAGGGGACAAGCGGGGGGCAGCAGCGCAGTTCGGCCTTCTCGGCCTACCATGCGGCGGGCGACAAGGCCCATGAGGCCAACAGAAAACAGGAGAAGCGCAACAACATGCTGGAGCAGATGCTGACGCAGTGAGTGACGGGGACGGCGAGCGCCGCCCCTGGTCGATCCGGCTCAGGTATCCTGCTTCTTGGTGTTGCGCCCGATAGCGGTGATGGGCACTACCACCTCGCCCTGCGGGGCGGGGCGTCGCTCGTCTGTGAAGTGCGGTCGCTCGTCCCAGCGCTCACCTGCGGCCTGGGCCAGTTCGTACTCGCGCGCGCTGATAAGGCGCAGGCACTCACGGATGTCGATGATGGTCTGTTCAGTGAGCGGGTGTTTGAGGCCTGGCTCTGTGGCCGTATCCCTCGCCACGCCGAGCAGGGTCATCTTCATGGCACGCAGGATCATCTCTTCTTTACTCAATTCACGACTCTGGCTCATTCGCGGCTCCATGGCACAAGGGTGGGTTGACAGTGCCAAATGGGGCCGCATAGTGCGCGCTTAAAGGGCGTTGGCCACCCCAAGAGGCTCTGTCACAATAGCCCGATGATACCACTCACCCCCACCCCGCCTAGCCGTGGTCTGCTACTCGACCGTGACTCCCTCGGCCACGACCTCTCCCTGGAGCGGCTCTATGCCACCCTACCCGAGTGGCAGGTCTACGCCGGCACCGAGGCCGATGAGCTCCATACGCGCCTGGCCGAGGCCCAAGTGGTGGTAAGCAACAAGGTCGTACTCGACGCGGCCGCCATCGCCGCAGCCCCCGCGTTACGCCTCATCGCCGTCGCCGCCACCGGCTATAACAACATCGACCTGGCGGCGGCCAAACGACACGGTATCGCTGTCTGCAACGTGCGCCACTACGCCGGACACACGGTGGTGGAGCACACCCTCGCCCTGCTCCTCACCCTGGTGCGCAACCTCGACCACTACCGCGCCGATGTGGCCCAAGGCGCCTGGGATACCAGTGACCAGTTCTGCCTACTGAGCCACCCGATCCGCGAACTGAACGAACTCACCCTCGGCGTGGTCGGCCATGGGGACCTGGGCGCGCGTATGGCACACACGGCACAGACGGCGTTCGGCATGCGCGTGCGGGTGGCCGCCCGTCCGGGGCAGCCTGCGCAGGCGGGGCGCATCCCCCTCGCCGAACTGCTGCCTCAGGTGGATGTACTCACCCTGCACTGTCCGCTGAGCGAGGAGACCCGCAACCTCATCGGCGCCGCCGAGCTGGCGGCCATGCGCCGCGGATCGATCCTGCTCAACACCGCACGCGGCGGTCTGGTCGACGAAGCGGCCCTGGCGGCGGCCCTGCGGAGCGGGCATCTGGGGGGCGCCGGGGTGGATGTACTGGTCGAGGAGCCACCACGCCACGGCTCACCCCTAATCGCGCCCGACATCCCCAACCTCATCCTCACCCCGCACATCGCCTGGGCAGCACGCGGCGCCCGTCAGCGCCTACTCGACCAGGTGGCCGAGAACATCCAGGCCTTCGTCGCCGGCGCACCACGCAATCTACTCTGAACCATGTCCTCCACCGTCCCCAGCGCGCTACTCCTCATCGCCCCCGGCTGTCCCCATTGCCCTGGGGTACTGCAGGCGCTCGGTAACCTGCTCAAGGAGGGGGTGATAGGCCAGCTCGACGCCTACAACCTGGCCCATCACCCCGAGCAGGCCGAGCTCCTCGGCGCACGCGCCGTCCCCTACGTGCGCCTGGGGCCGTTTCATCTCACCGGCGCCCTGAGCACCGAGCAGTTGCGCGCCTATGCGCAGCGTGCCGCCGACCCCGAGGCGCTCATCGATCACCTCACGCAGCGCCTGGCGGAAGGCGGTCTCGGCGAGGTCGAACAGCGCACCCAGCGTGAGCCGACCCTACTGGCGCCACTCCTGGAGCTGCTGGCCCGTACCGACACCCCGCTACAGGCGCGCCTCGGCGCCAGTGCCATCCTCGAACAGTACGCAGGCAGCGCTCACCTGAGTGCCCTCGCCGCGCGCCTCGCGACCCTGGCCCAGGCGCCGAGTGCCCAACTGCGCAGCGATGCGGCCTACCTGCTCGGCCTGAGTGGCGCCACACAGGCACTGCCCGTACTGCGCGCACTACTCGACGACGAGAGCGTCGAGGTACGAGAGATCGCCGCCGAGGCATTGGAGGAGTGGCAGGACCCCACCGCCAGCTAACTCAACCGGTCTGCAGTTCACCATAGAGGCGTCGATAGAGGCCCCCCTCCCGTGCCATGAGCTCCGCATGGGTCCCCTGCTCCACCACCCTCCCCGCATCGAACACCGCGACCCGGTCCGCCTGACGCACCGCGCTCAGCCGGTGGGCGATGATCAGCGTGGTGCGCCCCTGCAAGAAGGTGTCGAGCGCCGCATGCAGATGCGCCTCGGTCTGTGCATCCAGTGCCGAGGTCGCTTCATCGAGGATCACTACCTTCGGGTCGGCCAACACCATACGCGCCACCGCCAGACGCTGACGCTGCCCACCCGAGAGGCGTACCCCTTGACGCCCCACCAGGCTGTCGAGGCCCAAGGGCAAGGCCGCCACCGTCTCCTCCAACTGCGCCACACGCAGGGCGTGCCACAGGGCGGTGTCCGGGTAGTCACGGCCCAGGCCGAGGTTGGCGCGCACCGTATCGTTGAACAGCGCGGTCGACTGTAGGACCACCGCCACATGCTCACGCACCACATCGAGTCCGATGCGGGTGTGTGCCACGCCGTCGTAACGGATCTCACCCCGCTGCGGTGGGTAGAGCCCGAGCAGGAGCTGCACCAGGGTCGATTTACCCGCCCCACTCGCCCCCACCAGGGCCAGTTTCTCGCCCGCGGCAATGGTCAGATCGACCCCTCGTAGGACCGGCTCCCCCACGTTCGGCTCGATGCCGTAGGCGAAGTGCAGGTCGTGCACACTGACGGCGACGGTCTGCTTGCCGACGAATGGGTCCTGCTCATGGGGGTAGTAGGGCTCCTCGTGTAGGGCACAGAGACGGTTGATGCGCCCGAGCGCCGCATTGGCAGCGTTGAAGCTGTATTGAATGCCGATGATCTCCTGCACCGGCGTGAGCATGAACCAGAGGTAGCCGAACACCGCGATCATCTGTCCAACGCTCAGGTCGGAGTAGAGCACCATGAACATCGCCACGGCACGAAAGCTGTCAAAGCCAAAGAGAAAGGTGGTGAAGGAGAGGCGCGTGGCGGCGTCGCTGCGCCAGGCGTAGGCCGCGGAGTGGCTACGGATCGCCTCGGCCTTCAGCGCCACCCCCGCTAGATAGTGGGCCTCACGGTTGCCGGCGCGGATCGGGTGGATGGCATCGAGTGTCTCGCCAAGAGCCTGTTGAAATGCCTCGAAGGCGGCATTCTCGCGACGTTTGAGGTGCTTCACCCGCTTACCCAGGCGCACCGTCAGACCGATCACCAACGGATTGAGGAGGAGAATAAAAATGGCCAGATGCCAGTGCATCCACAGCAGGATCAGACTGACACCGATGAGGTTGAACACGGCGATGAGGCTCTTCGCTACCGACGCGCCTAGAAAGTCGTCGATCGCCCCCACATCGGTGACGAAGTGCGAGGTGACGGTACCGGCACCCAGGGTCTCGTACTCGGCCATGGAGATCCGCTGTAGACGGGCGAGCAGATCCCGGCGGATGCGCAGGGTCACCGCCTTGGCGATGAGGGTGAACTGACGCGTCTGCCAGACGCCGAGCAGCAGTGCACAGAGGCGCAACAGTAGCGTCGCGACGAGGACCGAGCCGATGGCCAACACCGGCCCCTGCCAGGCCGCCGGAAAGAGCCGCTCCAGCAGCGCCAAGAGCGGTCCGGGCTGGTCGAGCAGCACCTCGTCGACCAGCAACGGCATGAGCAGAGGTAACGGCACGGCACATAGAGTAGTGAAGAGCGAGATGAGGTTGCCGAGCAGCAGACCGCGTCGGTGGGTCAACACGGCACGCAACACCCCGCGCCAGTGGTAGGTACCGCTCGCGTCGGACATCACCAGCTCGTCTGTGAGAGCGCTCGTAGGCACTTTCCCCCCTAAGCGGTAAATTCATCTGCCTCTCGACCTGAGGCGTGTGGATGGGGCACACTCGCCGCCATGGCCGCTGGCGTCAAGACTTGACACGGCCCGCTCTTAGCACTTATCAGTAGTACGCTTCACACCATGGCTTTTTTCGAGCACAGCCACTAACTCACTGAATTAAAACAAAACATGGCAAAATCACTGGTCATCGTCGAGTCCCCTGCCAAGGCCAAGACCATCAATAAGTACCTGGGCAAGGAATTTATCGTCAAGTCGAGCATCGGCCATATTCGCGACCTCCCGAGCAGTGGCAGTGGCAGCAAGATGACCCCGGCCGAGCGCGCCGCCCTGGCCCGTGAGGCCAAGCAGCTCCCTGCCGAGGAGCGCGAGGCACGCAAATCGGTGCGCGCCAAGAACGCCCTGGTGCAGCGCATGGGCGTCGACCCTGAGAACGGTTGGCAGGCCACCTACGAGATCATGCCTGGCAAAGAGAAGGTAATCGAGGAGCTGCGTAAGCTCGCCGAAAAGGCCGATACCATCTACCTCGCAACCGACTTGGATCGCGAGGGGGAGGCGATCGCCTGGCACCTGCGCGAGGCGATCGGTGGCGATGATCAAAAGTACCGTCGCGTGGTGTTCAACGAGATCACCAAAAACGCCATCAAAGAGGCCTTCTCCAGCCCCGACGAGCTCAACCTCGATCGCGTCAACGCCCAACAGACCCGTCGCTTCCTCGACCGCGTGGTCGGCTACATGCTCTCCCCCCTACTGTGGAAGAAGCTCGCCCGTGGCCTCTCCGCCGGGCGAGTACAATCGGTGGCGGTGCGCCTGGTAGTGGAGCGCGAACGGGAGATCCACGCCTTCGTCCCCGAGGAGTTCTGGGAGCTGCGCGCCGACCTCAAGACCCCCAGTGCCGAGCCGCTCACCCTACAAGTGGCCAAGCAGGGCGATACGGAGTACCGCCCCACCTCCCAGCCCCAGAGCGACGCGGCTGTCGCCGCGCTACAGCGTGCCAGCTACCAAGTCACCAAGCGTGAGGTACGCCCCACCAGCAGCAAGCCCCGCGCCCCCTTCATCACCTCCACCCTGCAGCAGGCGGCCAGCACCCGCCTAGGCTTTGGCGTGAAGAAGACCATGATGCTTGCCCAGCGCCTCTACGAGGCGGGCTACATCACCTACATGCGTACCGACTCCACCAACCTGAGCAAGGACGCGGTCGACGCCTGCCGCGACTACATCGTCCAGAGCTTCGGGCAGGCCTACCTGCCCGATGCCGCCATCAGCTACGCCAGCCGTGAGGGGGCACAGGAGGCCCACGAGGCGATCCGCCCCTCCGACGTACACACCCAGGCCAACGCCCTGGCGGGCATGGAGCGCGACGCCGAGCGCCTCTACGAACTCATCTGGCGCCAGTTCGTCGCCTGTCAGATGCCCCCGGCGCGCTACGACAGCACCACGCTGACGGTCACCGCTGGCGACTTCGAGCTGCGCGCCAAGGGGCGCATCCTGCGCTTCGACGGCTGGACCAAGGTGCAAAAGCCTGGTGGTAAAGATGACGAGGATGTGCTCCTACCCGATGTGGCCGAGGGCGACACCCTGACCCTGGAGCAGCTCAACCCCTCGCAGCACTTCACCAAGCCGCCGCCGCGCTACTCCGAGGCAAGCCTGGTCAAGGAGCTGGAGAAGCGCAGCATCGGTCGCCCCTCCACCTACGCCAGCATCATCTCCACCATCCAAGACCGTGGTTACGTGACCCTGCGCAACCGCCGCTTCTACGCCGAAAAGATCGGCGAGGTGGTCACCGAGCGCCTGGTGGAGAGCTTCACCGACCTGCTCGACTATGGTTTCACCGCCCTGATGGAGGAGAAGCTCGACGCCATCGCCACTGGCAGCATCGAGTGGCGCCAGGCCCTCGACAAGTTCTATGCCGAGTTCAAGCGCCTCCTCGATGAGGCCGAGGATGAGGAGCGCGGCATGCGTGGCAACGAGCCGACCCTCACCGATATCGACTGCCCCGCCTGCGGGCGCAAGATGATGGTGCGCATCGGCTCCACCGGTGTCTTCCTCGGCTGCTCCGGTTACAACCTCCCCCCCAAGGAGCGCTGCAAGGAGACCATCAACCTCATCCCCGGCGACGAGGCGGTGAACGCCGACGAGGACGAAGAGGGCGAGGCCAAGCAGTTGGTCGAGCGCCACCGCTGCCCCAAGTGCGACACCGCGATGGACAGCTATCTTATCGACGAGTCGCGCAAGCTACACATCTGTGGCAACAACCCCGACTGCGACGGCTTCGAGGTCGAAGGTGGCAAATACCGCATAAAGGGTTACGAGGGCCCGATCATCGAGTGCGACAAGTGCGGTGCCGACATGCAGCTCAAGTCCGGGCGCTTCGGCAAGTACTTCGGCTGCACCAATGAGGCGTGCCGCAACACCCGCAAGCTACTACGCAACGGTCAGGCGGCACCGCCCAAGGCCGACCCGATCCCGATGCAGGAGCTCAAGTGCGAGAAGTCTGACGGCTACTTTGTACTGCGTGATGGCGCCTCCGGGATCTTCCTCGCCTCCAGCAACTTTCCCCGCTCGCGAGAGACACGCCCGCCACTGGTCAGAGAGATCCTACCGCACGTGGCCGAGCTGGACCCCAAGTACCACTACCTCTGCGAGGCCCCTGTGGCCGACCCGGACGGCAACCCCGCCATCATCCGCTACTCCCGTAAGAGCAAGGAGCAGTACGTGATGAGCGAGGCGGAGGGCAAGGCCACCGGTTGGAGCGCCCACTACGAGGATGGACGTTGGGTCGAGCGTGAAAGCAAGAAGCGCGGGAAGGACGACGACTAATCTTTCATAAGCAAAAGATTAATATAAGTATAGAGTCCATACCCCTTCGAGATATTCCCAGGGGGTAAGCAAAGTGCTATTAATGGCATGAGCTATGTAGAACAAAACACTCCTAGCCTGTAAGGAAAGCGGTAGACAGTATGAAGAAATGCAAGATGTGTACCCTGCGCAAGACCTGTGGTGACCTCCCGGGTTTTTGTCTTCTCCTCCCTATGGGTGCAGTCGTCGGTCTGATCCTCTTCCTGGGCTTCCTGTTCTTCTTCGGTGAGCCCCTCCCGCACTAAGACCGCTCGACGGTGTGCCTGCTAGGGGCGCACCCGCTCAGTAACCCGAGGCAACAAAAAGGGCGTTGGTCTTGCGACCAACGCCCTTCTTGTTGGGCTGGCCCACCGGGCCAGCGCCCGCTAGCGGCTAGCCGCTAGCGGGTGGGTATGGCTCACTTCTTCCACATGGAGCCACTGATCCAGTCGTAGTAGGCCTTGGCCCCACCATCCATGAAGAAGTAGTCCTTCACACCGGCGTCCTCCAGGCTGTACTGCATCCAGGCCACCTGCTTACCCACGGCGTCGTAGATGAAGAGCGTCTGCCCCTTCGCCTTGGCCTCGGTCATGGCCCGGCTCAGCTTATCTACGGCATCCAGCGGCACGTTAGTCTCGTGGCCGGGGAAGAAGCCGACACCCTCACGTTGAAAGGGGTCACGCACGTCCATCACCACGGCCTTATCTTTGAGCTCGCGCACGCGCATGCTGAAGGCCTCGGGGTCGAGCATGTGTGCCGCCAGTTGCTCCTTGCCGATCAACTGCTCAGGACGCACCGGTGAGCGCCCCAGCAGCTCGCCCAGGTCGGGATGGGCCTTGACCCAATCAAAGACGCCTGCGTCGTAGGCGTAGATGTTCTCCAAGCCCATGGCCTGTGCCTTCACGGTCGCCTTGTAGGACTTCATGCAGGTCTTGCCGTTGCAATAGAAGACCAGACGCTTCTGCGGGAACTCCGCACGCAGGCGGGTCAGCTCATTCTCGAACTGGCGTAGGTTGGCGATCGGGACATTGATCGACCCCTTGATCTTGAGGGTGTTGTACTCGTACTCGGAGCGCACATCGATGATGACGCTCTCTTCGAAGTTGGCGAAGAGATCTTCGAGTTCGATGTAGGGCACCTTCAGATACTTCTCACGGCCCGGGAACTCGACTGAATCCTCGGCCTGGGCGAAGGGGATCGCAAGTAGGCAAATGAGCAGCAGAAAGAGGCTTTGGAGGCTTTTTTTCGTCACGTTCTTACCCCGTCATACGGTTGTTGACCAGATGCAATGCGCCCATCTGCACATCGCATCCTCCAGCACTTCCATATGCCGTACTTGAGCTGGTCATTACAATGACACAAAACACAGATGAACCCAATACGACAAACTTTTAACAGTAAATCACTGAATTAGAGCTGAAGTCGTCTCGAATAGGTTATTTCGATTACACGCAACAGCTCCATTGTTGTTCAAAGCAGCGATTCTGAAGAGGCGAGCACCTAGACAATTGACCCTAATAGTTGAGCCGAGAGGGCAGGCTCTCGCGTTGGAAGAGGATCGCTTGACCCAACGAGTCGCGCAGCACCAGGATGTCATCCTGGTGGAGGAATCGATAGACGGTCTCTATCCCCTCGGCCTGATTGTAGGCCACCAGCCGATCCCCCCGCGCCAGCAGGCGCCCCTCGATGCTCCCGACCCCCTCCGCCTGGAGGATGAACCGCTCGCCCTGAATGAGCAGGGTCTCACCAGAGCGGCTACGCCAATAGCCTGCCAACTGCTGGGGGATATACCACGGTGTGGTGGTGGCCTGGGGAGGGGCGAGCGACTGCGCGCTGGTGCTACCGGGTTGACTCACCCCATTCCACACGCTCTGTCCCTGTTGTGCATAGCCCTGAGGCGCTACCGTTCCACCCTGCCCCATAGGCAGACCTGTCGGCGGCAGTTGGGGCGAGAGTCCCTGCATGCCGTTCGATAGCGTCTGTGGTGTCATCAGCGCCGGTGCTTGTGTCGCGCCCGTGTACCCCGGGTTGGGATACACGCTGTTTGGCTGCAGGGTCTGATCACCACTACTGGGTAGCTGGGCATAGCCGGGTTGGTTGGTCACCACACCTGGTGGGGTGGTGGCCATCATTTGCGGCGCATATGCGGGCTGACTCGTCGTGTAGTCCTGCTGCGGTGTGAGCGTCGGATTATAACTACCCTGTGTCCCCCCCATGTGCGGCTGTGTCGTGCCGTAGGCGGTCTGCGTCCCCGGTACACTGTGGTACGGTGACGTACCTTGAGCCTGCGAGGGGGTGGCGTTCTGTCCGCCACTGCGGGAGAGGAGGCCGGAGAGGTCGTCGCCGAGACCGAGGGCCTGGCGGCGTGCCTCTTCGAGGTAGCTCTGCCCCTGTCCGGGGAGAGCCACCGAGCCCATGGGATTGATCCCCGCTGCGTGTAGGCTCAGCTCGCTCGGCAGTAGGGTCTGGCTCGGCAAGCCATACTCACCCGGCAGGCCCGGCCAACGCGTGTAGTCGGGGTGGCCCATGGTGTAGCCCTGGCTGTTGTGATAGAGCCACTCCATCATCTCCAGCATGGCGTTGACCATCTGCTCGGCGAACACGGGGCGCACCATCTCCCCATGTGCGGGCCCGAGGAAGAGCAGCGTGCCGAGGAGTACGGCGGCCCCCTTCGGGGCGCTCGATGCCGAACGCGCTGGCGTGTCAGCCATGGAGGTGCCCATCCCCATGGTGGTGAGGGTGAAACGCGGGAGGCATGGCCTGGCGTAACATCTCCACTCGCTCGGCGCTGCGTGTACGCAACGGTCCCTCTTCTAATGAGCGCAGCAGCGTCACGGCCTGCTCCAGCATGAGCGCCTGCTGCTCGGCGTCGAACAGTGACCAGGCCGCCTCGCAGGCGGCCTGAGACTCTCCGAGCAGGGTGATGACCAGCTCATCTTCGGGGATGATATCGTCACGCAGAAGGTCGGCAATGAGGGGATAGGCGAGCATCTGCTGATGGATAGCACGTGCCTCGTCCTCGGCCTCCAACTTGCCCTGGGCGATGCGGTCCTCCCCCGCCCCCTTGCGCACCGCGTGCATGATCAGCTCGATGAGCTGATTGAGTGCCGCCTGCCACTCGTCCACCTCACCGGCAAGGGTGGCGCTGCGTTCGTAGAGCTGATCGAGGTGCTCTTTGAGTGTGAGCAATATCTCGCTGTCGCTCTGCGGTTCCAGGTCTATACACGCCTGCACCGCCTCGCGCAGTTGCAGCTCGAAGTCGCGGCGCTCGTTATCGTCCTGGATACGCGCCATGTCCACATCACGCTGCTCGATGGCACGCCTCTCGACGGGGAAGAGTAGATTCTCGGCGTAGCGCAGCAGCTGGCGCTCGTGGCTACCGGGCTTGGCCCTGAATCGGATACCCATGTGACGACCTCGTAGGAACGGCGTTTAATTAGGACTGGCTAATGTAGCATCCGACCGCCTTCGACTCCAGTCGACAGAAAGCCTATGCCGGGAAAATGCCCCGTGCAATCACCATGTTGATGTAATCAGCGCGACGAACGGCTACCCATCCAATAGGGTCCGGCGAAGAACACCAACGCGGCACAAAAGACCACCGCTGGGCCGGCCGGGAGGTCCCACTGCAGTGACCCGAACAGCCCGCCGCCCACGGCCAGCACCCCGAACAGTGAGGCCAACAGGGCCATCTGCTCCGGGGTGCGGGCGAAGTGGCTGGCGGTGGCAGCAGGGATGATGAGTAGCGAGGTGATGAGCAGGACCCCGACCACCTTCATCGCCACCGCGATGAGCAGGGCGATGACCAACATGAAGGCGAGGCGCACGGCCACCACCGGCACCCCCTCTACCCGCGCCATCTCCTCGTGCACCGTGATGCGCAACAGCGGTTGCCACATGAAGCCCAGTGCCACCAAGGAGGCGACGACCGCGCCTGCGATCCAGTAGAGGTCGCCCCAACTCACCGCCAGGATGTCGCCGAAGAGGTAGCCCAACAAGTCGACACGCAGTCCATCCATCCACGCCAACGAGAGGAGACCGAGGGAGAGCGTAGTGTGCGAGAGGATGCCGAGCAGGGTGTCGCTGGCCAGGCGATGCTGTTGCTGGAGCAGCACCAGCACCACCGCCAGAAGCAGGCAGACCACGACGATGGCCAGGGTCAGGTTCACCTGCAGCAGCAGGCCGAGGGCGACACCGAGCAGTGCGGCATGCGCCAGGGTATCGCCGAAGTAGGCCATACGCCGCCAGACGATAAAGGCGCCCAAGGGGCCACTCACCAGGGCGATCGCCCCGCCGGCGAGCAGCGCTCGCAACATGAACTCATCCATGCTCGCACACCTCGCACTCGGGTTTGCGCGGCTGCAGTAAGGTCCCGTCGGGCCCATGTATGTGTTTGTGGTGGTGCTTGTAAAAGGCCAGGTGCGTGGCCCCCTGACGCCCGAAGAGCGTGGTATAGGCAGGGTCTTGACGCACGGCGGTGGGGTGGCCCGAGCAGCACACCTGGCGGTCGAGGCAGATCACCCGGTCCGCTGCGGCGAGCACCAGATGCAGGTCGTGCGAGACCATAAGGATGCCGTAGCCGTGGTCGTCACGCAGACGGGCGATAAGCCCGTAGATGTCGGACTGTCCCTGCACATCCACCCCCTGAACCGGCTCGTCGAGGATCAACAACTGGGGGCGTCGCAGCATGGTACGCGCCAACAACACGCGCTGAAACTCGCCGCCAGAGAGGGTACGCAGGGGCGCGGTGAGGAGGTCGTCGACACCCACCTCGCGCAATACCTCCAGGTGAGTGGCCCGTTTGTGCTCACCACTCAGGGCGAGGAAGCGTGAGACCGTGAGTGGTAGCACCGGGTCGATCTGCACCCGTTGGGGCATGTAACCGATCCGCACCCCATCGGCCTGACGCACGCGCCCCCGATCGGGCCGCTGCAGCCCGAGCAGGATGCGGATCAGGGTCGACTTTCCGGCGCCGTTCGGCCCGATGAGCACGAGGATCTCCCCGGCGTGTACATGCAGCGAGACACTCGAAAGCACCTCACGCCCGGCGATCGTGAGGAGCACCTCTTCGGCACTGAGCAGGATCGGCTTGCTTTCAGCCATGCTGGGGCCCCCCCTGACAACGCGGGCAGAGGCCATGCACCTCCAGCGTTTGTTGCGACACCTCGAAGCCGACCCCCTCGGCCGCCGCACGTACCTGCTCACTCACTGGTCGACTCTCCAGCTCTACTGCGCGGCCACAGTGGGTACAGAGGAGGAACTGTCCATCGTGTACGGCATCGGGGTGACGGCAAGCGGCGTAGCTGTTTTGTGATTCGATACGATGCACCAGCCCCTGCTGGATCAGAAAGTCGAGGGCACGATAGACAATCGGGGCGGCGGTGGTGGGCTGCTGCACACGTAGCTCTTCGAGCAAGGCGTACGCCTGCAGTGGACGGCTGCTGCGCCACACCAACTCCAGCACTCGTAGCCGCTGCGGGGTGAGGCGCACGCCGCGCTCACGGCAGAGCGTCGCGGCGCGCTCCAGCGCGTGATTGACGCAGGGCCCATGGTCGTGCTCTGCGATAAACCCTCCGTGACAATGACAGGGGGGGGTCTGCTCCGGGGGTGTATTTTGCATGGGGACTCCTGTGCCATTCACGTTCGGATTGACAGCGGCTCGACATCGACTGTTATATTGTAACATATAACTCAGCTATGGAGCGTACTATGTCCCGTCGCCTGCTCTTATTCATCGTGTTCCTCGTACCTACCACGCTCCCTACGCGGCTGCTCGCCGCACCCAATGTGGTGGTTACCCTGGCACCGATCCACTCCCTTGCCAGCCGCCTGATGGAGGGTATCGGTGAGCCCAGTCTGCTCCTGCCACCGAACAGCTCGCCACACACCTACTCACTTCGTCCCTCGGATATGCGTAAGCTCCACGACGCCGACCTGGTGGTGCGCGTCAGCCCGGAGCTGGAGCGCTTCTTGGAACGACCGCTGCAGGAGATAGACCCCACACACCGCCTCGACCTCATTACCACCCCTGGCCTCCCCCTCCTCCAATACCGCAGTGGTGGCCGCTGGGAGAAGCATAGCCATGGGACAGAGGTATTGGGAGAGGAG
This sequence comes from Gammaproteobacteria bacterium, assembly GCA_003252455.1. Classification (GTDB taxonomy): domain Bacteria; phylum Pseudomonadota; class Gammaproteobacteria; order Thiohalomonadales; family Thiohalomonadaceae; genus SZUA-467. The sequence goes on from QKED01000095.1 coordinate 20,603, forward strand.
AGCGAGGCGCACGACCACGACCACGACCACGAGGAGAATGAGCAGGACACAGGGCATACAGAGAGCGAGGGGATGGTGGATGCACACATCTGGCAAGACCCGCAGGTGGCGAGCCAGCTCGCTGCGGCTATCGCCACCAGACTCGGCCAGCTCGACCCAGACAACAACGACCGCTATGCGGCCAACCTCCACACACTGCAGCATGACCTAGCGCAACTCGACGAGGAACTAACCCGCCAATTGACAGATGTGCGCCACGTTCCCTACCTGGTGTTTCACGACGCCTTTCACTACCTGGAGCGACGTTACGGGCTCAATGCCCGGGGCTCCGTGGTGATCGACCTGGACCGCCGACCTGGCGCGAAACGGCTGGCGGAGCTCCGTGGCGTATTGCGTGAGGGGGGTGCCCGCTGTCTGTTCGGCGAGCCGGGGGCGAATCGCAGCCTGGTGGAGATGCTGCTAGAAGGGACGGGCATCGGCTATGCAGAGCTGGACCCGGTGGGTAGTACCCAGCAGGTCGGTCCAGGGCTCTACTTTGCCATGCAGCGTGGCAATGCCGCAGCCCTGAACCGCTGCCTCAAGCCCTAACGCCTGGGCGGATAGCGGGTCGTATCAGGGCTGCTGGGCCAACTCATTGAGCAGGCCGACCAGCAATGGGCCGTCTGCAGGGTGCATATCGTGGTCACCGTAGCCAGCGATGACACGGGAGCGCCCAGCTAGTGCGGGGATATTGTTCATATCCTGGCTCCAGAGGGGGGCGATGAAATTGCCGATACCGAGGAAGCCGTTGTCCTTACGCAGCACAGAGATATAGGTCGCCTGTGGGTGCGGCTGGCGATTGAGCCAAAAGAGCAGACCACCTGGGTACTCGGTCTGCAGGTCGCGGTAGAGCCCCTGGGAGCGGTTGATGGTCTGCGCACCAAAGAGCGGTGCGACCCAACTGGCCGGGGAGTGGCCTGCCATTAGACCCAGCTCTGCCACCTCGGTGCCCAAGTGCGGGGTGGCGAT
>QKED01000093.1 GCA_003252455.1 Gammaproteobacteria bacterium
ACTTGGGTTGGATCGTCTTCATCTGGGCTTCTCATAAGTCAAGGGAGTGGGGCGAAGCCTGATCTTTCTCTGTCGTCGGCGCAAGCAGTGCGCGATCAGTAATTCTTATGGGCCGATCACGCTAAATGAGGGGATCCTTGAGGGTCGCATCTGCAAACTCACGAGGGATTCAAACTCTACGGCTATGTGGTGCTGGAAAACCATCTGCATTTTGCTGCCCAGGCCCCACGCCTGGACAAGTGTGTCGCCAGCTTCAAATCGTATACCGCCGCACGACTGATCGAACTCCTGAAAGAGCACCACGCCGAGAGGCTGCTGGCGCGGCTCAGGTTTGCCAAGAAGGCACACAAGCAGGATCGGGAGTATCAGTTCTGGCAGGAGGGTTCCCACGCGGAGCTGCTCTTCAGCGATGAGGTCATGCGCCAGAAGTTGGACTATATCCACTACAATCCGGTACAGCGTGGCTATGTGGACCTACCTGAGCACTGGCGTTACTCAAGTGCGCGGAGCTACATGGGACAGGAGGGATTGATCGAGGTGGACCGGTGGCATTGAGTTCTGGTTTAGGAAGATGCGTGACGCTGGAGCGTGGGTGCGATGAAGTGAAGCCGAGCGAGAGGCAGGCACCATGACCCCACCCAGCCCCAGCCACGCCTACTCCGAGGACGCCCTGGTCGAGCAACCGGCCATCGCCCTCTTCGCCGAGCTGGGGTGGGAGACGGCGAACCTCCATGGCGAGTGGTCGGGTGCGCAGTCGAGCGAGGGGCGGCAGACACAGCAGGAGGTGGTGCTGCTGCCCCGGCTGCGCGCGGCGCTGGTGCGGCTCAATCCGGGGCTGCCGTCGGCGGCCCTGGAGCAGGCGGCGGAGGAGCTGCTGCGCGACCGTTCGCGCCAGCTGCCGGTGAACGCCAACCGGGAGATCTACGGCCTGCTCAAGGGCGGGGTGAAGGTGGAGGTGGCCGACGCGCGGGGGCGCACCCAGAGCGAGACGGTGCGCCTGATCGACTGGCAGGAGCCGACGGCCAACGACCTCCTGCTCGCCTCGCAGTTCTGGGTGCAGGGGGCCTACCACACCCGGCGCACCGACCTGGTCGGCTTCGTCAACGGCATCCCGCTGCTCTTCCTGGAGCTGAAGGCGAGCCACAAGACCCTCAAGACGGCCTTCGACGACAACCTCACCGACTACCGCGCGGTGATCCCGCAACTGTTCCACTACAACGCCCTGCTGCTGCTCTCCAACGGCTCGGCCACCCGCGTCGGCGCCACCTTCGCCCCCTGGGAGCACCTGTTCGAGTGGAAGCGCATCAACGACGAGGGCGAGGTGGGGGTGGTGTCGCTGGAGACCGCCATCCGCGGCCTGGCCGAGCCCGCGCGCCTGCTCGACCTGGTGGAGAACTTCACCGTGTTCGAGGAGGGGCGCGGCGGGGTGATCAAGAAGGTGGCCAAGAACCATCAGTACCTGGGGGTGAACCGCGCCATACAGGAGCTGGAGGCGGTGCAGGCGCGGCCCGAGGGGAGCGCCGGGCGGCTGGGGGTCTTCTGGCACACACAGGGTTCGGGCAAGTCGCTGTCGATGCTCTTCCTGACGCAGAAGATCCACCGCCGGGTGCCGGGCAACTGGACCTTCGTCATCGTCACCGACCGCAAGGAGCTGGACGAGCAGATCTACCAGACCTTCGCCGCGACCGGGGCGGTGACCGAGGCACAGGCCCACGCTGAGAGCGGTGAGCACCTCAAGCAGCTGCTGCGCGAAGACCACCGCTACGTCTTCACCTTGATCCACAAGTTCGGCAGCCGTGGCGGCGAGCCTTTCCCCCAACTCTCGGCGCGGCGCGACATCATCGTCATCACCGACGAGGCGCACCGCTCGCAGTACGACACCCTGGCGCTCAACATGCGCAGCGCCCTGCCCCACGCCGCCTTCCTCGGCTTTACCGGCACGCCGCTGATGGCCGGGGAGGAGAAGACCCGCGAGGTGTTCGGCGACTACATCTCGGTCTACGACTTCGGTCAGTCCATCGCCGACGGCGCCACGGTGCCGCTCTACTACGAGAACCGCATCCCCGAGTTGCAGCTGATCAACGACGACCTCAACGCGGATCTGGCCCGGCTGCTGGAGGATGCAGCGCTGGACGAGGCCCAGGAGCGCAAGGTGGAGCAGGTGTTCGCCCGCGAGTACCACCTGATCACCCGCGAGGACCGGCTGGAGGCGATCGCCGAGGACCTGGTGCGCCACTTCACCGGGCGCGGCCACCAGGGCAAGGCGATGATGGTCTGCATCGACAAGGCGACCGCCGTGCGCATGTACGACAAGGTGCAAGAGCACTGGGGCAGGGCGTTGGCGGCGGCGGAGCAGGCACTGGAGGAGTGGAACCGCCTGCCCGGCACTGTGCCGGGTGGGCCGGTCGACTGGAGTGAGGTCGAGCACCAGGCCCAGTTGGAGGAGAACGTGCGCCGCCTGCGCCAGGTGGACATGGCGGTGGTGGTCTCCCAGGGGCAGAACGAGGTGAAGGAGCTGAAAGAGAAGGGGCTCGACATCCTCAAGCACCGCAAGCGAATGAGCGAGGAGGCGCTGGACGAGAAGTTCAAGGACCCGGCGGACCCGCTGCGCCTGGTCTTTGTCTGCGCCATGTGGATCACCGGCTTCGATGTGCCCTCCTGCTCGACCATCTACCTCGACAAGCCGATGAAGAACCACACCCTGATGCAGACCATCGCCCGCGCCAACCGCCAGTATCCGGGCAAGGAGGCGGGGCTCATCGTCGACTACGTGGGGGTGTTCCGCAAGTTGCAGGACGCGCTCGCCATCTACGGCGGGGCCGCCTCGCGGGTGCAGGAGGAGGGCGTCCCCTACGGGGAGGAGAGCTCGCCCAGCTCGGATTCACCCATCCGGGAGAAGCAGGAGCTGGTGGAGCACCTGCGCCACCTGCTGGCGCGGGGCATCGCCCAGTTGCAGAGCAAAGGGGTCGACCCTGTGGCGATCCAGGCCGCCCAGGGTTTCACCAAGGTGGCCAAGCTGGACGACGCGGTGGAGCGGCTGATCGAGCACGATGAGGAGAAGAAGGCCTTTCTCGCCCTGGCCACCCTCATCGCCCGCGTCTACCGCGCCATCCTCCCCGACCCGGCGGCGCAGGCGCTGGCCCCGGACGCGGTGCTCATCTCGGTGCTGGCGCAGAAGATCAAGGCACTCACCCCGCCGCCGGACATCTCCGGGGTGATGGCCCAGGTGGAGGAGCTGCTCGACCGCTCCGTCGCCCCGGTGCCCTATCTGATCGCCGCCCCGGACGACGAACCGCTCTACGACCTGAGCGGCATCGACTTCGACAAGCTGCGCGAGCGCTTTGCCCAGGGGCGCAAGCGCAGTGAGGCGGAGAAGCTGCGCGCGCTGCTCAACAGCAAACTGGAGGTGATGGTCTCGCTCAACCCGACTCGGCGTGACTTCATGAGAAAGTTCCAGGAGCTGATCGAGCGCTACAACGCCGGGAGCCTCAACATCGAGGCCTTCTTCAAGGAGCTGCTCGCCTTCACCGAGGGGCTATCCGAGGAGGAGCAGCGGGCGGTGCGCGAGGGGCTATCGGAGGAGGAGCTGGCGCTGTTCGATATCCTTACCCAACCGGCCCCGGTGCTGAGCGATAAGGAGAAGGCGCAGGTGAAAAAGGTCTGCCGCGAGCTGCTGGCGACCCTAAAGGCGGAGAAGCTGGTGCTCGACTGGCGCCACAAGGGGCGCGCCCTGGCCGAGGTGCGCCGCACCCTGGAGCTGGCGTTCGACGCCGGGCTGCCGGAGAGCTACGACGAGGCGCTCTACAACGAGAAGTGCGATCTGGCCTTTCACCACATCCTCACCAGCTATACGGGGGCGGGGCAGAGTCTCTACGTTTGAGGCCCGGGACCTCAGCCATCGCCGAGGTGGCGGATGGGGTCCATCTCCTGATGCAGGATACCGATGATGTGGATATCGGGCGGGTCGAGGAGATAGAAGATCAGGTGTCGGCCCTGGGCGAAGCTGTGGTAGCCCTCGCCCAGCTCGGGGCGGTCGCGGCCAAGGTTTGGATTCTCGGCCAACCACGCTAGGCGACCGACCAGCTCATGCAGGTAGCGGTTGCGCTGCGCCCTCCCCCAGACACGCTCCGTGTAACGACCTATAGCCTTGAGGTCGTCCCGAGCCCTGGGGGTGAGGCGGTAGCGCCCCATCAGCGCTCGTGGTCCAGCTCGTCGATCAGCTGGTCGACACTGAAGCCATCGACGAACTCCCCGCGCCGCGCCTGCCCGGCCCCTTGCGCCAGATGGGCCTTGAGCGCCTCCAGCCGTTCGCGGCGCTCCTCCAGGGTACGCAGGGCGTCGCGCACCACCTCACTGGCGGAGCCGTAGCGGCCACTGGCCACCTCGCCCTTGATGAAGGTCTCCCAGTGCTCACCCAGACTCAGGCTGGTGGTTGCCATGCTGCCCCCCAGTTATTCATATGTATGAATTATGAATATATGAGCCCTACCAAGGCGGTGCAAGTGCGCCGTGGCACACCCATTTTCCCCTACCCATTCAGTGCTTATTCAGCCACCTGGCTTACACTGGCAGACATCAAGTTCCGGGACCAACCCGGATGTGCACACGATACGGGCCCAGCCACGACCATGACCGCCTCGCTCCTCGCCCTGCTCATCTTCCTCGCCATCCTGGCCCAGGTGGTGTTCTTCGCCGGGTTCGCCTTTTTGCGCCACTGGGAGGCGTATCGCGCGCTACGCGAGCAGCTGGACCCGAGCGAGACCCACGCTGCCGCGCCACCTCCTCCCATGGCCCTCGCCGTAGGGGATGGTTGGGCGGGCTTTCGTACCTTCCGCGTTGTGCGCCGCGAGCGGGAGAACGCCGACGGCGACATCGGCTCCTTCTACCTGGAGCCGGAAGACGGCGCCTCCCTGCCCCCGTTCCTGCCCGGTCAGTTCCTCACCTTTCGCCTGACAGTGGCTGACCCGGCGGGCGGTGCGCCACGCCAACTGGTGCGCTGCTACTCCCTCTCCGACGCCCCTCGACGCGACTATTACCGCGTCACCATCAAGCGGGTGCCCGCACCGCCTGAGCCTGCGGGGCTGCCGCCGGGGCTCTCCTCCAACCACTTCCACGACCGGGTGCAGGTGGGGGATCGGCTGGAGGTGCGCGCCCCATCGGGTCAGTTCCACCTGGGCGACGAGCCCGCTGTGCCGCTGGTGCTGGTGGCGGGCGGGATCGGCATCACGCCGATGCTCAGCATCCTCAATCAGGTGCTCCCCGAGGGGCGTGAGGTACGCCTCTACTACGGTGTGCGCAACGGCGCCGAGGCGGCCCAGCTCGATTCGCTACGTGGCCTCGCGGCCAGCCACCCCCACTTCACCCTGCACCTCTGCTACAGCCGCCCGGCCCCGGACGAGGTGTTGGGACGCGACTACCAACACGCCGCGCGGGTCGACATCGGGCTACTGCGCCGTACCCTGCCGCTGAAGCGCCACCAGTTCTACGTCTGCGGCCCCAAGGGGATGATGGAGAGCCTGGTCCCGGCCCTGGCCGAGGCGGGGGTCGCGCCCGAGGACCTGCGCTACGAATCCTTCGGCCCCGCCTCCCTGGCACCGCAGAGCAGCCCCGCGAAGGAGGCCGCTCACCACGCGATACGCTTCGCGCGCAGCGACCAAACCTTGGAGTGGGATGGCACCGCTGAGTCGCTGCTGGCGTTCGCCGAGGCGCACGGCATCGCCGCCGACTCCGGCTGTCGCGCAGGGGCCTGTGGCTGCTGCCAGACGCGTCTGCTGGAGGGCGAGGTGAGCTACCGCCAGCCGCCCGAGGTGGCGGTGGCGCCGGGCCACTGCCTGCTCTGCGTCGCCACCCCGGCATCCGACCTCACCCTGGAGCTGTAAGGAGGCCCCATGCAGCGTTCCCTGTTGCGCCGCGAGGTGCTCCCCTTCCTCGGGCTCTTCGCCCTGCTCGCCCTCGGCACCCTGGTGGCCGACCTGCTGCTGCACTGGCTCGACCTGGTGTGGGTCGGGCGCTACCTGGGCATCCCCGGTACCCTGCTGATCCTGCTCTCGCTGCTCTACTCGCTGCGCAAGCGCAAGGTGATCGCCGTCGGCAGCCCACGGCGGCTGTTGCAGCTGCACGAGCTGCTCACCTGGAGCGGGGCGCTGATGGTGCTGGTGCACGCCGGGGTGCACTTCAACGCCATCCTCCCCTGGCTGGCACTCGTCGCCATGCTGATCAACGTGGTCAGCGGGCTGGTGGGCAAGTACCTGCTCGACCGGGGCCGTCGCCACCTGGCGGCGCGGCGCAGCCGCCTGAGCGACGCGGGGGTGAGCGCGAGCGGGGTCGATCAGGCGCTGTTCTGGGACGCGGTGACCCTGGAGACCATGCAGCGGTGGCGCGCGGTGCACTTCCCCATCAGCCTCGCCTTCGCCGTGTTGGGGCTGGCGCACATCCTCTCGGTGTTGATGTTCTGGCAGTGGCCGCTGTAACGCGCCGAGGTGAACAAGACGATGAAAAGCACCCTACTCAAGGTCATCCTGGTCAACCTGCTCGCCCTGCTGGCGCTCGCCCTGGTCTACCCGCAGCTGATGGTCAGCCCCGGTCCGCTCATCCCCGAACACAGCGCACTGACCCAGGAGTGCTTCGCCTGTCACACCCTGTTTCAGGGCAGTGACCCGGCCAAGTGCCGCGACTGCCACCGCCCCGACACCATCGGTCGCCTCACCACCCAGGGTGCGCCGATCCCGGACGCCGACCAGCGGGTCGCCTTCCACCAAGAGCTGCGCGAGCAGGATTGCCTCGCCTGCCACAGTGACCACCAGGGGGTGCGCCCGTATCACGCCGAGCGCGGCTTCTCCCACGCCCTGCTGGTCCCGGCACGCCAGCGCCAGTGCAGCAGTTGTCACCAACCGCCCAAGGACACCCTGCACCGTCAGCTCAAGGGCGAGTGCACCAGCTGCCACAGCCAGCAGGCGTGGCGCCCGGCCACCTTCGACCACGCGCGCTACTTCCGCTTCGACCGCCACCACCCGGACAACTGCGAGAGCTGCCATCAGGAGAGCGACTACCAGCGCTACACCTGCTACGGTTGCCACGAGCACACCCCGGCGCGCATCCGCGCCAAACACAGTGAGGAGGGGATCCGTGACTTCGAGGATTGCGCCCGCTGCCACCGCAGTGGGGATGACGACGAGATCGTCGGCGAGTGGGGCGAGCGCGGGCACCGCCGCGAGCACGACGACTAGCGTGGCGGACCGGAGGGTGTGGCGATGAGCGCTGACAACCGCGCCGGGGTGCAACGGGTGCTGCTCATCACCCTCGGGCTCAATCTGACGGTGCTAGTGATAAAGGGAGTGCTCGGCCTGCTCACCGGCTCCCTCAGCCTACTTGCCGACACCCTGCACTCGGTGACCGACAGCGCCAACAACCTGGTCGGCCTGCTCACCAATCGCCTGGCCGACCCCAAGCCGGACCAGGACCACCCCTACGGCCACCTCAAGTACGACGCCATCGGCGCCCTGGCCATCGCCTTCTTTCTCGCCATCGCCTGCTTCGAGATCCTCAAGGGTGCCGTGCTGCGCCTGTTCGATGAGGTGACCCCGCTCACCCTGGAGGGGCCCGAGCTGTCGCTGCTGCTGGTGGTGCTGGCGATCAACCTGCTGGTCACCCTCTACGAGCGGCGCGCCGGGCGGCGCCTCGGCTCGGCCATCCTCATCGCCGACGCGCGCCACACCCTGAGCGACGTCTGGGTCACCAGCCTGGTGCTGGCGGGACTGTGTGGGGTGTGGCTCGGACAGACCGCCGGATACCCTTGGATGGCCTGGCTCGACGTGCTACTGGCCCTGCCGGTGGCGCTGCTGGTGCTGCGTAGCGGCTGGCAGGTGGTGGAGGAGAACCTGCCCTGGCTGGTCGACCACTATGCGGTCCCGGCGCACGCCATCCACGACCTGACCATGGCCATCGACGGGGTGGTCAACTGCCACGCCATCGCCTCGCGCGGCGTGGTGGGGCGGCAGCTCTTCATCGAGATGCACCTGGTGGTAGAGCCGCGCGACGTGGCGGCGGCGCACCGCATTACCGAGGAGATCGAGCAGCGCCTGACCGAGACCTACGGCCCGGTGCGCGCCTCGATCCACATCGAGCCGAGGAGCCACAGCTCGGACCGCCTCAGTTACGGTGAGGCGAACGACGACGGCGCTTGAGGCGGTGTTCTGCATTCCCACGCAGAGCGTGGGAACGAGGGGGCGACGGCGCTTGTGGTGGGGTTTCTCGCTCCCACGCTCCGCGTGGGAGTGAATACCGTGCTCAACGAGCGCACGCACTCTGTTCGAGTCCATCTGCATTCCACGCAGAGCGTGGGAACGAGGGGGATGTCCACCACCCAGGAGTTTTTTTCTCGCTCCCAGGCTCCGAGTCCGGGTTGTGGAGGCCTCCCGAGCGACGACAAAAAAAGGCCGCACCCCTTACGGGGTGCGGCCTTTTCGGTGCGGATCAGACTTAAGCGTCGAGGCTTAGTTCTTCTCCTTGTCCACCAGCTTGTTGGCGGTGATCCAGGGCATCATGGAGCGCAGCTGGCCACCGACCACCTCGATCTGGTGTGCGGCATTGTTGCGGCGCCAGGCGGTCATCTCGGGGTAGTTGCTCATGCCTTCGAGGATGAAGCGCTTGGCGTAGGTGCCGTTCTGGATGTTCTCCAGCGCCTGACGCATGGCCCAGCGGGACTCCTCATTGATCACCGCGGGGCCGGTGACGTACTCACCGTACTCGGCGTTGTTGGAGATGGAGTAGTTCATGTTGGCGATGCCGCCCTCGTACATGAGGTCGACGATCAGCTTCAGCTCGTGCAGGCACTCAAAATACGCCATCTCGGGGGCGTAACCGGCCTCGACCAGGGTCTCGAAACCGGCCTTGACCAGCTCGACGGCGCCGCCGCAGAGCACGGCCTGCTCACCGAACAGGTCGGTCTCGGTCTCGTCCTTGAAGGTGGTCTCGATGATGCCGGTACGGCCACCGCCCACGCCGCAGGCGTAGGAGAGGGCGATATCCTTGGCCTTGCCGGTGGCGTCCTGGTAGACGGCGATGAGGTCGGGGATACCGCCGCCCTTGACGAACTCGGAGCGCACGGTGTGACCGGGGGCCTTGGGGGCGATCATGATCACGTCGAGGTCGCCGCGCGGCACCACCTGGTTGTAGTGGATGGCGAAGCCGTGGGCGAAGGCGAGCACCGCGCCCTCTTTGATGTTGGGGGCGATGGACTCCTTGTAGAGCTGGCTCTGGAACTCATCGGGGGTCAGCACCATGACCAGGTCGGCGCCCTTGACCGCCTCGGCGGTCTCCTTGACGGTGAGACCGGCGCGCTCGGCCTTCTTGGCGGTGGCGGAACCGGCGCGCAGGCCGATGGTGACGTCGACGCCGGAATCCTTCAGGTTGTTGGCGTGGGCGTGACCCTGGGAGCCGTAGCCGAGGATGGTCACCTTCATCCCCTGGATGATGGAGAGGTCGCAATCTTTGTCGTAGTAGATGTTCAGGCTGCTCATGGAAGGATTCCTTGCATGCTGTCTTGGTTAAAGGGGTCGTTCGGTCGAGCCGACGGGGCCACTGCCCCGCCAGCGCAATGGGGGGTCTAGGTGTGCATCGCCTTGTCGCCGCGGGAGATGCCGGAGGGGCCACCGCGCACGGTCTCCAGGATCTGGCTCTCGCCGAGGGTGGCGAGGAAGGCATCGAGCTTCTTGCCGTCGCCGGTCAGCTCGATGGTGTAGCTGTTCTCGGTGATGTCGATGACGTGGCCGCGGAAGACGTCCGCCAGACGGTAGACCTCCTGGCGCTGCTCATGGCCGACGGCGCGCACCTTGACCAGTAGCAGTTCACGCTCGATGTGGTCGCCCTGGGTCAGGTCGAGCACCTTGACCACGTCGATGAGCTTGTTGAGCTGCTTGAGGATCTGCTCGATGATCTCGTCGGTGCCCTTGCTCACGAGGGTCATGCGCGAGAGCGAGGGGTCCTCGGTGGCGGCGACGGTGAGCGCCTCGATGTTGTAGCCACGGGCGGAGAAGAGTCCGGCGACGCGTGAGAGCGCGCCGGCCTCGTTTTCGATGAGGATGGAGATGATGTGTCGCTTGGCGTTGTCGTGGTTGTTCATGCTGGCGGCCCCTTAGATCAGAATCATCTCGTCCAGACCGGCGCCTGCGGGCACCATCGGATAGACGTTCTCGGTGGCGTCGGTGATGATGTTCATGAACACCAGACGGTCCTTCATGGCGAATGCGCGCTCGACGGCGGCGTCCACATCCTCGGGCTTCTCGACCTTGATGCCGACATGGCCGTAGGCCTCGGCCAGTTTGACGAAGTCGGGCAGGCTCTCCATGTAGGAGTGCGAGTAGCGCTCCTCATAGAAGAACTCCTGCCACTGGCGCACCATGCCGAGGTAGCTGTTGTTGAGGCAGATGACCTTGATCGGCAGGCCGTACTGCAGGCAGGTGGCCAGCTCCTGGATGTTCATCTGGATGCCGCCATCACCGGCCACGCAGACCACGGTGGCGTCGGGGTGGGCGAACTGCACGCCCATGGCGGCGGGCAGGCCGAAGCCCATGGTGCCGAGGCCACCGGAGTTGATCCAGCGCCGTGGCTTGTCGAACTTGTAGAACTGCGCGGCCCACATCTGGTGCTGACCCACGTCGGAGCAGACGAAGGCCTCGCCCTTGGTCACCTCGTAGACCTTCTGCAGCACGTACTGCGGTTTGATCTTCTCGGCGCTCTTGTCGTAGCGCAGGCAGTCGACGCCACGCCACTCCTCGATCTGCTGCCACCACTCGCCCAGTGCGGAGGTGTTGGGACCGCGCTCGGCGGCCTTGATCTCGGCCACCATGTCGGCCAGCACGGCATTCACCGAACCGACGATGGGCACGTCCACCTTCACGTTCTTGGAGATGGAGGCGGGGTCGATATCGATGTGGATGATCTTCGCCTTGGGCGCGAACTTGGCGATGTTGCCGGTGACGCGGTCGTCGAAGCGCGCGCCGATGGCCACCAGCAGGTCGCAGTGGGAGATGGCCATGTTGGCCTCGTAGTTACCGTGCATGCCGAGCATGCCGAGGAACTGACGGTCGGTGGCGGGGAAGCCACCCAGGCCCATGGAGGTGTTGGTCACCGGGAAGTCGAGCGCGTGGGCCACCTCGGTGAGCAGCTCGGCGGCGTCGTCGAGGATCACGCCACCGCCGGTGTAGAGCACCGGTCGCTTGGCCGAGAGCATCATGCCCACCGCCTTGCGCACCTGGCGGATGTGCCCCTTTACCGTCGGGTTGTAGGAGCGCATGGTCACCTTGCGCGGGTGGGTGTAACGCACGCGGGCGGCGGTGACATCCTTGGGGATGTCGACCACGACGGGGCCGGGGCGGCCGGTGGTGGCGATGTAGAAGGCCTTCTTCAGGGTCACCGCCAGCTCGTTCACATCCTTCACCAGGAAGTTGTGCTTCACGCAGGGGCGGGTGATGCCGACGGTGTCGACCTCCTGGAAGGCGTCGTTACCGATGAGCGCGGTGGGCACCTGACCGGTGAGCACCACCATGGGGATGGAGTCCATGTAGGCGGTGGCGATGCCGGTGACCGCATTGGTGGCGCCGGGACCGGAGGTGACCAGCACGACGCCGGGCTTGCCGGTGGAGCGGGCGTAGCCGTCGGCGGCGTGGGTGGCGGCCTGCTCGTGGCGGACCAGGATATGCTTTACCTTGTCCTGCTTATATAACGCATCGTAGATATGCAGCACGGCCCCACCGGGGTAGCCGAAGATGTGCTCGACGCCCTCGTCTTCCAGGAAGCGGGCGATGATCTCAGCGCCGGTCAATTCCACCTTGAGTCTCTCCAAATCGAAGCGAAAAACCACCAAATGCTGGGGGTTTACGTTGTGCCAGGGTAAAGGCGGAACACTATCTCCTCAGGGGCCTCAGGTCAAGCCACCCACCCGCGCAAGGCCGAGCGCATCGCTCGGCCTCTACCCCGGCCCCACACGTGACACGGCCCGGCCCGGCACGCGCCAGCGTAGGCACCATTGACGCCACCACCCACAGGGTTAGGATGTGAGCCCACAACCGAGAGAGGAACCCGTCATGCCCTACGTCAAGCTCCAGACCAATCTCACCATCACCCCCGGCGACCATCCGCAGCTGCTACACAAGCTCTCCAAGCGGGTGGCCGAACTGCTCGGCAAACCGGAGCGCTTCGTCATGGTCGCCCTGGAAGAGAGCACGCAGATGCTCTTCGGCGGACGCGACACCGGCTGCATCTATGTCGAGCTGAAGAGCCTCGGGCTGCAGGAGGGCGACTGCGCCGAGATCTCCACCCACCTGTGTGAGTTCCTGGAGGCGGAGCTGGAGGTGTCGCAGGACCGCATCTACATCGAGTTCGCCTCGCCCACACGCAAGATGTGGGGTTGGGACGGCGGCACCTTCTAAGAGCCCAGGTCGCCCACGGTCGGGCGTTCGGCACCCGACCGTGCACGCAAGGAGAGGCCCATGACCCACAGCGCCCGACCCGGTCGACTCACCGCCGTCCCACCGCTCGCCCCCCTCGCCCCGCTCACTCAGGCCTGGGCCGCGTGCCGCAACGCCCGCGACCCCCTGCCGCTACTCGACGCCTGGAACGCCGCGCTCAGGCCCGCGGACCGGGCCGAGAAGTACCGGCGCATGTGCGGTGACGCGTTCATCTTCTTTCGCGGCAGCAACCACCTCTTCTGGCGCGACTGCCTAGGCGACAGCCGTCTGGCACGCTTCTCCAGCCCACAGACCCGCACTTGGCTGCAGGGCGACCTGCACCCCGAGAACTACGGCACCTACCGCGATGCCGAGAACCACCGCGTCTTCAACCTCAACGACTTCGATGAGGCCCACATCGGCGACTATCAGTACGACCTCTGGCGCATGGCCGTGGGGATACAACTGCTAGCGGCCCGCCAGAGGGTCAGCGCCGAGCAGCGCGACACCCTGGTGGCACGCTTTGTCGGCGGCTACCTGGCGACCCTCAAGCGGGTGAAGGGTAGCGACAAGGCGCTCGACCATCGCTTCGATCGGCAGGGCCTGCCCCGGGGCCCGGTGGCGCGCCTGCTCCAGGGCATCGCCGCACACAACCGCTACCAGCAACTCGGCTGCGCGAAGCTGCAGTACGGTCGACGCGCCCTACTCGCGAGCTGGACCAAGGTCGAAGGTGGCCAACGCCGTTTCAAAAAGAGCCGCGACGGTCGCCTGGATCGGATGACCCGCTGTGAGGCGGACCAGCGCTTACGTGAGGCGCTCGTGCGCGCCATCGAGGCCGCCCTGCCCGGCTATCTCGCGACCCTCCCCCCGGGCGCCCCCGAGGGGCGCCGTTTTTTCCAGGTCAAGGACGTGGCCCGCCGTCTCCTCGCGGGGACCGGCTCACTCGGCACCCCGCGCTATTACCTGCTCATCGCGGGGGATAAGGAGGAGCGCATCCTCGACCTCAAGCGCCAGGGCTATCCCAGCGCCTATCACTATCTGGACGATGCGCAACAGCGGCGCTTCGACGCCCAATTCCCCAACCCGGGGGCGCGCCATGCGGCGGCCCTCGACGCCCTGATCCGACCCGGGGATGCACTGCGTGGCTGGATCGAGCTGCCCGAGGGCAGCTTCTCGGTGCGTGAACTCTCACCGGACAAGGGCGGTATCCAGTTTTTCGACGCGGAGCGACCCACCTGCCAAGTGGGCGAGGCAGAGCTCTACACCCTGGCGCCCCAGTGGGGCGAGGTCCTCGCCATCGGCCACGCCCGCGCGGCTCGGGAGTGCAACCTCCAGCGACCCGACCCTGCGTTTGCGCAGGGCGTGCTCGCCCTCCTGCACAACTCGGCACAGCTCCACGCCTTCACCACACAGCTGCAACAGCTGGCCCGCCACTACGCCGAGCAGGTCACCGACGACTATCACCGCTTCGCCGGGCGCGAGCGAGACCGCAGCGAGCGCCGCTGAATGCAGACCCTACTGCTCATCGAAGACGAGGCGGCCATCGCCGATACCATCCTCTACGCCCTGCGCACCGAGGGCTTCGCGGTCGAGTGGTTTCGCCTCGGCCACGAGGGGTTGGCACGCCTGCGCCAGGGCGGGGTCGATCTGGTGGTGCTCGACGTGGGGCTCCCGGACGCCAACGGTTTCGAGCTGTGCAAGGTGCTACGCGGCTTCTCTCAGGTGCCGCTCATCTTCCTCACCGCCCGCGCCGACGAGATCGACCGCATCGTCGGCCTGGAGATCGGTGGCGACGACTACGTCACCAAGCCCTTCAGCCCGCGCGAACTGGCGGCACGCATCAAGGTGATCCTCAAGCGCCGTGTACCGTCGGCAGGGCCCTCGCCGGTGGAGGCCCCCGCCACGACCCGGCACGGCTTCGAGCAGAGTCCCGCGCGTGCCGAGATCCGCCTCGATGGCCAGCCCCTACCCCTCACCCGCTATGAATACCTGATCCTGCAACTGCTCCTCGCCCACCCAGGGCGCGTCTGGTCACGCGCGCAGATCATGGACCAGGTGTGGGACACCCCCGAGGCGAGCTTCGAGCGCGCCGTCGATACCCACATCAAGACCCTGCGCGCCAAGTTGCGTGCGGTGCGCGACGCCGAGCTGATCCGCACCCACCGAGGCCTCGGCTACAGCCTGACGGTGGACGGGTGAGCCTCGGCCTACGCCTCTTCCTCGGCTATCTGGTGGTGGTGATCGCCGCCGGGGTGGCCTTCTACCGCGAGTTCAGCGCCGAACTGGTGCCGGGCATGCGCCAATCCCTCGAAGAGGCGCTGGTCGACACCGCCAACCTGATCGCCGAACAGGTGGCCCTGCCGCTGGCCGAGGGGCGCCTCGACGACGGACGCTTCGCCACCGACCTGCGTCACTACAGCGAGCGGCGCCTCAATGCGCGCATCTGGGACCAGTCGCGGCGCCTACCCGACCTCTTCATCTACATCACCGACGCCCAGGGGCGCGTGGTCTTCGACTCCCGAGGCCGCGATCTGGGCGCCGACTACTCGCGCTGGAACGATGTCTACCGCACCCTGCGTGGCGAGTACGGCGCGCGCACCTCGCGTGACGACCCCTACGACCCGAGCAGCAGCATCATGTACGTCGCCGCCCCGGTGCTGCATCAGGGCCAGCTCATCGGTGTACTCACCGTGGGTAAACCGAGCCGTAGCGTGCAGCCGTACATCGACCAGATGCGCGACCGTCTGCTGGAGAAGGGCACCGCCCTGGTGCTGCTCGCCCTGCTCCTCGCCGCCCTGCTCAGCTTCGGTCTGGCCCACGCCGTGGGACGCCTCACCGCCTACGCCCGCGCCGTGCAGGCGGGCCAGCGCGCCACCCCACCCCGCCTGCGCGCACCGGAGCTGGCGCAGTTGGCCGAGGCGATGGAGGCGATGCGCCGCGAGCTGGAGGGGAAGGACTACGTGGAGCGCTATCTGCACACCCTGACGCACGAACTCAAATCGCCCATCGCCGCCATCCAGGGTGCCAGCGAACTGCTGCGCGAGCCGATGCCAGAGGCAGACCGCCAACGCTTCCTCGGCAACATCCACCAGGAGGGCCTGCGCATGCAGCAGGTGGTCGAGCGCCTACTCGGCCTCGCCACCCTGGAGAAGCGCCAGGGGCTGCAGGGGGTGAGCACCATCCACAGCGAGGCGCTGCTCGACGAGCTGCTCGCCAGCCGCGCCCCGCAACTGCACGCCCGCGGCCTCCAGGTCGTGCGCGACACCGCCCCCTGCACCCTGCAGGGCGAGCGCTTCCTGCTCCTGCAGGCGCTCGGCAACCTGCTCGACAACGCCATCGACTTCAGCCCCCACGGGGCCACCCTCACACTGCGTAGTGAGTGCGACCCCCGCGCCTGGCAGTTGAGCCTGCACGATCAGGGGCCCGGGGTGCCGACGTACGCCACCGAGCGCATCTTCGAGCGCTTCTACACCCTGCCTCGTCCCGACGCCGGGCCCCGCCCGCCACACCACTCTGGCCTCGGCCTCCCCTTCGTGCGCGAGTCCCTGCGTCTGCACGGCGGTGAGGTGATAGTGCGCAACCACGCCGAGGGGGGCACCGAGGCACGCCTTCGCCTGCCTCTTCACCCACCGCTCACCTAAACCTCACGCCGCACACAAGTCTCCCACACCGCGCCGCTAGCCTCTCCTGTAGCGACAACACAAGGAGACCCCCATGCCGCGACTACTCAGCTCGAAACTCTTTCTCATCGGCCTCATCACGCTGCTCCTGCTCATCCCCATCGAGCAGATCCGCGATGTGGTACGCGAACGCATCTATCACCACAGCCTCGCCCGCGACGCGGTAGCCGAGAGCTGGACCGGCGAACAACACCTGATCGGCCCCTTGCTGGTGCTGCCCTATCAGCAGGAGTACGAAGAGCGGGTGTGGAGCAAGACGGACGAGGTCTACCTGCCGACCAAACGCACCCGCGACGGGCGCCTGCTGCTGCTCCCGGAGACGCTGCAGGTCGAGGGTCAGGTACAGACCGAGGAGCGCGCACGCGGCCTCTACCGTATCCCCGTCTACACCGCCGATCTGAAACTCAGCGGGCACTTCGACACCCGCCAGGCACGCGAACTGGCCACCGCGCTCCAGGGGCAGATCACCTGGGGGCGTCCCTACCTCAGCGTGCTGGTGGGCGACCTGCGTGGCGTGATCAAACAACCGAGCCTCGACTGGAACAAACAGGCGATCGACTTCGAATCAGGCCCTGGGTTGGAGAACGCCGGGCTCGGCATGCACGCCACTCTCCCTCCCCTCGACCTGAGCGCGCCGCAGTCACTCGCGTTTCACCTACCACTGCTCCTGCGCGGTATGCAGAGTCTCGCCTTTGCCCCCGTGGGGCGGGATACCCAGGTGCAGCTCGACTCCCCCTGGCCCCATCCGAGTTTCAATGGCCGCTACCTACCCACCGCCTACGAGGTGGCCGATACCGGCTTTCACGCCCAGTGGTACGCCTCGGCCTTCTCCAGCGGCATGGCCGACAAGGCCACCCTCTGCGCCGAGGGCAACTGTGAGGCGCTGCTACATAACAGCTTCGGCGTCTCCCTCGACCAGAGCGTGGACATCTACCAACAGTCAGAACGTGCCAGCAAGTACGCCCTGCTCTTCCTCACCCTCACCTTCGCCCTATTCTTCTTCTACGAGGTGATCACCCGCCTCGCCCTGCACCCGATTCAATACCTACTGGTGGGCCTGGCCCTCTCCATCTTCTTCCTGTTGCTGGTGGCCCTCTCCGAGCACGTGAGCTTCGCGCTCGCCTACACCCTCGCCGGGGGTGCCTGTACCCTGCTACTCGGCGGCTATGTGAGCGCCGTGGTCAGTGACCGGCGTCGTGGGGCCCTCTTCTCACTCATCATGGCGCTGCTCTACACCCTGCTCTACTTCATCCTCCGCTCCGAGGACAACGCCCTTCTCATGGGTACTCTCCTGCTCTTCGCCGCCCTCGCCGGGGCCATGCTCGCTACCCGCAAGGTGGACTGGTACGCGCTACGGGGGACGACACCCACCAATGCCGATGCGCCATCGACCCGCGCCACACCACCTACGCAATCTCAGGTGTAGCACGACCGTACCGACCCCGTGCCCCACTCTGGGCACAGGGCCGCACCACCGGCGTCCAGCACCGTCCCATCGATCCGCTCGTCAAGCCGAGCCCTGCAGCGACTCCACGCCCTCGTGTACGGGGACGAGGGGCAGGTGTGTGCGAGCGCGCCTCGAAGCGCAGACTCGCACGAATAGGTCCACGCACAGACCGAATAAGACTATGCCGTTAGACAGAGTCCTATGCCCAAACACCACTATTGGTAGGGATGACGATATAGGCCTTCGTACATAGCGTCGCCACGACATGCATGTGTTTGAATCACCCCTCTGTTATCAGTCCTTTCAGGGATCGAATCATATTTCCTCACGCATGAGTAGGTACTAACCCGTAGAGATCGATACTGGTGGCGATTCTATGCTGACGTGAGCGTAATAATTGTTTCGGCCCTTCTCAGAACTCATAAGTCGCAGGCGATGGAATTGATGCCTCTTATCAATTTTATCGGCTATATGCACGGAGGCGTCGATCGGCGCTTACGGAAACGAATAGGGACCTATAAATCCACGCCCGCACAAAACCTCTCGACATATTCACCAACCGAGCCAATTCAGCTAAGTAAACACCATTAAAGTCCGCCTCTGTATACTATTAAATATTTCACACCAATTGCCTTTTTGCGCATTGATCTCGTAGGTATGCTTACGTATCTTCTGCGACGTAATTCAAGTTCGTGCTTTTAGTTTTGCGTGGTAAGGCACAACGTTGAATATCAACCTGGCATTACCCGCTGGTTGTGACCCACCTCAGACATCAATTTCTCTTTATGGAGCACCCATGAAACATCAACTTTCAACCCTTGCAGTGGCTGTTTCACTGTTAGGTCTCAGCGGCTATGCACAGGCCAACTTCACGATTACCGATGGTGAGTTCACCTACACCCAGGGCGGTCCTTACGCATCCTCCACCGTCCTCAACGGTGCGTACGGCACTGGCCCCGATAACCTGTTCCAGGACAACTGGTACTACCGCGTCAGTGGCGACACCGCTGAGAGTGCCCTCTCCCCCGTCATCGCCCCGACCTCGACCACCACTGATAGAGCCGTCCTCAACTACGACATCGTCTTCGGTACCATTGCCGCCCAGCTCGACTACTCCATCACCGATCTGGGTAGCGGCGAGGTGAGCGTGAAGGAGGTGATGACCATCACCAACTCTGGCACCAAGGCCCTGACCATCGACCTCTTCTACTACGTCGACCTCGACGTGGCCGGCACCTCGAACGGCGATTCCGCCGTCCTGGCTGAGCCGAACCGCATCCTCTTCACCGATTCCGGCTACGCCTTCTCAGCGATTGGCGCCAATGCAGACGCCTATCAGGTGACCCCCTACAACAGCCTGCGAACCTCACTGGAAGACTCCGGCATCACCAACCTCAACAACACGGGGGCACCGCTCTCCAACATCGACGCCACCACCGCCTTCCAGTGGAGCCTGACCATCGACGCCGGTAGTTCTGCCTCCGTCACCGGCTATATCGGTATCGGTGATTACACCGAGGCCGAGGCCGTGGCAGCCACCACCGACGTGCCCGAGCCCGAGAGCAACCTGGCCATGCTGTTCACTGGCCTGATGGCCGTGGTTGGTCTGCGTCGTCGTCGCCGCTCTGCGCAGCCTGCCGCCTGATCCACCGCGGGTCGATGACCCGCGCCATGGATTAGGCAAGGTCGTAACCACGTGTGCATTGGTGTGTTTCTCGACCGGGTTATGTTGGGTTGTCATGACCAGCCCAACATACCGTTTATAGCTGTCGGCACAGAGCGAGTCACAATGTACCTTCACGGGTTCCGCATACCCCTTAACCACCATCATCCAAGACAGTTGGAAAATCCTGTAGACGTCATCTAGCAATACCCCACCAATACCCAAGCTCAATATATTCACTGACGCCGCACACTGCGCCGA
This sequence comes from Gammaproteobacteria bacterium, assembly GCA_003252455.1. Lineage (GTDB taxonomy): Bacteria > Pseudomonadota > Gammaproteobacteria > Thiohalomonadales > Thiohalomonadaceae > SZUA-467. Next base: position 19,498 of record QKED01000093.1, read on the forward strand.
CAGCGCTATTTATTTGTCTGCACACATACCCTGATTTAAAAAGCAGCACCATTGGGTCGAGGGCAGACCATGGTATGTGTATCGGACCTTTACCGGGGTAGTTATGCCCGCCACAGGCGCCTATCCCACTCGTGCGCTGCACCGCACCTAGCCAACGCGGCATTAGCCAACGCGACATCACTCCCTAGCGGCCAACTCCCCCCCTCGCATCCGCACGCACGCGCGACACGCCGCCCGCGCCGCTCAAGGCGTCGGCCTCGCACCGATGGCCCGCTCTGGCGCCGCCGAGTGGATTGCGGCAGAGTGGCTCCCATCAATGGCCACCCATCCCCGCCCCATGCGCCCCTCACGCCACATGTTCACGCCAGCCGTCCGACGCCTGCTCGCCCTCCTGGCCCTGCTCACACCCGGCCCCCTGTTGGCCACCCCCCATGCCATGGACGACCAGGCGTTTCAGGCCGCACAGTGGATGCTCGCCACCAGCACGGGTCAGGCGCTGGCACAGCTGGGACCGCGCCTCGCGGCGGGGGATGACGCGCTCGGTGCGCAGATCCGCGACTATCAGGACGCCCTGGAGGGGTGGCAGCGCGACTCACAGCAGCTACGCGAACGCCTGACCCAGGGCCCCTTTGCCGAGAGCGAGGCGGAGCGTGACCGGCTTGCCGCCCTGCGCCAACGCATCGACGCCCTGGAGACGGACATCTACACCCACTTCCCCCTCTATCGTGAGCTGGCCAACCCACAGCCCCTCGATATGGCGACGGTGCAGCAGTTGTTGCAGCCGCGCGAGGGGCTCTGGGTGGCCCTGGTCAGCGGGCGCGTCACCGACCTCTGGCTCATCACCCGTGAACAGGCCCAGTGGCAACGGATCGACCTCAGCGCCGAGCAACTGACCCAGTGGGTGCGCCGCCTGCGCAACGACCTCGCCCCTCCGGGGGGCGAGGCGCCGGAGCGCTTCGACCGCGCCCTCGCCCACCAGCTCTACATGCACCTGCTCGGCCCCTTCGAGGCCCAGCTCCAGGGGCTCGACCAACTGCTCTACGTGCCCGACGGCCCCCTCACCAGCCTCCCCTTGGCGCTACTCATCGCGCGTGCCCCCCAAGGCGCCGACGACGACCCCAAGGCCTGGCGCGACACCGATTGGCTGATCAACCACCTCGCCCTCGCCCACCTGCCCACGGTCGGCAGCCTGCGCGCGCTGCGCGGCCTCGCCCCACGCCAACCCGGCGGCGAGCCCTTTCGCGGCTACGGCGACCCCAACTTTGACCCCGGCGCGCGCAGCGCGACAGTGACACGGGGTGCCACCACCCTCGACGCACTCTATCGCGGTGGCCAGCTCGACCTGGGTGCCCTGCACAATCTCCCCAGCCTGCCCAACACCCGCATCGAGCTGACGCGCATGGCCAAGGCGCTGGATGCCCCGTCCAGTGCCATCTTCACCGGCGATCAGGCCACCGAGCGCGCCGTGCGCAGCGCCGACCTGAGCCGCGTGGGGGTACTGGCGTTCGCCACCCACGGCCTGGTGGCGGGGGAGTTGGATGGGGTGGCCGAACCGGCCCTCGCCCTCACCCCCCCAGAGCGCCCCAAGGCGGACGAAGACGGTCTCCTGAGCGCCTCCGAGGCGGCGCGCCTGCGCCTGGATGCCGACTGGGTGGTGCTCTCCGCCTGCAACACCGCCGCCCCGGACGGCACCCCGGGGGCCGATGGCCTCTCCGCGGCCCGCGCCGCGGCTGTCCATGCGGTACGGAGCCAGGCCGTGCTCCCCTCGGAGTCGATCCGCGCCACGCGCATGAACGCGGCGAGCCCGACCCGGGTATCC
>QKED01000078.1 GCA_003252455.1 Gammaproteobacteria bacterium
GCGGGGAACACAGCCTCACCCAGTCACGCTCGGCGTAGCAGAACGGTTCATCCCCGCGGATGCGGGGAACACAACAATCGAGGCGCGGTCACCTTCTCTGCCACCGGTTCATCCCCGCGGATGCGGGGAACACCCCCGATGCTGGAGAGGTCGCCGCCGTACAGTCGGTTCATCCCCGCGGATGCGGGGAACACACCAACTCGACGGCGAGGCGGCGAGCCGTGCTCGGTTCATCCCCGCGGATGCGGGGAACACCAGTTGCGGGATGCCTATGGGGTCGCCGCTATCGGTTCATCCCCGCGGATGCGGGGAACACCAGCGGCAGTGGCGGCGTTATGGTCACGCCGTCGGTTCATCCCCGCGGATGCGGGGAACACTCACCACCGTGCATGTCTGGCCGCTGGTTGGCCGGTTCATCCCCGCGGATGCGGGGAACACTGCTCCCTATGATGCAAATGTGCATTACTGCTCGGTTCATCCCCGCGGATGCGGGGAACACTTGGATAAAGAATGGTAGAATCGGTAAGGTGACGGTTCATCCCCGCGGATGCGGGGAACACTGCAACCAGCCATTGAACTGGGCGCTCACTCACGGTTCATCCCCGCGGATGCGGGGAACACCCCGCCACCTGGTAGGGTGATAGCGCTGGTGCCGGTTCATCCCCGCGGATGCGGGGAACACCAGGCCGGTGGTGATGGCGATGATGATGATGGCGGTTCATCCCCGCGGATGCGGGGAACACATGTGGAATATTTTTCCAGGATAGTCGCTACTCGGTTCATCCCCGCGGATGCGGGGAACACGAGTTGGCTAGCGGGATTCATGCGTTTTAATCCGGTTCATCCCCGCGGATGCGGGGAACACGAAAAAACCTGAGACGCGGTTAGAGTAATCATCGGTTCATCCCCGCGGATGCGGGGAACACTGCCCCACTTGCGGCGACCTCATTCATTCTCGCGGTTCATCCCCGCGGATGCGGGGAACACGGTATCGCACATCTACGACAGTCGGTCGCCGACGGTTCATCCCCGCGGATGCGGGGAACACCGCAGCACCACCAGGCCAGCCAACCACCCACCCGGTTCATCCCCGCGGATGCGGGGAACACGACATCGTGGACGTTAGGCGATCACGTAGACGCGGTTCATCCCCGCGGATGCGGGGAACACTTGATGGCGCGCAGATCGGCGAACGTCGCGAACGGTTCATCCCCGCGGATGCGGGGAACACCGCTGAGTCCCTGCGAACAGGTGGATACCGTACGGTTCATCCCCGCGGATGCGGGGAACACGCCGTACGCAGCCCGCCGTACTGTAGCCCCAGCGGTTCATCCCCGCGGATGCGGGGAACACGATGGTGATCGATGTATCGTGCTGGTATTTTGCGGTTCATCCCCGCGGATGCGGGGAACACGTGGGATAGCTCGCGGATCGGCTACGGGCTACCGGTTCATCCCCGCGGATGCGGGGAACACTAGCGCTGGGGCAAGACTCTTACCGACCTGCTCGGTTCATCCCCGCGGATGCGGGGAACACGAGGGCAAGGCATGAGGCTCGACACCCGCTACCGGTTCATCCCCGCGGATGCGGGGAACACTTGGAGGCCTCGGCCATCAGCTCGGCATACTGCGGTTCATCCCCGCGGATGCGGGGAACACACGCGAGCGCGCACTGCTAGACAACTATCGTGCGGTTCATCCCCGCGGATGCGGGGAACACACGGCACGCCCGAGATGGGCTACATGACCAACCGGTTCATCCCCGCGGATGCGGGGAACACCTGCTGCCAGCCGCCCAGGCGATCGGCCATGCCGGTTCATCCCCGCGGATGCGGGGAACACATTGGTCATTCGATGAACCTGTGAATATCGAACGGTTCATCCCCGCGGATGCGGGGAACACCCGATTACCCATGGTATGTAATCCGATAACGACGGTTCATCCCCGCGGATGCGGGGAACACTTGCGTAAACGCCTGGTACATCATCCCACTGGCGGTTCATCCCCGCGGATGCGGGGAACACTCTTCCTCCAACTCACTGATTCGCTGAAGGAAAATCCACGGGCAAAAAACTACCGATGGGCCATGGCATTTTACCTACACGGAAATGCGCGTCAATCGGCGTTGTCTTCATCATCTGGGTCGGGCTCTTGGGGCAGGAAGCTGACGAGTTTCATCCCGTCGACGTCTTTGGGGATGCGGCGGTTTTGGCCGAGGGTGCGGAAGTCGAAGCCGGATTCGTTGGTGGCACGCCAGACCATGACGGCGTTGCCGTCATCAATGCCTGCTTCGACCTGTTTCCAGATCATCTCGCGTACTTTGACCGAGTAGTTGCCGACGTAGACCCCGGCGCGGACCTCCAGCAGCCAGACGGCGAGGCGTCCGCGCAGGCGGGGTGGGGCGTTTTCAACCACGATGACCAGCATCGCCGAGGCCCTCCTTGTTGGGCAGGGCGGGGCCGACGGCGTCGGCGGGTGGGGCGGGGGGCTTCTCTCCGGCGGCGTCGAGCACCGCGTTGATCAGGGGGATGAGGCGGTCGAGCAGGTGGCTTTCGCGAAAGGCGTCGCGGCAGGCGATGCGCACGGCACGCTCGGGGTTGGCGGGGGCCTTGGCGGCGATGCGAAAGGCGGTGGGGACGACGGTGTCGAATTTGACGATGTCGGCCATGTCGTAGACGAAGGAGAGGGGTTTGCCGGTGTGGATGAAGCCGATGGCGGGGGCGTATCCGGCGGCGAGGATGGCGGCTTCGGTGACGCCGTAGAGGCAGGAGGTGGCGGCGGAGAGGCAGCGGTTGGGGATGTCGGCGCTCTCCCAGGCGTCGGGGTCGTATTGGCGCCCTTTCCACTCGACGCCGTAGTTCTGCGCGAGGAGTTTGTAGGTGCTCTTGACCCGTGCGCCTTCGATGCCGCGCAGCTGGTCGACACTGCGGTGTTGTGGTGGCTCCTCGTCGAAGCGCAGGGCGTACATCTTGCGCACCACCTTGAGGCGCAGCTGTTCGTCGAGGGCGAGTTTGGCCTGGTAGAGGAGTTTGTCGGAGCGGGCGCCGCCGGGTTGGCCGGAGGCGTAGAGGCGCACGCCGCCTTCACCGACCCAGACCAGTAGGGTGCCGACCTGGGCGGCGAGGTGTACGGCACGGTGGGAGATGCGCACGCCGGGTTCGAGCAGCAGACAGGCGGTACCGCCGACGGGGATGTGGGTGCGTACGCCCTCTTTGTCGATCATGACGAAGGCGCCGTCGCGCACGTCGACGCGGCAGCGCTCGACGAAGAGGATGGAGTTTCGCTCTTTGAGCGGGATGGGGCCGAGGTCGGGGAGCATGGGGAGTCCTTGCGCTGGAGTACAGCCCTCGGGCTGTGCGTTTGGGTTGCGAGCCGACTGTAGGGGGAGACAGCCCGAGGGCTGTACTCCGGATGGCTTTAGTCAGGTGCGCCGGATGAGCATCAGGCCGCAGCCGAAGCCTTTGGCGGGGCCGAAGCCTTGGGCGATGGCACGTTGCAGGGCGGCGGGGTCGCGCACTTCGATACGGCCTTGCACGTCGAGGGTGCTGAAGCGGATGGGGCTCTTCTTGCCCTGTTTGTGTAGCCGGTGCTGGTCGTACGACTCGGTGATCAGCGCTTCGCTCTCAAGCCGGTAGCCGCTGCCCTCGGCACGTTTGAGCAGCCAGGCGAGGGCGGCCTGTTGCGCCAGTTCGGCGGCGCTGGGCCACTCGGCCTTGGGTACGCCTTGCTGTTTGAGCTGGTGTTTGGCCTCCATCACCAGGTCGTGGCGCTGGAGCTTGCCGCTCGCGTCGCGACGGCTCACCACGGGGTTGAAGCGCAGGGCGAAGGCGAGGGTGTCGCCGGGGGTGAGTTTGGGGGCGAAGGGCTTGCTCTCGATCTGCCACTGCGGCTCCGAGGCGTGCGGCTCGGTGTCGGAGAGGAGCAGAAAACGCGGGGCGCCCTGCGCGGAGTCGTCGCGGTAGAGGAAGGGGCGTGGTGCATCCTTGGGGGCGTCGAACAGGCGCCAGAGCTGCTGGTGGATGCGATAGTCGTCGCCACCTCCGAGCTGGACACGGTCGGCGAAGGTGGCGGGGTGGTAGGTGACGCGGCTCAGGTACATGGTCTACTCCTTGGCCGAGGGTGCGGTGAGCGGGGCGCGGTGTTCCTCGCGCTCGTCGAACTGCCAGCGGCGGCGGGTGCGCGGCTGGTCGCGGCGGGTGAAGGTGTGGTGGGCCTCCACGCCAGGGGTCATGCCCTCCTCCCAGAAGAGTTCGTCGCCGGTCGGTTTGAGCCCATCTGGCGGTGTGAAGCGCGCCTGTTGGAAGGCGTCGTGCAGGTGTGCAGCCACGACCAACTGAGGTTGAAGTGGGAGCGCCGGGGGGCACGCCTTGCGCCCCAGGTAGAGGGTGAAGCGTGGGCGGGCGAGGGCGGCGACGAGGTCGACAAGCGGGTAGGGGGCGACGGCGGTCGCCTCCACCGCCACCTGCCAGTAGCCATCGGCGCGATACTCGCGGCGGGAGATGAGCGTGCCGCTGCCGGAGTTGTCGCGCTGATAGCTGGCAAGGGCGAGTAGCTCGTCGCGCCGGGTGCGCGCCGGGTGGTGCTTGAGGGCCACCTCCGGCGGTACCTGGACGGTGTGGTAGTCGCGCAGCAGTTGGCCGGGGGCGAGTTGGCGCACGGCGAGGCGGTATCCCGCGGCGAGGGCGGCGTGGGCCTCCTCCTGGTCGCGGCGCAGGCCGAGGGCGGCACCGATGAGGCCGAGCAGGGAGGAGCGGCTGGGGTGGGTGGCGCTGGGGCGCTCCTCACCCACGGCCACGCCGCCCCACGCGGCGAGCGGCGCATAGAGGTGAAACAGCAGGTACTCCGTCATGGGCCTACTCCGTGGCGAAGGCGATGAGCTGGGCCAGGGAGCCCTTGCCGGTGACGGCGTTGAGGCGCTCGCGCCCCTCGGCACAGGGGCCGTAGACCTTGTCTTGGTTTTCGCAGCTCTGCTCCAGCGCCTGGATGGCCTCGTCGAGCTGACGATTCCCACCCACCGGCTGCATGAAGGCGACGGCGAGGGAGCGCGGTTGGGCGTCGCCCTTTTCGGCGAGGATGTAGGAGGCGCGGGCGCGGGAGGCGAAGCTGTTCTGCTTGCCGGTGGGGGCGACGGTGGCGGCGGCCTCGATGAGGGCGGCGATGGCCTTGGCGGTGAGGGCGGCGTCGGGGAGGTTGTCGCGCAGCAGGGTGCGGTCGATACAGATGTATTGGTAGAAGAGCCCGGCGCCGAATTCGGTCTCGCCGAGGTGGCCTGCGCCCTTGTCTTCGTCGCCTGCGTTTAGGTCGTCGACGGCGCTGAAGAAGTCGTCCTCCACGGCGACCTTGTGCACGGTGAGGGCGTGGGCCACCTGGGCGGCGGCCTCGGTGTTGTAGCGCGGGCTAGCGGCGAGCATGCGCCCGAAGAGGGCGATGTCGACGGCGCTGTGATCCTCGCGCAGCAGGGCCAGTTCGGCCTTCTCGGGGGCGCGCTGCTCGGCGCTGAGGGTGGCGGTGAGGGTGTCGATGGCGTGGCGCTCTTCGGGGCTGAAGTGGGCGAGCTGCTCGATCTCCAGGCTGGTGAGCAGGGCCTCGCGGCGTTCGGCCTCGTCGACCTCCTTGAGCTTCTTCTCGTCGGTCTTGGAGAGGCCCTTGAGCTTGCCGAACTCGCCTGCGATGGACCCGGCCCAGGCGAGGGCCTCCTTCTCTTTTATCCCGGCGGCTTCGAGGGCCTTGAAGACCTCGCGGCCCATCGCCTTGGTGCGGGTGCCGAGGTGGCCGTCGAGCGCCTGCTTGAACAGGTCGGAGGTGCGCCAGGCGCGCTTGAGGCTCTGGGAGGAGACGCGCAGGCGGGTGGCGTTGCCGAACATGGCGGTCTTGGGGCGGCCCAGGTCGTCGCGGTTGAGGTTGCTCGGGGCGTAGGCGGTAAGCAGGTGCAGTTGCAGAAAACGGGTCATGGTGAACTCCTTGTCGTGGTTGATTATTGCGCTGTGGGGGCGGTGGTGTAGTAGTCGGTGGCCCAGCGACGGCGTACGTCGTCGTTCCACCAGTAGAGGTCTCGCGCGAGGGCGGCGACGTTGGCACGCTTATCGAGCTGGCGCACCACGCGCTGCATGGGGGTGAAGAGGGCGGCGTGGTCGGGCTCTTGGATCAGGCGGCGAAAGCGTAGGCCGCTCAGGCGTGGGCCTTGGCCGCTCTTGCGCGGCGCGGCGAACTGCTCTGCCGGGGCGTGCTCGGGGGCGTCCTGTTCGATGCGCGAGAGGGTGGCGGCGATGAGGGCGAGGCGCTCCCACTCTTCGTCTTTTGGTTGCCAACGGCTGTCGCGCAGGGCGGCCAGTAGCTGGTGGTATGCCGGGGTGAGGGCCACCTCGTTCAGATCGTTGGCACGGCGCAGCTCGGCGCGCGGGCCGCGTTGCGCGGGGTCTTGTAGCCTGCGCCACCAGGCGAGGACGAGTGTCTCGGGGCGTGGTTCGGCGTTTTGCGGGGCCGAGCTGTTCATGCGCGCTGTCTCCTTGCGGTCGGGGTGGGGTCGGGTAGTTGCAGAAGGGCGTGGATCTCCTTCGTGCGGTTGAAGCGTTTCAGGTGCAGGCGGGCGGTGACCAACCGTTTTGGGTCTTCGTGGGCGATGTCGCCATTCAGCGCATGCTGGTCGAAGAGGCGTAGTGCGGCACGGTCGAGGGTGTCGAGCCACGCGCTGCGTAGCGGCGCGAGTTGGTCTGGGTCGTCGAGCTGTTCGAGCTGCGCGTGCAGGGCGTCGAGCAGGCGGTAGAAGTCGCCTTCGGTCTCCTGCCAGTAGGCGTCGAGGAGGAAGGCGAAGTCGCCGCGTACGGTGGCTCCGGGCTTGAACCAGGCCTTTTTCAGCGCTTCGCGTAGGTTGGATGCGATGCGTTCGGCCACCTCGATCAGCGCCTTGACCGCAGCGGCAAAAGGGCGCTGGTAGTCGGCGTCGATGTGGTAGAGCGGCATCAGGGCGTCGTGCCAGCCGCGCGCCTTCATATTGTCCATGTCGTAGCCGAAGGCCCAGAGGCGCACCTGGCGTTTGGCGCGGCGGCGGGCTTGCTGGTGCTCGCGCACCACGGCAGCGGGGTTGACTAGGTCGTCATCGCCGCCGCCGAGGGTGAGGCCGAGCCAGTGGCGATAGCCGATACCGGCCTGTTGTGGGTGGATCGGTAGCCACTCGCCCTGTTTGTTGCGCACGTAGGGGGAGAGCGGGTGCGCCCAGGGGCCGCTGTAGTTCACGCCGTAGGGGCGGGTGCTGTAGTGGCTCACTAGCGGGCCTGGCTTGGCGGTGAGGGTGCAATCGCCCTCGCTAAGCCCATCGAGCTTGAGACGGATGCGCCGGGGCATGGACCAGTAGAGCTGCAAGGGGTGTACGTCGAGCGCGGTGGTCTCGACGCCACCTGCGTTGGGGTCGCTGGTGCGGGTGGCGGCGAGCCAGGGAAAGATGGCGTCGGGGGCGGTGAGGGCCGGGTCGCCGTTGGGGAGTGACTCGAACTCTGCCTTGGGCAGCACGTTGAGCCAGACCAGCCGCCAGAGGTTGACGGGCATCGGCTCACGCAGCGGATCGGGCACGACCAGCGTGGTGAGGGGGCCGCCACCGCGCAGTGAGGTACGGTGGCCCTTGCCGCCGCTGGGGGCGTTGATCTGGAGGGTGTAGAGGGCGCCAATGGCGGCGGCGAGGCCGAGGCCGTCACGCTGACCGCGCTTGGTGAAGTGATCTTTGTTGTCGCGCAGGGTCTGGCCGCCGGGCTCTTCGATGAGCAGGCGGGCGATGGGGCGCGGGTCCTCCTGTTCGTCCAGATCTCGGTCTTGCATGAAGCGCGGGCCATCGCCATCGAACTCGAAGGCGTCGAGGAGGGGCTGGCAGGCGTCGCGCAGGGCCTCGGGTGACGGCGGTTGCTCGTAGGCGGCGCTCCAGTGCTTGTCGTCTTCCGGGGCCCAGGCGGTCTGCGCCAGGGCGACGAGAAACTGGATGAGGCCGGTGTTGAAGTCGGCACGGGGCAGGTCGAGGGCGACCACGGGGTTGCTGTCGAGCTGGTCGGTGAGGGCCCAGGGGGCGATGAACTCACGGGTATTGTTACGGGCTCTGCGGACGGGGAGCCAAGGGTCAATGAGTAGGTTCATTCTCTTCATTCCTTCGAGTAGATGTTCCGTTGCGGATGAAAAGTACGCTGATCTTCAACCACTTACGAATCTGAATAACAAATTTAAGATGCACGACATTTGCCCTCTGGAACTACTAGACGTTCAGAGAGTACTCTCTAGTTAGGCGGAGATCAACAATGCTAAGTGTTTTAGTAAAAGTGGTGTTAAATAAACTTGCGGCTTATGGCCCGACTGTTGTTTACTTGTGTTGTTCCTCTGCCGTCAGGGGATGAACCGTGTTTAAGCCAGAGTGGCGTTAACGCGTTAAGTTGTTCCCCGCGTTGCGGGGTACTTTTGCCAGGGAAGGCACCCTTCTTTATCTCGGACCTACTGCTGGTCTCTCCCCCCCTTCATTCGAATAGCCGATACTCGGCATGTGCCTGCCGTGTGGTGGGTTTGCTTCATAAAATCAGCCCTCTACTTGTGTCATAGCGCAGCTCGACCTGTTCGCCGCGTGCATTCACACCTTGTGCTCGCCACTCTCCCTCGTGCGGTTCCAACACCACCAGCAACTTTTCCTTGTCGAGGCGATGCCAGCTCGCCTGGAGTGCCTCGACGGCTTGGCTCACCTCGGAGTTGGGGTAGAGGATCTGCACGAGCTGGCTAGCGCGTAGGCGCAGTTCGCTCAGTGGCCAGGGGTTATCGGGGTCGCTGGACCAAGGGATGAGTTGCGAGCCATCCCAGCGGGTGAGGCGTAGTACGCGGGTCGGTTCGCCGAGGCGGGTCGGGGTGCTGTGCTCGTCCTCCCAGGGGAAGTCGCGCCGGTAGCCGCGCTCGGGGGTGATGGTGTTGAAGTTGGCTAGTACTTTGGCTGCCTTGCGCCCTCCTTCGGCCTGCTGGCTGTGGCGGCGAAGACCGTCGGGGATGCGGGTCTGGACCTCGGGGGCGTAGACCGCCTCGATGGCCGGGCGCATCGCCGCGGGGATGGCCAGGATGGGGTGGTGTGCGAGGTAGTCGGCGGTGAGCCAGAGCTGGCCGTGGTCGGGGTAGACGTAGGCGGCGCGTGGCAGCAGGCGGGCGTACCAGTCGGCATCCGCCTCGGCGTGCCAGGCGGGGGCGAGCAGGTGCAGGCAGGGGGCGGGGCGGGCCTCGTCCTCTGTCGGGTTGCCCTCGGCGTTGCGGCGATGGCGTTGCAGGCGCCCGGCGCGCTGGAGGAGCAGGTCGATGGGGGCGAGGTCGGTGACCAGTTGGTCGAAATCGAGGTCGAGGGACTGCTCGACCACCTGGGTGGCGATGAGCACCTGGCCGCGCCGCTGTGTGCTGCGACTCAGTGAACCAAAAGTATCGAGGACCTGTGCCTCGATCTTGAGGCGGTCGGCCATGGCGAAGCGGGCGTGGAAGAGGGTGAGGTGCTCGGCGGGGAGTCGCTCGGCGAGGGCGGTGTAGGCCTCTAGTGCATCGCCGACGCTGTTGCGGATCCAGGCCACGCACTCGCCCGCCTGGCTGCGCTCGACGACCCAGTCGAGCACGTCGCTCTCATGGTGGAACTGCGCGTGACGCAGGGTGCGGGTGAGTTCGGGGCGGGCGTCGACCGGGGTCTCGCGTAAGCCGCTGGCATCCACCTCGGTCAGCAGCGGGTAGGCGCTGCTTGGCTCTGAGCTAGACGGTTGGTCGAGGCCGCGCCGGTAGGCGTCGATGAGCTGTTGGCGCTGCTGTTTGGCCAGGGTGGCGGAGAGGAGGATCGCGCTGCCGCCCTGGCGGGCGTGGAGTTCGAGCAGGGTGGTGAGGAGGCCGCGCATGTAGGCGTCGGCGGCGTGGACCTCGTCGACGATGAGGACCTTGTGGTGCAGGCCGAAGAGGCGCAGCGGTTGGTATTTGGCGGCGAGGATGGCGAGCAGGGCCTGGTCGATGGTGCCGACGCCGAGGTGGGCGAAGAGGGCGGCCTGGTGGTGGTCGCCGAGCCAGGCGCTACAGGTGGCGCTGGATTCGTCCTCTTGGCCTAGGGTGGTTTGCCCTGGCGCTACCCGAGAGAGGCTGGCGCGAAAGTCACGATTTAGCCCTCGGCTGGCGTGGGCGAGGATCAGGTTGGGGGCGCTGTTCGGGTCGAACAGGCGGCGATAGACCGAGGCGGTGCGCCGGTAGAGGGCGTCGGCGGTGGCCGTGGTCGGCAGGGCGATGTAGGCGCCGTGCGCAGCCCCTGCGGCCAGTAGGCGGTTGAGCAGGATAAAGGCGGCCTCGGTCTTGCCAGCCCCGGTCACCTCTTCGATGAGGTAGAGGCGTGGCGCGGCGTCGGGAGTCTGAGCTGCCGCCTCGCGCTGGAGGGGTGTGGGCTGGTCGATAAAGTCGAATAGGGCCTGCGCCGAGAGGGTGGCGGCGCTGTCGATGGGGTCGATGGCGGCGGCCTCCAGGGCGCGTGCGGCGGCGGGTAGGGCGTGGTGGTGCCAGTAGTCAGCGAGCGCCATAGGGGTGGCGTTGAAGGCGAAGTAGTCGCGGTTGGAGCCGAGCCAATCGGCCAGGGTGCAGAGCCCGGCCAGGGTCCAGCTGAAGCGGGTGTGCGGGCGTGGGTCGAGGTCCGTGAGTGGCTCGGGGCGGGGCCAGAGTTTGTCGAGGTCCAGGGCGAAGGCCTTGGCGGCCTCGCGGTTGTCACGGCCAAAGTGGCTCTCGTAGGCGAAGTTGCGGTCTTCGTGCGGCGGTTTTCCGTGGTGGCCGGTGATGGCGCGGGCCCAGGGCTCGCAAAGGTCGACAAAATCGAGGGGATCTTCCGATGGGGTGCCGAGCCAGCCCGCTGCGATGAGCGCCTCGCCCAGTTCACCTTGCCAGAGGGCGTAGCCAAGGGTGTCGTGGCGGGTGGTGTAGCCGGGTCGGCCTTTGGGACCTTCGAGCTGTTCGATGAGGTCGGGGCGGAGATTCTGGAAGGTGGCAGCGAACTTGCCGAGGTCGTGTAGGGCGAGGAAGCGGGGGAGCCAGAGGCGCAGCTGTTCGATGGTCAGGCCGGATTGGTGGCTGAGGCGCTGTGCGAGGCCGGGATCGCGCGCTATGAGGGTGCAGCCCAGGGCGGCGACGTCCAGTGCGTGATAGACGAGGAGGTGGTGCTCGGCACCGCCGCGCTCGGCCTTGCCCCAGTAGCAGTAGTAGGAGGGTGATTGGGGCATGGCGGACGTCCAATGGGTGATGTTGGCTCTAGCTTATGGGATGGGTGTCTCATAGGCTGAGACATACCCAATTGGGTGTAGGAAATAACCTTCTCGTCAAAGGGCGATTGGGCCGATTTACCCGAGTTCAGCAAGGCTGCCGTATCTAATGAGGTGCAGTGTCGTGATATGGTCACACCCAACTTGTACGGACTGGGGGCAGCGTGGAGCAACTGCAGATCATCGACCTGCTCAAGGCGCTACAGAAGCTGGATAAACGCGTCGGTATTGCGCTGATGTATGCCGGTCTGCGACCGCCGCAGTTTCGCCTGCTCGACCTGCTGGATGGCATGGGACAGGCGACGGTGAGTGAGTTGAGCAGCGCGCTAGGGGTGACGCGCGCCTCGGCCAGTGTGTTGGTCAACGAGTTGATCAAGTCGCACTGTCTGGCGGTGATCGAGAATCCGTCGGACCGCCGTTCGTTCCATGTGCGTATGACGGAGCTGGGCCGTGACAAGTTGGCGGTGGGGCGCAGTGACCTGAGTGTGTTGCAGGGGCGCATCACCCATGACCTGGACGCGGAGACGATCCGCCAGCTCAATCTCATCACCCGGCGGCTGCTCGCGCCGCTGCGGGACGAATCTTCGGAGGGTCTATGACCACGCTGCTCTGGTTGCGCAACGATCTGCGTCTGGCGGATAACCCGGCGCTTGTGGCGGCACTGGAGGTGGTTGGGCCGCTGTTGCCGCTCTATATCCACGACCCGGCGGCGGCAGGCCCTTGGGCGCCGGGTGGGGCGTCGCGTTGGTGGTTGCATCACTCTCTGGCGGCGCTGGGGGCGGATCTGGCTGCGCGGGGGAGTCGTCTACATCTGGCGCAGGGCGATAGCCTTGCGGTGTTGCAGGGGTTGGTCGCTGAGCTGGGCGTGACGCGGGTGGTGTGGAATCGGCGCTACGAGCCCTGGGCCATCGCGCAGGATAGGGCGATCAAGGCGACGCTGGAGCAGGCGGGGGTCGAGGTGCAGAGCCACAACGCGGCGCTGCTCTATGAGCCGTGGCAGTTGTTGAAGGGGGATGGGACGCCCTACAAGGTCTTTACGCCCTATTGGAAGGCGATGCAGCAGCGGGGTTTGGCCCATCAACCTTGGCCCATACCGGAGTGCTTGCCCGCCGCACCTGCCACAGAAGGGGTGGCGCTGGAGCAACTGGCATTGTTGCCGATGATCGCCTGGGATACGGGCTTTGCGCCGCTCTGGGCGCCGGGTGAGGCGGGGGCAGTGAGGCGGCTGGAGCTGTTCCTGCGTGATGCCTTGCGGGAGTACGACGCGCGTCGTGACTTCCCCGCCGAGTCGTTCACCTCGGGGCTGGCGGCCCATCTGCACTTTGGTGAGATCGGGCCACGGCAGATCTTGGCTGCTGTGCGTGGGGTGCCGGGGGCCGAGCCGTGGTTGCGCCAGCTCGCCTGGCGGGAGTTTGCTGTCTCACTGCTTTATTACTTCCCGCAGACGGTGGATGAACCGCTGGATGGGCGCTTTGCCGCCTACCCGTGGGCGCAGGATGCAGAGGCCCTCTTGCGCTGGCAGCGCGGGCAGACTGGCATCCCGCTGGTGGATGCCGGGATGCGTGAGCTGTGGACCACAGGCACCATGCACAACCGCGTGCGCATGGTGGTCGCCTCCTTCCTGACCAAGAATCTGCGCCAGCCGTGGCAGGCGGGGGCGGCCTGGTTTTGGGATACGCTGCTGGATGCGGATCAGGCCAACAACACCATGGGCTGGCAGTGGGTGGCCGGGTGTGGGGCGGACGCTGCGCCCTATTTTCGTGTCTTCAACCCGGTATTGCAGGGGGAGAAGTTCGACCCTCAGGGGGCGTATGTGCGCCGTTGGGTGCCTGAGCTGGGGCGTCTCTCCGGTAAGGCGATCCATCAGCCGTGGCGGTCGGGGGTGGTGCGCGGGTATCCCCCGCCCATGGTCGATCTGGCGCAGAGCCGCGCCCTGGCGCTGGAGGGCTATGCGCGGATCAAGGGTTGAAATAGGGTACGGAGAGGGGCATCTTCCCAGAGATATGGCCCGCCAAGGAGTGCACCCATGACCACGCTGCCCACGCTGTTTCTCTCGCACGGCTCCCCCGAACTACCGCAGACGCGGCGACTGGCACGTGAGTGGATCGTCGAGCTGGCCGCCAGGCTGCCTGAGCCGAGGGCGATCTTGGTGGTTTCGGCGCACTGGGTGGCGCGACCCGTGGGGATCACCGCCGCGGCCACTCCGGGGGTGATCCACGACTTCTACGGTTTTCCCCCCTCGCTCTACGAGTTGCAGTATCCGGCACCGGGCGACCCCGCACTGGCTAGGCGCGTACACGTGCTCTTGAGCGAGGCGGGTATCCCGGCCCGCGAGCACCCCACGCGCGGACTCGACCACGGTGTCTGGTCGCCCCTCTCGCTCCTCTACCCCGAGGCGCATATCCCGGTGGTGCAGCTCTCCCTGCCCAAGAGCGACCTGAGCGGGGCGCTGGCCATGGGGCGTGCACTGCGGCCCCTGCGTGCAGAGGGGGTGCTGCTCATCGGCTCCGGTGGTTCGGTGCACAATCTGCATGCGGTGGGTATGCCCGGAGAGAACGAGCCTTGGGCCTACGCCTTTGCCGACTGGCTCAAACTGGCGGTGGAGGAGGGTGGGGTCGACTGGATGATGCAGCGTAACCACTGGCCCGAGAGCATGACCCTCGCGCACCCCACGTTGGAACATCTAGCACCTCTGCTGGTGGCCTGGGGGGCCGCTGCCGAGGGCGCGCGAGGGGCGTGTGTCATCGACGGCTTCGACCTTGGTAACCTCGGTATGCACGCCTATCTCTTTCCCGAATGAGGGGCGCGCATCAGCCGTCGCGGACCCCTCATCTCACGCCCGTAAGTCGCCTGTAGGCGTGGCCGACCGACCCGTAGGGACGGTGGGCTGGCAATTGAGCCCATGCGCAGTACAATGCGGGACTTTCACCCTATCTACCGTAGTAGCCACCTATGCACACCTCGGCCCACGACACCATCCGCGCCATCGAATGGCGTGACGACACCCTCTACCTGCTCGACCAGCGCATCCTGCCCCACAGCAAGCAGCGCCTGAGCTATACCGACCCGGTAAAGGTGGCGGAGGCGATCAAAGATATGGTGGTGCGTGGCGCCCCCGCCATCGGCATCACCGCCGCCTACGGTGTCGTGCTCGCCGCCATGCGCCGTTACGACGAGGCGCGCGAGGAGTGGCGCGGCCGCATTGAGAAGGACTTCGCCCACCTCGCCGCCTCGCGCCCCACGGCGGTGAATCTCTTTTGGGCCCTGGAGCGCATGGGCCGGGTGATGCGCGAGCTGGGGCCGGGTAACCCGGCCAAGGCGCTGCTGACCGAGGCGCAGGCGATCCACGCCGAGGATATCGCCGCCAACCAACGCATGGGCGAGCTGGGGGCAGCGCTCATCGAAGGGGGCAAGGCGGTGCTGACGCACTGTAATACCGGCTCCCTCGCCACCGGGGGCTACGGCACCGCCCTGGGTGTGATCCGCAGCGCCTTCGCCGCCGGTAAGGTGCCGAGCGTCTACGCCGACGAGACCCGCCCCTGGCTCCAGGGCGCGCGCCTCACCGCCTGGGAGCTAGTGCAGGACAAGATCCCCGTCACCCTGCTGGCCGACGGCGCCGGGGCCCAGCTGATGAAGCAGGGGCGGGTGAGCTGGCTCATCGTCGGCTCTGACCGCATCGCCGCCAATGGCGATGTGGCCAATAAGATCGGCACCTACCACGCCGCCATCGCCGCGAAGTACCACGGCGTGAAGGTGATGGTGGTGGCCCCCACCTCCACGGTGGATATGTCCCTCTCCGGCGGCGAGCTGATCCCCATCGAGCAGCGCGCCCCGGAAGAGGTCTTTGGCCTTGGCGCCAATCGCGTCGCCGCCGAGGGTGCCGAGGCGTGGAACCCTGCCTTCGACGTCACCCCGGCCGAGCTTATCGACGCCATCGTCACCGAGAAGGGGGTGGTGCTCAACCCCACCACCGAGAAGATGGCGGCGATGATGGCTGGTTGAGGTTGGGGGCGACGACGGTCCATCCCACGTGCTCGTAGTCCGTTGTTCACCACAGAGAACACAGAGAGCACAGAGGGTTATTGAGTGTAGGTCGGGTTAGCGGCGCATCCTGCCAAAGCTCAGATACCTCCATCAATAGCGCGCCGCGTAACCTGACATTCCGAGTCGGCCCAGCCGCGGATGTTGGGTTACGGTGCGCGCAGGGTGCGGTGGGGCTTTGTGAGAGCATCAATTTTGCGCCCCTAACCCACCCTACGCACAGCTCACCTTATCCAAACCATAACCCTCTCTGGGGCCCACTGTGCGCTCTGTGGTGAGCCCTTGCTCCCCCTCTACGTCGCATCTCCCCAGGTGCGGTAAACCCCCATTCTGTGCTACCATCCGGCGTTTCCCGGGCCCCGTCTGGCGCTGCCGATGGGTCCTGAGATCTCCCCGTGATATGCGGCGTGCAGCCGCACCTTAGGAGCATGGAATCCGCTAATGGCTGAGTTCGCGAAAGAGGTCCTCCCGGTCAATATCGAGGAGGAGATGCGTCAGTCCTACTTGGACTATGCCATGAGCGTCATCGTCGGGCGCGCCCTGCCCGACGTGCGCGATGGTCTCAAACCGGTTCACCGCCGCGTGCTGTTCGCCATGCGCGAGCTGGGCAACGAGTGGAACCGCCCGTACAAGAAATCGGCCCGTGTGGTCGGTGACGTCATCGGTAAGTACCACCCCCACGGCGACAGCGCGGTCTACGACACCATCGTGCGTATGGCCCAGCCCTTCTCGCTGCGCTACATGCTCATCGACGGTCAGGGCAACTTCGGCTCGGTGGATGGCGACTCCGCCGCCGCCATGCGTTACACCGAGGTGCGCATGGCGCGCATCGCCTCCGAGCTGCTGGCCGATATCGACAAGGAGACGGTGGACTTCGTCCCCAACTACGACGAGTCCGAGAGGGAGCCCGAGGTCCTGCCGACCAAGGTGCCGAACCTCCTCATCAACGGCTCTTCCGGTATCGCCGTGGGCATGGCCACCAACATCCCACCGCACAACCTCACCGAGGTGGTGCAGGCGTGCCTGGCGCTGATCGACAAGCCCGACATCACCATCGACGGGCTGATGGAGTTCCTCCCTGGCCCCGACTTCCCCACCGCGGGCATCATCAACGGCGCCGCGGGTATCCACTCCGCCTATCACACCGGGCGTGGGCGCATCTATGTGCGCGCGCGCCACGAGATCGAGGAGTTCGACCACGGCCGTAGCCGTATCGTGGTCACCGAGCTGCCCTACCAGGTGAACAAGGCGCGCCTCCTCGAGAAGATCGCCGAACTGGTCAAGGAGAAGAAGCTCGACGGCATCACCGGCCTGCGCGACGAGTCCGACAAGGACGGCATGCGCATGGTCATCGAGCTGCGCCGTGGCGAGGTGCCCGAGGTGATGCTGAACAACCTGTTCCAGCATACCCAGATGCAGAGCGTCTTCGGCATCAACATGGTCGCGCTGGTCGATGGCCAGCCGCGCCTTTTGAACCTGCGCGAGGTGCTCGACGCCTTCATCCGTCACCGCCGCGAGGTGGTGACCCGCCGTACCATCTACGAGCTGCGCAAGGCGCGCGAGCGCGCCCATGTGTTGGAGGGCCTCGCCGTGGCCCTGGCCAACATCGACCCGATCATCGAGCTGATCAAGGCCGCGCCCAATCCCGCCGAGGCCAAGCTCGGCCTGCTCTCTCGTGCCTGGGCACCGGGCGTGGTGGTGACCATGCTGGAGCGCGCCGGCTCCGACGCCTCGCGCCCCGAGGGCCTCGCCAAGGAGTTCGGCCTCACCGAGGAGGGCTACCGCCTCTCCGAGTCCCAGGCCCAGGCGATCCTCGACCTGCGTCTGCACCGCCTCACCGGGCTGGAGCAGGAGAAGATCATCGAGGAGTACAAGGCGCTGCTCGACACCATCGCCGAGCTGCTGCGCATCCTCGGCAGTTATGAGCGGCTGATGGAGGTGATCCGCGAGGAGCTGGTGGCGATCCGCGACCAGTACGGCGACAACCGCCGCACCACCATCGACCGCGACCAGAAGAACCTCACCCTCGAAGACCTCATCAGCGAGGAGGATGTGGTGGTGACCCTCTCCCACGAGGGTTACGCCAAGTCCCAGCCGCTCAGCGACTACCGTGCGCAGAAGCGCGGTGGGCGCGGCAAGTCGGCCACCTCGATGAAGGAGGAGGATTTCATCGACAAGATGTTCGTGGCCAACACCCACGACACCCTGCTCTGCTTCTCCTCCCGTGGCCGGGTCTACTGGCTTAAGGTCTACGAGCTCCCCTCCGCCGGGCGCGGCGCGCGCGGCAAGCCCATCGTCAACCTTCTCCCACTGGAGAAGGAGGAGCGCATCAACGCCGTGCTGCCGGTGCGTGAGTACGAGGAGGGTAAGTACGTCTTCATGGCCACCGCCAACGGTACGGTGAAGAAGACCCCGCTGGTCGACTTCAAGAACCAGCGCGCGGCGGGCATCATCGCCATCGATCTGGTCGATGGCGACCAGCTGGTGGGGGTCGACCTCACCGATGGGCAGCGCGAGATCCTGCTCTTCTCCAGTGCCGGTAAGGCCAACCACTTCCACGAGGAGACGGTGCGCTCCATGGGCCGCGCCTCGCGTGGCGTGATCGGCATCCGCATGGCCGAGGGGCAGCAGGTGATCTCCCTCATCGTGGTCGAGGGTGAGGCCAAGGGCGACGTGCTCACCGCCACCGAGAACGGCTACGGCAAGCGCACCCCGCTGGCCGACTACCCGGTGAAGGGGCGCGGTACCCAGGGCGTCATCGACATCGCCACCACCGAGCGTAACGGCGAGGTGATCGGCGCGGTGCTGGTCGAGGAGGAGTCCCAGCTGATGCTCATCACCAACAAGGGCACCCTGGTGCGCACGCGTGCCGCCGAGGTGTCACAGACCAAGCGTAATACACAGGGTGTCAAGCTCATCAACCTGACCAAGGGCGAGAAGCTCACCGGCCTCGACCGCATCGCCGAGACCGACGATGAAGAGGAGGAGGGCGAGGAGGGCGAGGAGGGCGTAGCGTCTGACGTCGTCGCCACCGACAATGAAGCCCCGAGCGACGCCGACAACAGCAGCCCGCCCGAGGGCGGCGACGAGTAGCCCCTGGTGACCGGGGCCGAACCATCCATCTACGGAGTGTGAGCGAGTAATGGCACGCGTATACAACTTCAGCGCCGGTCCCGCCATGTTGCCCCAGGCGGTCATCGAACGGGCCCAGGCCGAGATGCTCGACTGGCACGGCAGCGGCATGTCGGTGATGGAGATGAGCCATCGCGGCAAGGAGTACATGTCCATCGCCGAGAAGGCAGAGGCGGACCTGCGCGAGCTGATGGCCATCCCGGCCAACTACAAGGTGCTGTTCCTCCAGGGCGGCGCCTCCAGCCAGTTCGCTATGATCCCGATGAACCTGCTCGGGGGCCGCGCGGCGGACTACATCGTCACCGGCACTTGGGGCAAGAAGGCGATCGCCGAGGCGGCGCGCTTCGGCCGGGCCAACTGCGCCGCCGACACCGGCGTGGGCGGGCGCTACACCTCGGTGCCGAGCCAGGCCGAGCTGAAGCTCGACCCGGGCGCCGCCTATCTGCATTACACCCCGAACGAGACGGTCGACGGCGTCGAGTTCCCCTACATCCCTGAGGCGGGCGCTGTGCCGCTGGTGGCGGACTTCTCCTCCTCCATCCTTAGCTGCCCCATCGACGTGAGCCGTTACGGCCTCATCTACGCAGGTGCGCAGAAGAATATCGGTCCGGCCGGTCTGACCATCGTCATTGTGCGCGACGACCTCATCGGCCACGCCATGCCCGGCACGCCGACCATGTTCGACTACGCCATCCACGCCGACAACGACTCCATGTACAACACCCCGGCCACCTATGCCTGGTACCTGGCCGGGCTGGTCTTTGAGTGGCTCAAGGGGCAGGGCGGCGTCGCGGGCATCGCCGAGGTCAACCGGCGCAAGGCCGAGAAGCTCTATGCCGCCATCGACGCCACCGACTTCTATGCCAATCCGGTGGTCACCGAGTGCCGCTCGCGTATGAACGTGGTCTTCACCCTGGCCGACAGCACCCTCGACGAGCGCTTCCTGGCCGAGGCCAAGGCCCTCGGGCTCACCACCCTCAAGGGTCACCGCATCGTCGGTGGTATGCGTGCCAGCCTCTACAACGCCATGCCCGAGGCGGGGGTCGATGCCCTGGTCGCCTTCATGGCCGACTTCGCCCAGCGCAACGGTTGAACCCCTTTCCATCCACGAGGTAGAGAAACACCGGCATGTCAGACGCCCTCGCCCCCATCCGTGACCGCATAGACGCCATCGACCGCCAGATCTTGGAGCTCTTTAACGAGCGCGCCAAGCAGGCGCAGTTGGTGGCGCAGGTGAAGCTGGCCGCAGGCGAGACCGACACCATGTTTTATCGCCCCGAGCGCGAGGCGCAGGTGTTGCGGCGCATCAAGGAGCTGAACCCCGGTCCGCTCTCCGGCGAGGAGGTGGCGCGCCTGTTCCGCGAGCTGATGAGCGCCTGTCTGGCCCTCGAACAGCCGATGCGCATCGCCTACCTCGGCCCCGCCGGGACCTTCACCCAGGCCGCTGCGCTCAAGCAGTTCGGCCACTCGGTGCTGACCCTGCCCATCTCCACCATCGACGAGATCTTCCGTGAGGTCGAGGCGGGCGGGGCGGACTACGGCGTGGTGCCGGTGGAGAACTCCACCGAGGGGGTGGTCACCCACACCCTCGATCAGTTCGTGCGCTCGCCCTTGATGATCAACGGCGAGGTGGAGCTGCGCATCCACCACCACCTGATGAGTCGCGCCGAGGGCTTCGCCCAGGTCAAGCGCATCTATGCCCACCGTCAGGCGCTGGGACAGTGTCGTGAGTGGCTCGATACCCACGTGCCACACGCCGAGCGTATCGACGTGTCGAGCAACGCCGAGGCGGCGCGCATGGTGGCAAGCGAGGAGGGGGCCGCCGCAGTGGCCGGTGAGACCGCCGCCGAGCTCTATGGCCTGCGCATCCTCGCCCACAACATCGAAGACCAGCCCGACAACACCACCCGTTTTTTGGTCCTCGGGCGCAAGGCGGTGGGCCCCAGTGGCGACGACAAGACCAGCCTGCTGGTCTCCGCCGCGAACAAGCCCGGTGCGCTGTTCAAGCTGCTCGAACCGCTCGCCCGCAGCGGCGTCTCCATGACCCGCATCGAGTCGCGTCCCTCGCACCAGGGGCTCTGGGCCTATCTGTTTTTCCTCGACATCGATGGCCACCACACCGACGCCGGCGTGCAGGCGGCCATCGAGGAGCTGCGCGGCCAGGCGAGCCTGTTCAAGGTGCTTGGTTCCTACCCCAAATCGGTCCTCTGAGGTTATCCGATGAACCCCTTTCTCGATCGTGCCTGTGATGGTGTGCGCGGCCTTGCCCCGTACCAACCTGGTCTGCCCCTCTCCGAGCTGGAGCGCCGTTACGGGGTAAAGGATGCGGTCAAGCTCGCCTCCAACGAGAACCCGCTCGGCCCCAGCCCCAAGGCCCTGGCGGCGATCCAGGCGCAACTCAGTGAGCTGGCGCGCTACCCTGATGGCAACGGCTTCGTGCTCAAGGCGGCGCTGGCCGAGCGCCTCGGCGTGGAGCAGGCACAGATCACCCTCGGCAACGGCTCCAACGACGTGCTCGAACTCC
>QKED01000085.1 GCA_003252455.1 Gammaproteobacteria bacterium
AGCGCCCGAAGGCGTCGCGGATGCGCTCGCGCTGCGCCAGCCCCTGGGCCATCTGGTTGATGCCCAGCGCCACCTCGCCCAGCTCGTCGGCGCGCGGTACGCGCAGCGGTTGGTGGTAGACGCCGCCGCGCACCTGCTCCAGCCCGGCGATGATCTGCGCCGTGTCCTCGCGCAGGGTCTGCCCCCAGTACCAGGCCACCGCCTGGGCGATGCCCATGAAGAAGAGCGTGAGGAAGAGCAGCTCGAAGACCACGCCGCCGCTGACGTAGCCCTCGTGGTGCATGCGCAGCACCATCAGGGTGAGGGCCAGACCGGGGATCAGGGTGAAGAGGGTGAAGCTCTCCAGCAGGCGCCGCGTGAGGCGCTCGCGACGGTCGGCGGCGAGCACCTCCTCGCGGCGCAGGCGCCGCTCCAGGTGGGCGTACTCCAGGTAGGCGAGTAGGCCGCCGCCGAGCCCCAGGTAGCCCACCAACAGCTTGAGGTGGCTGCCGAGGGGGAAGTCGGGGTAGAGCTGGCTGTGGGTGAGCAGGCCGACGAGCCCGGCGGCGCCCCAGGTGAGCAGGGCGATGTGGTAGCCGTGGCGCGCCGGGTTGGAGTGGCTGCCGGGGGGCTGCCAGTAGCGGTAGGCCAGCTCGCGCAGGGCGATCTGCACCAGTGCGACGAACAGCAGACCGCCGAGCAGTGGCCCCCAGCGTAGGCCGTCGATGAAGGGGCAGACCAGGCGCCCGTAGATGGCCAGAAAGAGTCCGGCGATGAGCGCCAGGGCATGGAGTTGCAGGCGGGCGGTGAGGTCGACCCGGGTGGCGAGGGGGGTGGACATGGGGATCTCCCGTCGATGGCTGTGCGGCAAACAGTGTAAGCCCCCTGGCGGCGGCCTGCGCGCCTGTGCGCCAGTTCAGGGTGGGCGTCGGCACGGCTGGAACCGCGAACCACGCCTGTCGTAAGGGGGGCCAAAACGCACGACGCCGCCCTGGCGGACCAGGGCGGCGTCGTGGTCGGGGCCGATCGCGGGGATCAGCGGGTCAGGTAACGGCCCACCGCGTCGAGCGGGAAGCGCTCCAGGTCGAAGCTCGCCGGGAGGGGGTCGTGCAGGTCACGGCTGGAGATCAGCGTCTGGTAGTCGAGCCCCTTCACCGCCACCTCTTCGAGGCCGAGGATGAAGCTGCTCTTGCTCAGGTGGTCGACGCTCAGACCGGCGGGGCGGCTCGGCAGGGTGAGGCCGTCGGCACCGGCGGGCAGGTGCAGGGTCCAGAGCGGGACGTTGGCACTCAGGGCGCTGACGTAGGTGACCAGCTCGACGTCGAGGTAGCCGCCGTGGCTGCCCTGGGAGACCAGGCGCAGCGGGGTCCAGCTCAGCTGCGGGTTGGCGTCGGCCAGGCCCTTCTGGCTGCTGAAGGCGGGCCCGAAGAGCACGCTGGAGGTGAAGTTGGCGTCGATCAGGTCACTGCCGCCCTCCAGCATGAGTGGGTGCTGTACCTCCCAGCCGGAGGAGGTGGTGTAGTTGTTGCCGTTGATGATGGTCACCCCGGTGACGGAGAAGAGGCCGTCGAGGCTGCTGGGCAGGGAGGCGTAGTT
Source organism: Gammaproteobacteria bacterium (assembly GCA_003252455.1). Lineage (GTDB taxonomy): Bacteria > Pseudomonadota > Gammaproteobacteria > Thiohalomonadales > Thiohalomonadaceae > SZUA-467. The sequence goes on from QKED01000085.1 coordinate 1,576, forward strand.
ACGCCCCTGGCTGCTCTCGTAGACCACCGGTAGCGGCAGCAGACCGCCCAGGTCGAGGGCCAGGCCGCCCTGGTAGCCCTCCGGGCGGATCAGCTGGGTGGAGCTGCTCAGCCAGACGGGCTCGGGGTTGGTGGCGGCGAAGTTGATGTCGACCGCCGTGCGCGTGGTGCTGCCGCTCGCCTCGGTGGTGAAGGTCTGCGCCGTACCGCCCACCAACACGCCGTCGAAGACCTTGTAGGTGCTGCCGTACCAGGCCACCTCGAAGGCCCACAGGTTGCCGGTCACCTGAGTACCGGCGGCCACCGGCAGGGTCAGGTCGACGGTGCTGCTGTACAGGAGGATATCCTTGTTGCGTGCCAGCTCGTTGCCCTGGGCGTCGAGCAGGCGCAGCTCGACGATGTTGCTCGAATCGAGGTTGGTGGTGTTGAGGGTCAGCTTGATCTGCGAGGTGGTGGCCGGGGTGGCGGTGCTGTTGAGCTGGCCCTGGATCACCAGGCCGTTGGCCGGTTCGACGCAGTAGAAGCTCTCCCAGCTGTAGCCATCCTTGAACAGGTGCAGGTCGTGGCCGCCGGTGAGACCGCTGAACTCGGCGAAGCCGCTGGCGTCGGTGGTGGCGGTGGCGCCGGACTGGTCGAGCTGGGCGGTGACCCCGGCGAGGGCGGCCCCCTCCTGGTCCACGACCAGCACGCCGATCACCCCGCTGGCGCTGGCGTTGGCGGTGCAACCACCCAGGGTACTGCCGGTGTTGTAGGCGGTCTGGGCGGCGTCGAACGCGACCGGCCGCTCGTAGGTGATGCTCTGCACCAGGTCGTCGGCACTGAACCAGATCGCGTCGGCACCGATACCGTTGTAGTAGGTGGTACGGGTGCGGGTGCCGCTGGCATCGTAGGTGAAGGCCGAGTAGCCCGTGTAGTCGTCGAGCGTACCCCACAGGCCGTCCGTGCCGCTGCTGTAGGCGGTGGCGGCGACCAGCAGGCGACCGCCGGCCTCGTACTCGTAGTGCTCGGTGCTGCTGATGGGGTCGTCGGCGGTGAACCAGAGGCCGTCCTCACCCGCCAGGTAGTAGGTGGTGCGCCCGCTCAGATTGCCGTTGCCGTCCACCGTGTTGTAGCTGTAGCTGGAGACCTCGTCGTCGGCGGTGAACCAGACGCCGTCCGTGCCGGGAGCACCGTAGTAGACGAAGTTGTAGCTGCCGTAGGCGTCGGTGGGGATCGCCTTGCCGTAGCTGGCGAGCTGGTCGTCTTCGGTGTCCCACAGGCCGTCGGGGCCGGTGCCGTCGTAGGTGTAGTTCTCCAGTTGTACGCCTGCCGCCGTGCTGTTGACCACGCGGATATAGCCGCTGCGCGGGTCGTCGGCGGTGAACCAGGTGCCGTCGGGGCCGGGGCTGCCGGTGGCGTAGATCGAGCCGCCCTCGCGGGGGATGGCCAGCTGGTAGGGGGATTGGTCGTCGGCGGTGAAGGGGATGCCGTCGGCGCCCATGTCGTAGATGTAGACGGTGGCCGTGGTATTCCCGTTGGCATCGAACTGGCGCACGGTGTACTGACTGGCGGTGTCGTCGGCGGTAAAGACCTGACCGTCGGCGCCGGCGCCGTTGTAGTAGACCTGCTGGAGCATGTTGCCGCTGGCGTCGTAGAGACGGGTCCAGAAGTTGTAGGTGTTGGGCACGTCGTCGGCGGTGAGCCACTTGCCGTCGGCACCGGCGGCGTTGAAGCTGACGCTACGCACCTGGTGCCCGGCGTCGTCGTACTCCATGTAGCTGTAGCCGTAGGTGCTCTCGTCGCCGGTGAGCCAGATGCCGTCGGCGCCCATGCCGGTGAGGGTCACCGTCAGCTGGGTGCGCCCGTCGGCGTCCTTCACGTTGACCAGGGCGCTGGCGCTGTCGTCGGCGGTGAACCAGGTGCCGTCGGCGCCCTTGTAGGTGTGGGTGGCGAGCAGCAGCAGGTTACCGTCGGCGTCGTAGCCGTAGTAGCTGTAGGCGCTGACGACGTCGTCGGCGGTGAACCAGGTGCCGTCGCTACCCTTGTTGTTGAAGGTGGCGGCGTAGTTCGGCCGGTAGTTGGCGTCGAGGGTGTTGACGATGTAGAGCTGCACCGTGTCGTCGGCGGTGAACCAGGTGTTGTCCGTGCCCTTGGCGTTGTAGGTGGTGGTCTGCAGCAGGTTACCACCGGCGTCGAAGCTGGCCAGGCTGTAGAGCTTGGGGGTGTCGTCGGCGGTGAACCAGAGGCCGTCGCTGCCCGCGCTGGTGTAGGTGACCACCTCGCCACGGTGCCCCGCGCCGTCGATCAGTACCAACTGGTAGCCGTAGCTGTTGGGCTGGTCGTCGGCGGTGAAGGGCAGGCCGTCGTCGCCCGGCTCCAGCGAGGTGATGATGAGGATCGCCCCCTGGGTGCCGTTGAACTCGTAGGCGACGCCGCTGGGGATGTAGACGGCGTCGCCGTAGTAGTCGGAGCCACCGACGTCGTCTTCGGTGAACCAGACGCCATCGACGCCGGGGTGGTTGAAGCCGAAGATGACACCGTTGGTGCCGTTCGGTGCCACGGCGTAGCTCACCAACTGGTCGTCGCCGGTCAGCGGCAGGCCATCGGGCCCGAAGCGCAGATTGAGTTGGCGGGTCCACTCGTCGGTGCCGCCGACGCTCTCGGTCAGCGCGTAGTCACCATCGACCATATACACACTGCTCGCCACGCGACGCGTGAGGTTGGCCGGTGCCGGGCCGAAGATGCGTGCGCGCTCGTTGGCCACGAACTCGGCGTAGAGGGCGGCGATCTTGTCACTGGGGTTGACCGCGCTGGCCGCCGGGGCCGTCGGGGTGATGTTCGGCAGGCTCGGGGTGAAGGAGTAGCCGCTCAGGTCGAAGCGCACCGGGGCCAGCGGGGGCTTCTCGGCGCAGGTGATGGTCACCGTGACGTTGGCCCCGGCAACGGTGCCGCTGGCGTTGCCCAGGGTGCAGGTGTGGTCGCTCGGCTGGCTGTTGAGGGTCAGCTGATAGTGGCTGCCGTCGGCCACCGAGGCGGCGGCCTGGAAGGTGCCGTTGCCGCTGCCGCCATCGTTGTTGAAGGTGCTCTCGACCCACAGCTCCCAGGTGACGCTGCCGCTCACCAGGCCGGTGACGCTGCCCTTGATGGCGTAGTAGTTGAGGGTAGTGGGGGTGACGGTCACGGTGGCGGTCGCGGTGGCGCTGTTACCCGCCGCGTCGCTGACGCTGAAGGTGACGGTGGTGACGCCCACGGGGAAGCTGGTGGGGGCGTTGTGGGTCACGCTCTGACTCAGGTCGCCGTCGCGGTCGTCGCTGGCGCTGGCCGCGGCGAGGAAGGCGGCGATGGCGCTGTCGCTGGCGGCCACACTGGTGGCGCCGGGGGCGGCGGCGACGACGATGTTGGTCGGCGCGCTGACCACCGGGGCGACCAGGTCGAGATCGGTCCACTGGGTCACGGTGATGGTGCTGCTGGCGCTCACCTCGGGGTCGAGCGGCGCGCCGCTGGCGTCGTTGAGGCGCGCGGTGAGGGTGTGTTGACCGGCGCTCAGGGTGGTACCGATGTTGCCGATCAGGGTGTTGAAGGTCTCGTTCGGCTGGCCGTCGATGAACAGTTGCCAGCTACGCCCGTCGATCAGGCGGTAGTTGCTCAGGGCGACGCTCAGGGTCAGGTTGACCGCGCCCTGCTCGGTGGCCTGGGCCAGGGTGGCGCCGTTGACCGGGGTGACCAGTACGATGCCTGCCGGGGGCGGGGTGACCAGGTCGCCAGGGAGGGTGCCGACGTCGGTGCCGGTAAGGTTGGTGACGCTGGCGATGAAGCTGTTGGTCTGGGTGATGAGGGCGCCGAGGCCGCCGTTGTCCAGGGCGGGCAGGTTGATGTTGCCGCCAGTGCTGGAGAAGAGGGTGATGGGGTTGCCGTCGATACCGAGGCCGTCGAGTACGCCGTCGGCCATGTCTTGGGCCAGGGCCAGCGCCAGCTCCAGGCGTGAGGCGGCCGTGGTGGCGTGGTTGGTGATGGCGTCGTCGCCCAGGCGCGAGATACCGCCGAGCAGGGCGGCGTAGCGGCGCTCGGCGTCGCTGGCGTTGGCGGGGACGTTGTTCGGGTCCGGCGGCACCGTGGTGGTGGGGTCGAAGCCGAAGGTGTTGGTGGCGTTGCTGATCACCTGGCCCACCGCGTCGCCGAGGGCCACACCGCCGCTCTGCACCATGTGCATGGCACTACGGGTGAGGGCGTGGGAGTAGGGGGTCACCGCGGCGCTGATGGGGGTGCCGGGGTTGTTCTGCACCATGGAGCTGAGCTCTTCGCCGATGGCGAGGGAGACCACGCTGCCGGTCGCCTCGTCGGTGTAACTGCCGCCGGTGGCGACCACCTCGAACGGGCCCACCGCGCTGCTCGGTACGCGACCGCTCCAGCGCCCGGTGCTGTCGCTGGTGAATGGACCGGCCACGCGGCTGCCGCGGCTGCCGTCGCTGTTGAGGCTATAGATGTTGATCTCGGCGTTGCCGATGGCCCCCTTGGTAACGGAGCCGGAGATGCTTACGCCGGTGGGCGGTGTGGTGGTGCCACCCCCGCCGCCCCCGCCCCCGCCACATCCGACCGTCAGGCCGAGGGTGAGCAGGAGCAGTGAGGCGGCACGTGTGAGCCGAATAGTCGTAGGACACATGATGTAGGACTCCCTGCGGATCGTTTTTCTGACTGTGGAAAATATGTGACCCAAAGAGCATTTTTCACAACCCCCTGTTTGAGGGGGGCGGAGCCCTTGGTGTGACTTTTCACCCCGCCAATCGGCGTGCGACGGGACGTGCTGGCGGCGGCGTTTGTGCGGGTCGCGCCTCAGCCCCACTGTGCCAGCAGTGCCTCGGCGCTCAGGGGGTGGGCGTAGAGGTAGCCCTGCACCTCGTCACAGCCGGCCTGGCGCAGGAAGTCGCGCTGTGCCGGGGTCTCCACCCCCTCGGCGAGGACATGCAGCTGCAGGCTGTGACCGAGGGCGATGACCGCCTGGATGATGGCCATATCGTTCTGGTCGCTCGGTACGTCGCGCACGAAGGATTGGTCCACCTTGAGGCGCGAGATGGGCAGCTGCTTGAGGTAGGCGAGGGAGGAGTGGCCGGTGCCGAAGTCGTCGATGGCCAGCTCGATGCCCTGGCTGCGCAGCGACTGCATGATGGGGATGGAGTGCGCCGGGCTGTTCATGACGAAGCTCTCGGTGATCTCCAGCTCCAGCCACTCGGGGCGGCAGCCGGTCTCGCTCAGGGTCTGGGTGACGGTGTCGAGCAGGTCGCTCTGCTGCAACTGGCGCCCGGAGAGGTTGACCGCCATGCGCCCGGGGTGGAACCCCTGGGCGTGCCAGCGCACCATCTGGGTGCACGCCTCGCGCAGGATCCAGGCGCCGAGGGGCTCGATCAGGCCGCTCTCCTCGGCCAGGGGGATGAAGCGCCCGGGGGGGATCATGCCCAGCTCGGGGTGTCGCCAGCGCACCAGCGCCTCGACGCCGTTGAGGCGCTCGTCGTGCAGGGTGAGCTGTGGTTGGTAGTGCAGGGTGAACTCGCCGTTGCGCAGCCCCTGGCGGATGCGCGACTCCATCTCGATGCGCTCGCGTGCCAGGTCGGTCAGCTCCTGGGTGTAGAAGCGGAAGCGGTCGCGCCCCTCCGCCTTGGCGCGGAACATGGCGGCGTCGGCGTTGCGCAGCAGGGTATCCACCTCGGCGCCATCCTCCGGGTAGAGGCTGATGCCGATGCTGGTGGTGAGGTAGAGCTCCTGCCCCTGGTGCAGCAGCGGGGTCTGCAGTGACTGCAGCACCCGCTGCGCCATCTGTGCCGCGTAGCGCGGCTCGTCCAGCTCGTTGACGATGATGATGAACTCGTCGCCCCCCAGGCGCGATACCGAGTCCTCGGCGCGCACCGCCACGGTCAGGCGCTGGGCCACCTCGCGCAGCACCCGGTCGCCCACCTCGTGCCCCAGGCTGTCGTTGATCTGCTTGAACTGGTCGAGGTCGACGAACAGCACCGCTACGCGCTGCCCGGTGCGTTCGGCGCTGCGCAGCGCACGCGCCAGGCGGTCGCGGAACAGCAGGCGGTTGGAGAGGCCGGTGAGGGAGTCGTAGTGGGCCAGGTAGTCGAGGTGGCGCTGCTTCTCCTCCAGTAGGCGCTGGGCCAGGTAGCGCTCGGTGACGTCCTGCACCGTGCCGAAGGAGTGGCGTGCGTGGCCGTGGCCGTCGAACTCACTCTCGCACTGCTCCTCCAGGTATTTCACCCGGCCACCGGGGAGCAGGATGCGGTGCTCGATGTGGTAGGGGGTGCGCTGGATGAGCGAGTCGCGGTAGGCGCGGTCGACGCGCAGGCGGTCCTCCGGGTGGACCAGGTCGAGGAACTCCTCGTAGGTGAGGCTCGGGTGGTCGTGCAGCTCGAAGATGCGGTACGCCTCATCGCTCCAGACCACCTCGTTGCTCTCCAGGTCGAGGCTCCAGGAGCCGATGTGGGCGATGCGCTGCGCCTGCTCCAGCTGGCTCTGGCTCTGGCGGATGCGCTCCTCGGCGCGCTTGCGCTCGGTGATGTCGCGGCTCACGCCGAGTACGCCGAGGGACTCGTCGTGCGGCCCGTAGTAGGGGAGTTTGATGGTCTCCAGCAGTACCTCGTGGCCATCGGGGTAGGTGACCCACTCCTCGTTGCGCCGGGCGATGCCCGACTGCAGCATCATGCGGTCGTGCAGGCGGAAGTTGTCGGCTATCGGTTGGGGGAAGAGGTCGTAGTCGTCTTGGCCGATGAGCGTCTCGCGCTCGATGCCGACGAAGCGGGTGAAGGCGTCGTTGCAGCCCTGGTAGTGACCCTGGCTATCTTTGAAGAAGATGAGGTCGGGGGTGGCGTCGAGGATCGAGCGCAGCAGCGCGTGGTTGTCCGCCAGCGCCTTCTCGCGCTGGCGCAGCTCACTGAGCATGTGGCTGAAGGCCTCGGCCAGCTCGCCCAACTCGTCGTGGCGCTGCAGCTCGACGGGCTGCGGGTCCTGCCCCTCGCGTGCGCGGTGCGCCTGCTCCACCAACTGGCGCAGCCCCTGGCTCAGCCCCAGGGCCATGAGCCAGGCGAACAGCAGACCGACACTGATCGCCACCAGGGTGTAGAGGAGCCCTTGTTGCGTCACCAGCCCCAGGTTGTCGCTGATGGCGCTGTGATCGAAGCCGACCCGCGCCCAGCCCAGGTGGGTCCCCTCCAGCAGGATCGGTACGGCCACGTCGAGCTGCTGCTCGCTCTCGAACAGACGTTGACGCTGGAGCGGGGCGTCGAGGAGCTGCAGGCTCACCGGGTCGCGCAGGTAGCGCCCCACCTGGGTGCGGTCGGTGTAGCCGAGCACCTGCCCCTCCGGGTCGACCAGCAGGGCGTACTGTAGGCCGCTGAAACTGTGCTGCGAGGTGATCAGCTCCTCGATGCCCACGTAGTCGCTGGCGAGTACCCAGGAGGTGGCGTTGGTGGCCAACACCTGGGCCATGCTGAAGGCCTGCTCGTTGCTCTGGGCGTGCAGAAAGGCGCGTTCACGCGAGACCAGGTCGAAGACGAAGATGGTCATCAGCACGGCGTGCACCAGGGCGATGCCGAGCATCAGTTGGCGGGTGATGGAGCGGGTCCAGAAGCGGTGCAGGGGACGCAGCATGGGCGGCTACTCGGGCAGGGTTATTCGTTGAGGGGACGCACTTCGCGGGCGAAGCGTTCGATGAACTGCCGTACCGGGCGGTAGGTCTCGCTGTCGGCGGCCTCGAAGCGTGACAGCTCCATACGCTCCAGGATCGCCCGCCCCTCCTCGCTCTCGTGCAGGCCGAGCAGTAGGTCGCGCACCCGCGCCACTACCCACTCGGGCACCTCGGGTAACACCACCAGGCCGTTGTTGGGCAGCGACTCGGTCTGCCAGCGTACCTCCAGCGCCTCGGCCAGCTCCGGGCGTTCGCGGCTGAGGGCACGCCAGGGGGGCGGCCAGGTCGCCCCGGCGGCCACCTGGCCGTGGTAGACATTCATGATCGACGACTCCTGCGAGCCGACGTAGCGATTCTCCAGCTCGCTCTGCACCTGGATCCCGTGGCTCTGCAGGTAGTACTGCGGCAGCATGGTGGCGGCCAAGGCGGTGGGGGCGGGGTAGCTCACCGCCTGACCGCGCAGCTGCTCCAGCCGCTCGATGCCACTGTCCTTGCGCACCAGGAGGATGCCGCGAAAGTTCTCGTCGTCGCCCATCTTGGCGAAGATGCGGTAACCGCGGTCTTCGGCGTTGATGGTCTGGTAGGGGTTGGGCAGGGCGAAGTGCAGGCGTCCGGCGTTGAGCTTCTCGTCGAAGGCCGCGTAGTTGCGTGACGCCTCCAGGCGAAAGCGCACGCCGGGGATCTGCTCGCTCAGGTAGCGCGTGAGCGGTCCGAACACCTCGAACAGCCGCTGCGGGTTGTGCAGCGGGTGGACGCCGAAGAGGTAGAGTGCCTCGGGGTGCGGCGAGGTGTCACTGAACTGCGGTGCATAGCGCTCCGTTGGCGGCTTCGAGCAGCCATACAGGAGCAGGAGCACCAATCCGCCGAGGGCCAGGCGCCACACTCTGCGGATGGGGGGAGCGGACATGGGGACTCCTCGGGTGGCCATGGCAGACCTCGCCAGGGGGGGCGATGGCACATCTTCGTGGCCGCCGAACGCTGGTGGTTGGGTTGTGTAGTGGAGTAACGCGCCAGCTCCCGCAGAGAGACCCTGTGTAAGAGAACGACTACGTACCTGACCCAAGCATAGGCAAGGGTGGGTGACTAGGCCACTCGACATAAGCGTGCTACCTGCACCTCTCGTCGCGCTGCGTGTGCCTCGGGGCGAGCGCCCCTCGGTGAGGCACCCGCAAGCCACCTGTGGCGGCTATTTTACTAATAAAATCAGGGTTTTTTCTGCCGGTTTTCGGTCGCTGGCGCTTGATGGAGATCAATCACAAACCGGGGGCGTCGGGATAAGGTGCGCGCACTTTCAGCCCATCCCCGACCCAGGAGACCCCCCGCATGTTCTGCTACCAGTGTGAACAGACCTCACGTACCGACACCGGCGCCGGTTGCGCCTCTGCCCGTGGCGCCTGCGGCAAGGACGCTACCACCTCCGACCTCCAGGACCTCTTCATCCACGAACTCAAGGGCATGGCCGAGTACGCCCGCCGCCTGCGCGACCTGGGCCAGGGCGACAACGAGGCCGCGCGCTTCATGCTCTACGGTCTCTTCACCACCCTGACCAACGTCAACTTCAACCCGGCGCGCTTCACCCAGATGCTGCAGCAGGCCAACGGCCACCGCGAGCGCCTGAAGGGCGCCTACGAGGCCGCCTGCGCCGCCCAGGGTGTCGCCGCCGAGACCCTCGGTGGCCCCGCCACCTACGTGCCCGCCGCCAACCTGCAACAGCTCCTCTGCGACGCCCCCATCGCCTCCATCCAGGCCGGGCTCGACGCTGTGGGCGAGGATGTGGTCGGCCTGCGCGCGCTCATCCTCTACGGCCTCAAGGGCGTCGCCGCCTACGCCTACCACGCGTTGATGCTTGGTCAGGAGAGCGATGAGGTGTTCGCCGGGGTCGAGCAGAAGCTCGACCTCCTCGCCTCCGAGCCTTCAGATGTCGGCGCCCTGCTCGGCGCGGCCCTGGAGACCGGCAGCCTCAACCTCAAGGTGATGGAGCTGCTCGACGCCGGTAACACCGGCAACTACGGCACCCCGGCCCCCACCCGCGTGCGCGTCACCCCAGTGGCGGGTAAGGCGATCCTCATCAGCGGCCACGACATGGTCGACCTGGCGCACCTCCTTGAGGCGACCAAGGACCAGGGCATCAATGTCTACACCCACGGCGAGATGCTCCCCGCCCACAGCTACCCCGAGCTGAAGAAGTACCCCCACCTGGTGGGCAACTACGGCGGCGCCTGGCAGGACCAGCAGAGCGAGTTCGCCGCCTTCCCCGGCCCCATCGTGATGACCTCCAACTGCATCATCGAGCCGCAGCCGAGCTACCGTCAGCGCATCTTTACCGCTGGCCCGGTGGGCTGGCCCGGCGTACGCCACATCGAGAACCACGACTACTCCGCCGTGGTTGCCGCCGCCAAGGCGCTGCCCGGCTTCGACGCGGACGCCGAGGCGCAGGAGATCACCATCGGCTTTGGCCGTGACGCCGTACTCGGCGTGGCCGACACCGTGATCGACGCGGTCAAGGGCGGGGCGATCAAGCACTTCTTCCTCGTCGGCGGTTGCGACGGTGCTGCCAGCGGGCGCGACTACTACACCGACTTCGTCACCCAGACCCCCAAGGACACCGTCATCCTCACCCTGGGCTGCGCCAAGTACCGCTTCAACAAGCTTGACCACGGCGACATCGGCGGCATCCCGCGCCTGCTCGACATGGGCCAGTGCAACGACAGCTACTCCGCCATCAAGGTCGCCGCCGCCCTGGCCGAGGCGTTTAACTGCGAACTCAACGAGCTGCCGCTCTCGCTGGTCATCTCCTGGTTCGAGCAGAAGGCCGCCGCCGTGCTGCTGACCCTGCTTGCCCTCGGCGTGCGCAACATCCGCCTCGGGCCGACGCTGCCCGCCTTCATCACCCCGCCGGTGCTGGAGAAGCTGGTGGAGGCGTTCCACATCCAGCCCATCACCACCGCCGAGGCCGACCTGGCCGCCATCCTGGGCGATCAGGCCGCATGAGCAGCCGTGACGCTGGTGCGAAACATCGGGTCAGCCTGACCACCCGCGACGGGCAGCAGGTGGGCTTCGACTGTGCCGAGGGGGAGAGCCTGCTCGACGCCGCCGCGCGCGCCGGGCTCCACCTCCCGGCGCAGTGCCGCTCCGGCAGCTGCGGCGCCTGCCGTGGCCGCTGCACCTCGGGGGAGATCGAACTGGGCGAGCACACGGAGCAGGCCCTCTCCGCCGCCGATCAGGCGCGCGGCGAGACCCTGCTCTGCTCCAGCTTCCCACGCAGCGATGTGGCCATCAGCGTGGAGCAAGACCTCGCGGTGATTCAGGCCCCTGGCCCGGTGGAGCGCAGCGGCGAGGTGGTGGTGGTCGAGCCCATGGGCGGCGGCGTCATGCGCCTGCTGCTCAAGCTCGGCCCGGCCCCGGACGGCAGCACCGGGGCCGACTTCATCCCCGGTCAGTTCTGTGAGCTGACCCTGCCCGACGGTGCCGCCACCCGCGCCTACTCCATCGCCAATACGCCCAACTGGGATGGGCTGCTGGAGTTCTGGGTGCGCCTACAGCCGAACGGCAAGTTCTCCACCTGGCTGCAAGGCGCGCAGGCGGGCGAGCAGCTCAAGGTGAAGGGGCCGAGTGGCGGCTTCACCCTGGACGAGTCGAGCTACGCCCCGCGCTGGTTCGTCGCCGGTGGCACCGGCCTCGCCCCCATCGCCGCGATGCTGCGCTGGATGGGCGAGATGAGTGCCATGCAGCCCGCGCGGCTCTGGTTCGGCCTCAACCGCGAGGCGGACCTCTTCGCGCAGGCCGAATTGGAGGCGCTGCAGGGGGGGCTTTTCGCGGGCCTGGAGGTGAACGTCTGCCTCTGGCAGCCCAGCACCGCCTGGAGCGGCTGTCGTGGTACCCCGTTGGCGGGGCTGCGTCCGGCGCTGGCCCAGGCCCTGGTGGACGCCAACCCGCCGACCCTCTACGTGTGTGGGCCAGCGGCGCTGGTCGAGGCGGTGGTGGCCCTCGCCGCCGAGCTGGGACTCGACCCGGGCCAGGTGGTGAGCGAGCGCTTCCTGCCGGGTTGAGACCGACCGGCCTCACCCCGGCTTTTATCCGCACGACCCCGGTGGTGGGGGTCAGGCAGGGGCGGCGGTGAGGGTGGCCATGAAGCGCTGCAGGGCGAGCAGCTCGGCCTCGGCGTCGTAGAGGGGCAGGGTCACGGTGAGTTGGGTGTGACGCTCGTCGAGCACCTGCATGGTGATATCGCCCCTCTGGGTCTGCGCGCAGAGCCGGGCGGAGTAGGTGCCGAGGCCGGTGCCATCGCTCTTGCCGGCGGTGACGTACTTACTAAAGAAGGTGGGGCGGATCGCCTCGGGGATCGCCCCGGGGTTGGTGATGCGCACCGCCACGCACCCCGCGCCACGCTCGATGTCGATGTGGAGGGTGGCCTCGTGCGGCGCCGCCTCCAGGGCGTTCTTGATCAGGTTTTCGAACATGGAGAAGGCGAGCATCGACTCGCCCTTGGCCAGGCACTGGCTGTCGTTGCCGATCGGTACCCCCTGCAGGCGGATCTCGGCGCGTTGCCCCTTGTCGGCGTAGGCGAGCAGGGCGTCCTGGGTGATGCCGCGCAGCAGCGGGACCAGGTCCATCGGCTCGGCATTCAGGCTGTAGGTGCCGGTCTCCATCTTATAGAGGTCGAGGGAGCGGTTGATCATCTTCAGGATGCGGTGACCCGCCTGCTCGATCTGGTTGAGCACCTGGCGATCGGCGTCCTGCAGGGCACAGCGCTCGGCGAGCAGGGCGGGGCCGGAGATGACGATATTGAGTGGCGCCTTGAGGTCGTGCTGGGTGATGCGCTCCACGTCGTCGCGCAGGCGGGCGGTCTCCTCCAGGGCCTGATTCTTCTCCTCCAGCTCCCGCTGCATCTGGCGGATATGCAGGTGGGTGGCGACGCGGGCACGGACGATGGAGGGGCGGATCGGTTTGGTGATGTAGTCCACCGCGCCGAGGGCGAGGCCGTGTGCCTCGTCCTCGTCGTCGTCGCGCGCGGTGATGAAGAGCACCGGGATATCCGCCGTCTCGGCGTCGGCCTTGAGCCGCTGACACACCTCGTAGCCGTCCAGCTCCGGCATCACCACATCGAGCAGGATGAGGTCCGGCGGTGGCGACTGGCGTGCCAGCTCCAGGCCGCGCAGGCCGTTGGGGGCGGCCTTGATCTTGTACTGTTCGCGCAGGATGCCGTTGAGCACCGAGATGATCTCGGTGGAGTCGTCGACGATCAGTAGGGTGGGTTGTTGGACGGTGGACATGGCGCGCTCCTACAGGCTGGCGTTGCTGTCGGGTGTGTGGAGTGGGTCGAGGGTATGCTGCAACCGTGTCAGCTCGTCCAGCGCCGCCGGGAAGTCGAAGCGCTGCAGCGCCTGGTGTAGGCCGGCGACGGTCGCGGCCGGGAGGTGCGCGTGCAGGGCGTTGAGGCTCTCCAGTGCCTGGGGGTCATCCTCTTCGAGCTGGCCCTGGAGCTGGCGCAGCAGCGCCTGCCGCTCGTGCGCCGAGGGCGTGGGAGGGGTCTGGGCGTGGAGCCCGGCGAGGGCCGTGCAGAGGGGGACGAGGTGCTCTAGCAGTTGGGCGTGGGCCGCCGCTACCGCCCCCGCGTCGGCCCCCTGGCGCAAGCGCTGCTCCAGCGCCCGTGCGGCGTCGCTCAGGGGCTGCGCGCCGAGGGTGGCCGCCACCCCGACCAGGCTGTGGGCCAGGCGTGTGCGCTCCTCGCTACCACTCGGCGACGCGGCGTACTGAGCGGGGAAATCGGCATAGTCTGCGGCGAAGGTGCGTAACAAGCGCAGGTAGAGTTCACGATTGCCGGCGCAGTAGTCGAGGCCGTGGGCGGTGTCGACCCCAGGCAGTGACGGGAGTGTGGTGGGGGCTGGCGTGGACGCCGGGCTCGACGCCGGGTGCGCCGCCCGCCCTGGGGTGGTCGACGGGTCGGGAAGCCACTTCACCAGGGTGGCGCACATCTGCGCGATATCGAACGGCTTGCCGATGTGGTCGTTCATACCCGCCACGCGGCAGGCGGCCAGGTCTTCGGCCAGGACGTTGGCGGAGATGGCGATGATCGGCAGCGCCTGCAGGCGCGGGTCTTGGCGGATCGCCTCGCTGGTCTGGTAGCCGTCGAGCACCGGCATCTGTAGGTCCATGAGGAGCAGGTCGAAGTCGCGGTCTTGGGCCAGGCGTTCGAGCGCCTCTTGGCCGTTCCACACCGCCACCACCTCGCAGCCGCGCTCACGCAGCAGCTCCAGTACCAACTGTTGATTGAGGTCGTTGTCCTCCACCAGCAGGATGCGCACGCCGTGCAGCTTGTGGCACGCCGCGCCGTCGAGGCGTGCCGGCTTGGGCGGCACCGCCTGGGGGTCGCCGAGCTGGAGGTCGACGGTGGCGGTGAAGGTGGAGCCGCCACCGGGCTCGCTTTCGACGCTGATCGAACCGTGCATCAGCTCGACGAAGCGCTGGCAGATGACCAGCCCGAGGCCGCTGCCACCGAAGCGTCGGCTGGTGGAGCTGTCGGCCTGGCTGAAGGGCTGAAACAGTCGTGCCTGCTGCGCCGGGGTGATGCCGATGCCGGTGTCTCGCACACTGAAGGCGAGGGTGACCCGTTCACCCGCTTGGGTGATGCGCTCGATGTGTACCCGCACCTCGCCGTGCGGGGTGAACTTGACCGCGTTGCCGGCGAGGTTGACCAGCACCTGCCCCAGGCGCAGGGGGTCGCCACGCAGCACCGGCGGCACGTCGGCATCGACCTGCACGCTGAAGGTGAGCCCGGCGGACTCGGCGCGCAGGCCGATGAGGTTGGTGAGGTGGTCGACCACCCCCTGCAGCTCGAAGTCGACCTGCTCCAGCTCCAACTGCTCCGCCTCCACCTTGGAGAAGTCGAGGATGTCGTTGAGGATCTCCAGCAGCGACTCGGCGGCGTGGTGGACGCGCTCGACCAGCTCGTGTTGGCGCGGCGCGAGGCCGCGGTCGAGGGCCAGTTGGGACATGCCGATGATGGCGTTCATGGGCGTGCGGATCTCGTGGCTCATGTTGGCCAGGAAGGCGGATTTGGCGCTACTCGCGGCGTCGGCGCGCTGTTGCGCGGCGATCAGCTCGCGCTCCACCAGTTTGCGCTCGTGGTTGTCGTGCAGGCGCAGGATCAGGTGGCCGTGGGTGTTGGGCATACGCTTGACGCTGATGGAGAAGAAGCGCGGTTGCGGGTCGAGTTCGATGAGTACGTCCAACTCCTCCCCCTCGTGCTCCTCGAAGAAGGCGTTCCAACTCTGCCCGGGGCGGCGCTGCACCGAGCGCTCCCCCTCGATGATCAGGTTGCAGATGCAGCCCACCTCGCGACTGAACTGCTCCAGGCTGGTGAAGCGCGGGAAGAAGTCGAAAAAGGTGCGGTTGACGTGGAACTGGCGGGTGAAGTCGGTGACCACGATGACGTCGCGCGAGGCGTCGAGGATCGCCTGGAAGTAGTCGTTCTGCCGCTCCACCTGGCGCTTCTGGCGAAAGGTCACATAGAGCATCAAGAGCAGGAAGCCGAGTGCCGGGACCCCGGCGGAGACCAGGTCGCGCAGCAGTGCCCGACTATCCGGTCCCTGCAGTTGGGTGAGGGGCAGGAACTGCAGGTAGTAGGCCATGTCGTCGCCGTTGATGGCGGGGATGCGGTGCAGGGTGACGAGGTGGCGCTCAGTGAGCAGATAGGGCTCGGCAGTGAGCAGGCGCGGTACGCCGAGGGTCTGGGCCAGTTGTAGCACCTCCGCCTCGGGCTCGAAGTTGACCACGTAGTAGTCGTCGACGAAGGTGTGCGAGACGGCGTGGCTGAGCTGGGCGTGGTAACTGGGGTCGGTGAGTACCAGCGAGTGGATGTGCGACGCCTGCAGCTCCAGCACGATGGAGTTGAAGTGGGTGATCACCTCGATCATGCCGATGAACTCACCGTCCGCCATCACCGGCACCATCGACTTGAAACTGGTGGTGTATTTGCCGGTGCTGATGGTCTCCATCACCTGGGGGGCGGCGATCATCTGGGCCACGTCCAGACGCGCCTCGCGCAGGGAGTCGCCGGCCTTGTCGACCCAACTGCGCCCGAGGCTGACGCCGTGGCGGTCGATCACCTGGATCCAGACGTTCTTGAACTGGGTGTGGGCACGGAACGCCTCCGAGAGGCGTTGCAGTTCGCCCATCAGGGACAGGCTCGGGGTGCTGGTCTGCAGCATCTGCCGGAGGGAGTCGCTGGTGGCCAGGGTGAGGGTGATGGCCAGGGTGCTTTTCTGTTTGGCCTGCAGCAGTTGGTGCAGGTGCTGGTCCATCTCCTGTGCCTGCTGCAGGTAGCGCTGCTGCTGGTTGTCGCTGACGTAGTGGCCGAGCCGCAGGCGTGCCAGATAGGCGCCGACCAGGATGCATACCACCAGGATGACCCAGAGAAGGTAGTAGCTGCGTTTCACGGCCAGGCTGTGCATGGGGGCGTCCGAGCTGGGTCGCCCGCTACCGTCGCGCGGTGGGTAGGGGCGGACTTGGGTCTAACAAGCAGCACGAGTGTCAGGGAACCGGCATCCCGTGCCGCGGGGGTATGCCGGTCGCCGCGTGAGGCAGCGATTACACCGGGTCGCTTATTCCTTATATTCAATAGGAGAATCATACCAATAGGGCGCCGCAGAGCGCCATTGGGGCGGTTTTTCTGCACCAAAACGTCACGATTCGGGCGTGTCGGGTGGGGCCGGGGCGCCACGCTTCGAACGCTGCATCTGTCCGCTGGCCCGCAGGCCACCCCCGTGCCGCCCCTTGGCCGGGGGGGCGCAATTCGTCACACTGAGGGGCCGATCCCGATGCTATGGAGCGTGTGTGGTGCAGATCCCCGAACGATACCAACCCCAAGCCCTGAGCGATGAGGCCCGCGAGGGGTGGTTCGCCTGGTCGCTCGACTTCTTCACCGAGCCGGAGGTACTCCAGGTGCCCTATGTGGACCTCACCCTGCAGTTGGAGGTAGGGGCGGCCTACGCGCGCTATCTGCGCCAGGAGGCCCCGGGGGGGAGCTTCTTCGCCTACCTCATCTGGCACTTCGTGCAGGGCTTCAAGTCACACCCCTCGTTTCTGCTGCGTCAGGTCGATGGGGTGTGGTGGCTGCTGCGCAACCCGCCGGTGATCGTGCCCATCGCGGTGGCGGGGCCGCACCGCTTTCGCGAGTTGGTGTTGGAGGATGTGGCGCTGCTCGACTACCCCGCCTTCTGTGTCCACTACCGCGAGCAGTTGGCGCGGGCACGTGCCGGGGTGGCCGAACGCCCCGCCCCGGAACTCTTCTACCTCGGCCACTTCTTCGGCAACCTGCCCAATCTGCCGTTCAGCGGCCTGACCCTGCACTACCGCCGCGAATCCATCGCCGGGCAAAGCCTCTTCTACTTCGGTAAGCGCTACCGCCTAGAGGGGCGGTTGCACATCCCGTTGGCGGCGAAGTTGCACCACGCCTGCACCGACCCCCATGTGCTCGACCTGCTGCTGGCCGATGTGCAGCGCGCCATGCGTGGTGGGGGCGTGCACGGTGGTTGAGCGTCTACGGCGTCGGCTGCTCGCCGCGCTGGCGTTCACCCCCGCCCTGGCGCTGGGCGGCTGTACACGTGCGGCGCCCCTGCGCTTGGGTCTGCACCCCTGGATCGGGTATGACTCCCTGCCCATCGCCGAGGCGCTGGGCTGGCTCCCCCCCGAGGTGACCCTGCACAGCGGGGCGGCGGCCAGCGACAGCCTGGCGGGGCTGCGCGCGGGCACTCTGGACGCGGCTTGCGTGACCCTCGACGAGGTGCTCCAACTGCGCGCCGCCGGGGTGTCGATGACCCTGGTGGCGGTGATGGACATCTCCGCCGGGGCCGATGTGCTGCTCACCCGCGCCGAGGTCGGTGACCTGACCGAACTTGCCGGTCGGCGTCTCGCGCTGGAGTTCTCTGCCCTCGGCGAGCTGATGCTGGTGGAGGTGTTGGAGCGCGCCGGGCTCAGCCGAGAGCAGGTGCGCCTGGTCAATCTGCCGCCGGACCAACATCTGGGCGCCTGGCAGGCGGGGCGTATCGACGCCTCGATCTGCTACGAGCCGGTGGCCAGTCGCCTGCAGCGGCTGGGGGCGGTGCGACGCTTCGACAGTCGCGAGGCACCCGAGCTGATCTTCGACGTGTTGGCGGTCCGCAGCGAGCGCCTGGCGCCCTGCGCCGAGGCGCTGCGGGGGGCCTTGATGGCGCACTTTCGCGGCCTCGATCACCTGCGCGAGAACCGCCAGGATGCCCTGCTGCGTATCGCTACCCTGCACCGTATGCACCACGACGAGGTGCGCGAGGCGCTCGCGGGTCTGGTCTTTCCCAGCCTGCGCGCCAACTACAACTACCTGCAGCCGCAGTCACGCCTCTATCGGGTGGCCGAGCACCTCAATGCGATCCTCTTGCAGCATCAGGTGATCGCCAAGGCGGCACCGCTCGATGGCCTCTGCAGCGCGGCCTACCTGCCGCAGGAGGGCTGAATGCGCCGCCTGCTCCTTATTTTGTGCTTGCTCTGCGGCACCGGCGCGCAGGCGCAGCAGCACCTCACCCTGGGGGTCCTCGCCTATCGTCCCAAGCCGATCATGGTGCAGCGCTATCAGCCCCTGGTGGACTACCTCAATACCCGTCTGCCGGAGGTGCACATCGAGCTGGCGGTGCTCGATCAACCGGCGATCGACCAGGCCGTGGCGCGCAATCAGCTCGATCTGGTCTTCACCAACCCCAGCCACTACATCCGCCTGCGCAGCGAAAACTCCCTCGCCAGCCTGCTCGGGACCCTCAGCCGCCCAGGCCTTGGTGGTGGCCTGAGCGCCCTTGGCGGGGTGATCCTCACGCGCGCCGAAAACAGTCAGATCACCACACTCGAAGCGCTCCGTGGTGCGCGCATTGCCATCCCCGGGGTGCACTTCCTCGGCGGCTATCAGACCCAGGCGCTGGAGCTGCTGGAGGTGGGTATCCGCCTGCCCGAGGAGGCCCAGCTCATCACCGTGGGGAGCCACGATGCGGTGATCGAGGCGCTGCTCAGTGGGCGCGCCGAGGTGGGCTTCGTGCGTAGCGGGGTGGTCGAGCAGCTCGGTGCCGAGGGGCGGATCGACCCCGCGCGCCTGCGCGTGATCCACCCCCAGAGCCTCTACGGCTTCCCCTGGCGCCTCTCCACCCGACTCTACCCCGAGTGGCCGCTGCTCGCCCTGCCGCAGGTGGACGAGGAGGTGGTGCGCCACCTCACCGCGGCCCTGCTGCTGCTGGAGGAGGGGGACCCCGCCTGCCGTGCGGCGGGGATCCGCGGCTTCATCCCGCCGCTCGACTACCACCCGGTGGATGAGCTGGCGCGGCGCCTGCATCTCCCCCCCTACTCGGGCGAGGTGCCGGTGGGCTGGGTCGAATTCTGGCGTCAGCACCGCCTGGCCATCACCCTGCTCTGTGTGAGCGCGCTGCTGGTGCTGCTCCTCTCCTTGCTGTTGGCGCGGCGCAATCGCCTATTGAGCTACGCCCTACAGGGGCGCCACGCCGCCGAGCAGGCGCACCGGCGCAGTGAAGAGCGGTTCGAGTTGGCCATGCGCGGGGCCAACGACGGCCTCTGGGACTGGGACCTGGTGAGCAACCAGATCTACTTCTCACCGCGCTGGAAGGAGATGCTCGGCTACGCCCCCGGGGAGCTGGCCAACCAGCTCTCCAGCTGGGAGGCGCTGGTGGAGCAGGGCGATCGCATGCACGCCCTGGCCCGGCTCAATGACTACCTGCAGGGGCAGGTGGGGGAGTACAAGGTGGAGTACCGCATGCGGCACAAAGAGGGGCACTGGGTGCACATCCTCTCGCGTGCGCAACTGGTGCGCGACGCCGCAGGGAACCCAGTGCGCCTGGTCGGTACGCACGTGGACATCACCCAGATGAGGGCGGTGGCGGCGCGTCTGGAGGAGGAGCGTAACCGCGCCGAGCAGTACCTCAAGGTGGCACGGGTGATGCTGGTAGCGCTCGATCGCGAGGCGCGGGTGAGCATGATCAACCCGCGCGGCTGCGAGATCCTCGGCCTGTCGGCAGAGGCGATCGTCGGTCGCCACTGGCTCGACGAGTTCATCCCCGAGGCGGCGCGCGCCGCGGTCACCGGCTACTACTACGCCCTGATGGCGGGTGAGGACACGCTGGTCGAATTCGTCGAGAACCCGGTCCTCGACGCCCAGGGGCGCATCCACCTCATCGCCTGGCACAACAGCGTGGTGCGCGATGCCAAGGGGGAGATCGTCGGTGCCCTCTCCTCTGGCGAGGACATCACCGAGCAGCGCCGTATGCAGCGCTCCCTGGAGCAGGCGCTGGCGTTTCGCGACGGCATGCTCAAGACCCTCCCCGACCTGGTCTGGCTCAAGGACCGCGAGGGGCACTACCTGGCCTGCAATCGCCTGTTCGAGCGCTTCTTCGGTGCCGAGGAGGCTGCGATCATCGGCAAGACCGACTTCGACTTCGTCGAGGGCGCCCTGGCCGAGACCTTCCGTGCCTACGACCTGGCGGTGCTCGACGGCGGCGTGCCGATCAGCAACGAGGAGTGGGTGACGTTCGCCGACGACGGCCGCCGCGCCCTGCTGCTGACCACCAAGACCCCCATGTACAACGCCGCCGGTGAGCTGCTCGGGGTGCTCGGTGTGGGGCGTGACATCACCCGCCAGCGCGAATACGAGCAGCAGCTCGAACAGGTGGCGCACTTCGACGCCCTCACCCACCTGCCCAACCGCGTCCTGCTCGCCGATCGACTGCAGCAAGATATGGAGCACGTGCGTCGGGGCGATGGCCTGCTGGCCATCGGTTACCTCGACCTGGATGGCTTCAAACCGATCAACGACGCATACGGCCACACGGTCGGCGACCAGGTGCTCTACCGCTTGGCCCAGGCGCTCAAGCAGACGCTGCGGGCCGGCGACACGGTGGCGCGCCTGGGCGGTGACGAGTTCGTGCTGGTGCTCTCCGGTCTGCTCACCACACGCGACGCCCTGCCGCTGCTGCGCCGCATCCTCAAGACCTGCGCCGAGCCGATGCAGCTGGAGGGGCTCCGCCTGAGCGTCTCCGCCAGCCTCGGGATCACCTTCTATCCGCAACAGGAGGAGGTGACGGCGGAGCAGTTGTTACGTCAGGCGGACCAGGCGATGTACCGCGCCAAGCTGCTCGGCAAGAACCGCTACCAGCTCTTCGATGAGGGCGAAGATAGCCAGTTGCGCACCCTCAACGAGGAGTTGGAGCGCTTCCGCCGTGCCCTGCGCGCGGGCGAGCTGCGCCTCTTCTACCAGCCCAAGGTCAACCTGCGGCTGGGTCGGGTGGTCGGGGTCGAGGCGCTGGTGCGCTGGCAGTGCCCGGGGCGTGGGCTGCTCGGCCCGGGCGAGTTTCTACCGCTTATCGAGGGGCACGAGCTGATCCTGGCGCTGGGCGATTGGGTACTGGAGCAGGCGCTGACACAGATGGAGGCGTGGCTCGACCAGGGCATCGAGATGCCGGTGAGCATCAATGTCGCGGCGCGCCAGCTGGAGCAGCCGGGCTTCATCGGCTGGCTCAAGGGGCGCCTGCAGGGCCACCCTCGGGTCGCGCCGCGCCTGCTGGAGCTGGAGGTGCTGGAGACCAGTGCACTCAACGAGTTGCAGCGCATCTCCGAGATCCTCCACGCCTGTCGCGACCTAGGTGTGGGCTTCGCGCTGGACGACTTCGGGACCGGCTACTCCTCCCTCGCCTATCTCAAGCGGCTGCCGGTGACGCGCCTGAAGATCGACCAGGGCTTTATCCGCGACCTGCTCGAAGACCCGGAGGACTTCGCCATCCTCGATGCCGTGCTCGGTCTGGCCAACGCCTTCCGCCTGCAGGTGATCGCCGAGGGGGTGGAGAGCCGTGAACACGGCGTGCTGCTGTTGCAGTTCGGCTGTGAGGAGGCTCAGGGCTTCCACCTGGCGCGACCGATGCCGCCCGAGGCGTTCCTCCCGTGGCTCCAGGCGTGGCGCCCCGACCCGGTGTGGGCCGAGACGCGCAGGGTAAGCCGCGACGACCTCTCGGCGCTCTACGCCTTTGTCGAGCACAAGGCGTGGGTCGCGCGGGTGATCCGCTACCTGCATGGGGAGGAGGTGAAGCTGCCGGAGCTGGACCACCGCCTGTGTCGCTTCTCGCGCTGGCTGGAGGCGGCCCCCAAGCACTTCAATGCGCCTGAGGCGCTCGCCGAGATCGCCCGTCAACACCAGCATATCCACCAGTTGGCCGACCAGGCGTTGGCGCGTCAGGCCCATTGGGACTTCAACGAGCAGGCCGAACAGTTGGCGGCGCTACGTGCCCAACGCGACCGCCTGCTAGAGCAGTTGCGCGAGTTGGTCGACTTCACCCTGCCGGGGTGAACGGCGCTCACATACTGAACAGGTAGCTGCCGCGCACCGCCCAGGTGATGAGGAAGATGCCGCTCACCAGCAGCAGCGGGAAGCCGAACAGTGCCCAGCGGTCGAGCTGCTGGATACTCCAGGCGAGGTTTTGTGCCTCCTCGCTCTCCCCCTCAAGCCGCTCCAGGCGCCCCTGCAGGCGCGAGGTCCAGATGGCCACCAGCAGCACCAGAAAGGTGATCAGGTAGCAGAAGTTGAACACGTGGTCGAGCAGCAGCAGCATGCCGACGCTGGGCAACGGGGCGACGAAGCTCAGGTAGAGGAACACCTCGGTGAGCAGGGCGCCGATGGGGGTGCCGATGCGCAGGTCGATGTAGCTCGGGTCGACCAGGAAGATGACGATGCAGCTGAGCAGCACGATGAGGATCGGCGGGATGATCTTGAACAGGTAGAAACTCATGGGGCGCTCGATCTTGAGGCCGAAGCGGTAGCGCGAGTACTCCTGCCCACCCGCCTCGTCGAGGCCGAAGGCGCCCGGGTAGCGCACCCCCCTCTCCTCGTTGTAGAACTCTAGGATGCGCCAACCGGGGATGCGCAGGTCGGGGTTCATGGCGCTCTGCTCGGTGTCGGGCACGAAGCGCACCTGCTCGCGTTCGAGGCCGCGTAGCTCCAACTCCACCAGCACCTTCTGCCAGTCCAGCGGGAAGGTGCCGAGCCAAAATTTGTGGAAGAACTTCGCCTCGATGTAGTAGCGCTGGTAGTGGCTGCCGTCCGCCAGGGTCAGCGGCTCCGGGTAGTAGGGGTCGAGGGTGAGGGCCCAGGCGTCGTTGAGGTTGAGCCAGTTGAGGTGGGCGGTGGGGTCGATCTGGCCGCGCCAGCGTAGCCAGAGATAGGCGTTGACGTAGTAGGTGTTGCTCGCCAGGTCGATGCTCTCGACGTTGTTCAGGTAGGCGCCGACGCGCACCTCCTCGGCCGCCTGCAGTGGGCCCAGCAGGGCGAACCACAGGCCGAGGAGGAGGGCAGCGAGGGGGACGGGGCGATGCATGGGGCGTTCCTGCTGGGTATGGGTCCGGGGCCATGATGCCCGCTCGGGGTGCCACTGCCTAGCCGTGTGCCTCAATCGCTGCGCCCGCTCTGGTCACGCAGCCAGCGTCCGCGCAGCCCGAGCCGCCGCCAGAGGCGCGCCCCTACTTCGAGCGTCAGGGTGATGGCGAGGTAGATGGGCAGGCTGACCCAGTTGCCGGGGTCACGCAGCAGCATCAGCAACTGGCCACCGGTGTGGCTGCGGGTGCCGCGTCGGGCCTCGGGGCGGTCGTGCAGGAGTTGTCGGTTGCCAAAGCGGATTCGCAGCCCCATGCGCAGTAGGTCGATGAGTCGTTTGGGGGGGTAGAAGCGGGCCGTGGCCGCGGCACACAGGCCGCGTTCGTGCGGGGCGAAGTGGCTGCGTACGAAGGCATCGTCGGCGATCAGGCGGGGAAAGCGCTCGAAGCGTGCCCGCCCCGCCGCGCTGAGGGCGTAGAGGCCGTTGCCGATGGCCCCCTCACGCAGGTAGGGGAGTTGGGTCCAGATGCGGTAGTAGTGGCGCACCAGGGCGCTGCGCCCCTGGAGCTCGGGCTCGAAGCGGGGCGAGAGGGCGAGGTGAGGCCCCGCCTGCAGCTGCGCGGCGATGGCGCGGGCCGCCGCCGCGTCGAGGAGGATGTCGGCATCGAGGTAGAGGCGCGGAAAGTGGCGTGCCGCCGCGTCGCCGAGGTTGAGGGCGTGCCCCTTGCCCCCCTCGGGGGTGTCGATCACCTCCACCCCGGGGAAGGCGCGGGCGCGCTCGACGGTGCGGTCGCTACAGGCGTTGGCCACTACCAGGGTCTGACACTCGCCCGCGCCCAGCCCGTCGGTGAGCCGGGTCAGGCAGCGGGTGATCACCGCCTCCTCGTTGTGTGCGGGGATGATGATGGTGAAGGGCATGGCGTGCGCCCGCCCTCAGCGCAGGAAGAAGAGGTTCTTCACCTTGCGCAGCAGACCGCGCCAGTTCTTCCAGTTGACCCGACCGTCGCGCAGGACCATGGCCACCTGCAGCCAGCGCCCGAGGAGGTAGTTGCGCCGAAAACCGCGCTCGGTGACCCCGGGTAGGTGGCCGACCGGGTTCCAGTCGTCGTTGGGCACATAGTCCGGCGCGACGATGCCGTGACGCAGGGCGATCTCGAACATCTCCGAGCCCTGTACCGGCAGCGCCGGTACCCAGGACATGTGTTGCAGATAGCCGCGCCACCAGAGTTTGGCCGCCATGCGCACGGTGGAGAGCACCTCCGCGTCGCTCTCCATCTGCAGTTGGCCGTCGGGCCCCTCCCAGAACTGGTACATGGTAAAGAAGCCGAAGACATGGATGCCGCCCTCGGAGACCATCCGACACGCCTCTAGGGTCTTCTCCGTGGGCATCTTCTTCTTGATGCCGTCGAGTACGCGTTGGCTGGCGCTCTCGATGCCGAAGTGGACCAGCCAGAAGTTGGCCTGCTTCATCCAGTAGACGAACTCCTCGCTGATGGGCAGCACGCGCAGGTTGACCTGGAAGTAGAGGTCGCGATGGCCGAGCGCGGCCAGCGCCTTGCACACCTCGATACTCCAGGGTAGCGAGACGTTGAGCTCGTCGGAGTGCATGTAGATCTCGCGGTAGCCCTGCTGGTAGAGCGCCTCGGCCTCGGCGGCGATGTTGGCCGCTGAGCGCATACGCACGGTGGGACCGCCCTCTACGCGAAATACCGGATTGGCGCAGAAGACGCAGCGCAGTGGGCAGCCACGGGTGATGATCATCTCGGTGTTGGGCGTCGCCTTGCGCAGGACGATGCCCACGTAGTCGTCCATGTCGATGAGGTCGCGCGCGGGGAAGGGGATGGTGTCGAGGTCTTCGATGAGTGGGCGCTGGCCGGTGGTGCGTACCTCGCCCTGGTCGAGATAGGCGATCCCGGCGATCTGTGCCCGTGCGGCGGGTAGGTCGTCGGCGTGGCGCAGCAGCTCGCAGAAGGTCTCCTCGCCCTCGCCGAGGACGACGATGTCGGCCCCCCCTTCGAGCAGACACTGGCGGTACTTGGGGGTGGCGTGGGAGCCGCCGGCGAGGATGGTCACCGAGGGGTCCTTTTGGCGCACCGCGCGCATCAACTCGAACGCCTTGTCGAGGCCGTAGGAGGTGAAGGAGATGGCGTAGAAGCGCGGCTTGTGCCGCTCGACCAGCGCTAGATGGTGCTCCAGGTCGTACTTCTGCGGGATGTAGTGGAACTGCAGGTCGGGGAGGCGTTCGCGGGCGTACGAGGCGAGGTAGAGCAGGGCGAGATTGGGTGAGCCCTGGGCCTTGCCGAGGATCGGCCCGTGAGTGTCGGCGAGGATGATCTCCATGGTCCAAACCTCCTTGCGGTGCGCCGGGGCGGTGACATCAGCCCCTATGACCCTAGCATTCTCCACCCAGCCCGTCGAGTGGTCGGGGTATGATGAGGTGGGTGGTATCCCCTAGGGGCGTGGGCCAGGTGGGGTGCTGTCGGGTGACGAGGGCCGAGTGGAGCCGAATGGGAGTGGTGCATGAGTGAACCGGTGGGGCGCGGGCTGATCGCGGGGCTGCGCGAGATCCTGGAGGAGGAGGGCGCGGTGACCCTGCACGAGACCCATATCTCCTGGGTACTGGTGGGGCAGAAGCGGGTGTGGAAGGTGAAAAAGCCGGTCGACCTCGGCTTTCTCGACTTCTCCACCCTGGCGCGACGGCGTGAGGCGTGTGAGCAGGAGTGGCGCCTCAACCGGCGTACCTTCCCCGAGCTCTATCGCGTGGTGCGCCCCGTCTTTGGCAGTGAGGAGGCCCCCTGTCTCGACCCCTGTAGCGCCGCCCCCATCGACTATCTGCTGGAGATGGAGCGCTTCGATGAGGCCGATCTGCTGCTCAATCGGCTGCTGGCCGGTCGCCTCGGCGCGCAGGAGATCGACGCCCTGGCCGAGGCCATCGCCAAGCTCCACAACGGCCTCAAGCCGGTCCCCGCCGAGAGTCCGTTCGGCACCCCGGCGGCGGTGGCCGCCCCCATGCGCCAGAACTTCGTCCAGATCCGTGCCCGGCTCGACGCGCGTCTGGCCGGGCAGGGGCAGGCCCTCGACGCCCTGGAGGCGTGGACCGAGGCGCAGCTCGTGCAACACGCCGGACTGCTCGAAGGGCGCAAGTCGGGGGGCCAGATCCGCCCCTGTCACGGTGACCTGCACCTGGGCAACATCGTCCTCTGGGAGGGGCTGCCGCGGCCCTTCGACTGCATCGAGTTCAACGCCGAACTCTCCACCATCGATACCCTCAGCGAGGTCGCCTTCACCCACATGGACCTGCTGCGGCACGGTGCACCGGGGCTCGCGGCGCGCCTGCTCGACCGCTACTTGGAGCGGCGGGGCGACTACAGCGGCGTGGCCCTGTTGCCGCTCTACGGTGTCTATCGTGCCCTGGTGCGGGCCAAGGTGGCGGCGCTGAGTCTCGATCAGGGCGATCGAACGGCGGCGGTGTGTCAGGCGATCCGTCTGGCGCAGGCGTTGGCGCGTGTGCGGCGGCCACACCTGTTCATCACCGTGGGGCTCTCCGGCAGTGGCAAGAGTACCCTCTCCCAGCTCATCGTCGAACAGCATGGGGCGATCCGCCTGCGCGCCGACGTGGTGCGCAAGCGCCTGTTCGGCCTCGAACCCGGGGCGCACAGCGACTCCCCCCTCGGCGGTGGCATCTACACCCCCGAGGCGACCACGCGTACCTACGCCACCCTGGCCCAGCTCAGTGGCCAACTGCTGGCCGACGGTTGCAGCGTGGTGGTCGACGCCACCGCCCTCAAGCGCGCCCAGCGCGCCCAGTTGGCCGAGGTGGGTAGAGGCCTCGGTGTGCCGGTGCACCTGTTGCACCTCAAGGTCTCCCCCGCCGAGCTGCGTCAACGTCTGGCACGGCGTGCCGCCCGTGGCCTCGACCCCTCGGAGGCGACGCTTGAGGTGCTGGAGCGGCAGCTCGCCAGCCAGGAGCCACCGCTCAGCGAGGAGGGCATCACCCTGCACCAGTTCACCGCCGCCCGGGGCGCTGGTGTGGTGGCACGGGTGCAGCGGTTGCTGGACGATGTTTGAGGCACTGTTCAGCCCGCGACTGCTGCTTGCCACCCTGCTGTTCCTGCTCGGCGTGGTGCTGCACGAGTGGCTCACCCGACGCGGGCGCGACTGGTTCGCCGAGGTGCCGCTCAACGCCTGGTTGTTCGAGCACGTGGGACTGCCCGGTGTGCGTGCCGCGCTGCTGACCCTCTTCGTGCTGCTCGCCTATCCGCTGATCTTCGGTCAGCGCGAGCTGCCCGCCCTCGACCTGCTGCTCTTCACCGGCAGCGGTCGGGTGAGCCTGCTGGTCTTCGTCGCCCTGGTGTTGTCTCTGCTCCTGCCGCTGCTGCCGGTGGTGGGGCAGCGCCACGCCCTGGTGCTGCCGTTGCAGGGGATCGCCATCGCCGCGCTGCTGTTCGACTGGCTCGGTGCCCATCTGGGCCTCACCGAGGTGAGCCTCTGGCCGGGTCTCGACGGGGTGCTGGCGATCCTACTGTTGGCGCTGCTGGCTCCGCGCCTCGCCGGGCGCATCGCTCTGAGGCTGGGGGCGTGGGTGGATGCGCGCTTCGAGGTGGAGGAGAGTGCCCCTCTACTGCTCGACGGTGTGCTGCTGCTGATGCAGCTGCCGGTGCTGTTGGTCTACACCCTGACCCTGGGCGAGCAGCTGACGGCCCCCTGAATCGGGGGTGGCGTGGCCCTAAGGTTGTGGCTAGGCTCGACCAACACCCCCATCGGAGCCCTCGTATGCGTTTACTCCCTCTCCTGTTCGCCGCCCCTCTGCTCGCCGCGCTCACGCCCTGCTTGGGGGAGGAGGCGGTGCCCGCCAGTACCGAGGAGCTGGCCTGGTTCGCCGGGCGCTGGGCCACCGCCCCGGCGGACCTGGAGGGTTTCACCACCCTCACCCCGGAGCCGATCGACTGTGCCAAGGCGGTGACCATCACGATCCGCGACGGTGCCCTCTATCGGGCGGTGACCCTGCGCGACGGGCGGCAGGTGGAGAGTGGCTTCGAGGTG
Source organism: Gammaproteobacteria bacterium (assembly GCA_003252455.1). Lineage (GTDB taxonomy): Bacteria > Pseudomonadota > Gammaproteobacteria > Thiohalomonadales > Thiohalomonadaceae > SZUA-467. The sequence goes on from QKED01000085.1 coordinate 29,657, forward strand.
ATGCGCTTTGCCGGTAACTACCCCTGGTGGCCGCTCGATGGGGGTGGCACCGCCGTGGCCAAGCGCCTCGACGCGCAGAGTTTCGTACTCGCCGCTACGTCGATGGGCAAGGCGCAGTGGGCGCAGGGACGCAAGCACATACGTTGTGCCGAGTAGCGGGCTCGGGCGCGTTCGAGCGTGAGGCTTGTCGGGTGCGTGGGGTGGTGGGGCTCGTGGTCGTCACACCCATGGGGCGCCCCAGTGGCGAGCGACCTCGGGTAGGCGTGGGCCATGCCCACAAAACACATAGCGCAGGCGCAGCGCGGATGGGTCAGCGCCAGAACCAGAATAAGAGGGCCAACTGGATCGACCCGCTACCGATGACCGAGCCTCTGGCCAGCCAGGTGTAGAGCCAGTGCGAGGTGTTTCTCGACGCGAGCCAGATATACCCACTCACGACCAGATTTCCGGTGCCGACGATCGCGCAATCGAGTGCTATGGCCCACCCCTGCGAGACGCCGTAGGCCTCGGCAACGGCCCAGGCTATCGTTCCGAGCATCATGAAGATGAAAAATAGCGCTGGCGCTTCGAGCCAGTAGACGCTCGCCAATGGACGGGTGACCTTCACCCTTTACTCGGCGCCGATGCGTTCGAGGTCCGCGACGCTCAGGAACAGCGTCGGGTCGACCCGGTAGCCGTTGAGGCTGACGCTCCAGTGCAGGTGGGGGCCGGTGGCGCGGCCGGTGGCGCCCACCTCGCCGAGGGTGTCGCCGGCGGCCAGTTGCTGCCCCTCTTTGACGTCGATCGAGCGCATGTGGCAATACATGGTCACCAGCCCCTGGCCGTGGTCGATCAGCACGGTGTTGCCGTTGAAGAAGTAGTCGCCGGTGGCCACCACCTTGCCCGCGGCGGGGGCGCGCACCGGCGTACCGGCGGGCGCGGCCAGGTCGAGGCCGCTGTGCGGGCTGCGTGGCTGGTCGTTGTAGAAGCGCTTGAGCCCAAACGGGCTGCTCATGGGGGCCACCACCGGCAGCTCGAAGTCGGTGGGTGGGGTGGCGTTGTGGCTAAAGGTGGCATAGGCGGCGCGCTGCCGCTGTAGCTCTTGGGCGATGCGTGCCTCGTCGCGTTTGGGCGGGGTCACCTTCTCCTTGTTCTGGATGGTCAGGCGCTGCTCGCGATAGGCCTTGTCGGCCACCTGAAAGCCGAGGGTGCCGCTCTGCGTGCCGAAGTGGTAGGTGAGGCGGTGCTCACCGGGCTTGGCCTGCATGCCGATCCCCACTACCGCCATCCAGGCACCGTCCGCCTCGACGATCAGCACCGCTTTGTCTTGATACTCGGCGGTGGGGCGCGGGCCGCTGCTGCTGCCGAGTGGCAGCAGTTTGACCCCACCGGGCACCGCCAGGTCACGCGGTAGGGCGTGCAGCGGCGGGGCCAGCAGGAGCAGGGCGAGGGTGGCGACGAGGGGGCGAAGGGCGTGGGTCATGGTTACTCCTCCTGGGTGGTCTCGACCCTGGCGCGCAGGCGTCCGTGGGCGAGGCGCACGTCGATGGGGTCGTTGGCGTTGAGGTCGTTGGCGTGGCGTACCACCGCACCCTCGGCATCGGTGACGATGGCATAGCCGCGCGCCACGGTGGCCAACGGGCTCACCGTCTGCAGCGTGTGGCTGGCGTGGGCCAGGCGGCGTTCGGCCTGGGCGAGGCGCCCCTGTAGGCCACGGACGAGGCGCTGCTCCAGGGTGTCGAGGCGCTGGCGCTGCTGCTGTAGGCGTGGGCCGGGGGCGAGGCGCGCCAGGCGCGCTTCGAGCTGTTCAAGGCGCTGGCGGGCCGCGTCGAGCAGGCGGCGTTGCTGGCGCAGCAGGCGCAGGCCCAGCTCGTCGAGGCGCTGGGCGTGCTGCTCCAGGCGACGCCCTGGGTGGGCGCGCTGTAGGCGTCGCTCCAGCTCGTCGAGGTGGCGTCGCTGGCGCCCGAGGCGGGTCTGTAGCCCCTGGGCCAGGCGCCGCTCCAGCCCCTGTAGGGTGCGCCGCCGCTCGCCTTGATCTTGGCTGATCTGCTCGGCGGCGGCGGAGGGTGTGGGCGCGCGTAGGTCGGCGACGAAGTCGGCGATGGTGGTGTCGGTCTCGTGGCCCACGGCGCTGACGACCGGTAACGGGCAGGTGGCGATGGCGCGTGCCACGCGCTCGTCATTAAAGGCCTGTAGGTCTTCGAGCGAGCCGCCGCCACGCGCCACCACCAGCAGGTCGACCTCCTGGCGTGCCCCGGCCAGGGCCAAGGCGGCGGCGATGCGTGCGGGCGCCTCGGCCCCCTGCACCGGGACCGGATAGATGACGATCGCGATGCCCGGGTCGCGCCGCGCCAGTACGCGGCGTATGTCGTGCAGCACCGCCCCGGAGGGGGAGGTGATCAGGCCGACGCGACGGATCGGCAGCGGCAGGGGGATCTTGCGCTCGGCATCGAACAGCCCCTCGGCCTGGAGCCGCCCCTTCAGCTCCAGAAAGGCGCGCATCAGCTCGCCATCGCCGACGGGCTCCATGTGTTCGGCGATGAGCTGTAGGTCGCCGCGCGGCTGGTAGAGGGTGACGCGCACCCGGGCGCGCACGCGTTGGCCATTCTCCGGGCGAAAGCGCAGGTGCATGTTGCGTTGGCGGAACATGGCGCAGCGCAGCTGGGCGTCGACGTCCTTGAGGGTGAAGTAGAGGTGGCCGGAGCCGGGGCGGGAGAGACCGGAGATCTCCCCCTCGACCCACAGCAGCGGCAGCTCCACTTCGAGCAGGGTCCGGAGGGTGCTGGCGAGGGCGCTGACGCTGTAGACCTCGCGGGGGGGGGCTGGGGGTATCTGCATGGGCGGTTATCTTACCCGCTTGGGGGGGCGGGGCAAGCGGGCGGGGGCGCTCAATCAGGGCGACCGCCCACTACTGCCATCACGACACGCGGGCCTGGGCGGTGCCTATGTGAGCCATTGGCCCCATCTCCCTTGAGCAAACAGCGGCTCGTCACTCAGCCGCGGAGCCCTCGCCATCTCCGTTGTGCCTGTGTGGCGGTGCGGGATGAAAAGTTACGCGAAGGTAAAATATTATTGGAAACTGTATTGTTTCCTAATAGGCCTTATGGTACATGTGGCGCAGGAGAATTTTATGTAATCTCAAAGGACTATAAAAACTCAAGAGACACCACGCTAGAAGAGGAGATGCACCATGTGGCACACGCGCACGGCACTGGGCGTCATCGGCATCCTGACCTTGGCCCTGCTCGTCAGCGAGCCGGCACTGGCCGGGCCGGGGGGCAAGATCGCCTCGGCGCTGTTCGATACCTTCTGGGGACGGGTGCTGATGGTGGCCCTGTCCCTGGTCTTTCTGCCTCTCATCACCTGGGTCTACCTGCGTGAGCGGGGCGCCGAACGGCGCACGCGCGCCGACCTCGCCTACATCGCCCAGTTCGACCACCGCTTTCACTGGACACGTCTGCAGGAGCGGGTGTCGGCCTGCTTTCACCGGGTGCACGCCGCCTGGCGCCACGAAGATGCCGCCGAGGCGGCGCAGTTCATGACCGACTGGTACTGGCAGAACCAGCAGTTGGTCTATCTCGACCAGTGGGCCGAGCAGGGGCTGGTCAACCACTGCCAGGTGAAGAAGGTGACGCGCCTGCGCCCCATGCTCTTCATCCACCGTAACGAGCGGGGCATCGCCCACGAGGGGTCGCGTCTGGTGGTCTCCATCACCGCCTATATGCAGGACTATCTGGCCGAGCGGGCGGGGGGTAAGGTGGTGGAGGGGAGCAAGCGCTTCAAGGAGGTGGAGACGCTCTGGAGCTTTCTCTACGAGGGGGGGCTGTGGCGTGTGGCGCAGATCGATGCGGGGAGCAACACGCTGAGCTATGTGGAGCAGATCGCCGCGCTGCCACCCATCGAGGAGACGCTGCTGATCAACGGTATGCGTTGACGCCGACCCGCGGCGTCGTGCCCGAGTGCAACGTAAAGAGGGGGCCGAAGGGCCCCCTCTTTACGTCATGGTGGGACGCGCCTACTCGCCGAGGGTGATGCGCTCGATGCGGTAGATGCCGGTGGTGCCGCTCACCTCGTTGCCCACCAGCAGCAGCGGGTCACCGCTCGGGCTGTCGGCGGCGGAGACCACCTTGAAGCCCTCGGGGCCGAGGTCACCGGCGCCGGCGTTGTAGACGCCACCGGTCTCGGGGTCGACGCTGAAGTTACGCGGGTTGAGGTACTCGACGAAGGTGCTGGTCTGCGGCTCGGAGATGTCGTAGACCATCACGCCACCGACGCGCTCCAGGCCGATGAAGGCGTAGGTGCGCCCGGCGAAGGTGGCCAGGGTGAGCGCCTCCGGCTCGGGCCCCTTGTCGTCGGAGCGGGCGTCGCCGCCGTTCTCGGTGTGGTCGGAGTTGAAGTCGGCGCCCAGGCGCTGGGCGGTGATGCGCTCGAACTCGCTGCCGGAGTCGTAGACCAGTTGGTGGCTGTCGGCGTCGAAGATGGAGAAGGAGCGGCCACCGAAGGCGTAGAGCCCCTCGTAGACGCAGCTGCTGGAGGGGAGGCCGTCGCCCTGTAGGCAGTTCGCGTCCTTCAGGCCGAGGTTGGTGATCACCTTGAGGCGGCCGAGGTTCTCGTTCTCGAAGATGTCTTCGATGCCGTCGCCGTCGCTGTCCACGCCGACCCCGGCGAAGCGTGCGCTGCCGGGGATGTCGATGGTGGCGGCCTGCTCACCGGGGTCGACGATGTCGCGCACGCGGATCTCGTCGATGTAGCCGCTGTAGTCACGGCTGTCGCCCTCGTTGGCGGTGACCACCAGGGTGCGCCCGGCGTACTGGTAGACGGCGATGGAGTCGGGCATGTAGGTGCCGTAGAGGGGCCAGGTGCGGATGTTGATGGCGTCGTCCTTGTTGCTCACATCCAGCTCGTTGCCGATCAGGCCGTGGTCTTTGTAGCCGAGGCCCCAGAGGCTGGTGATGCTGGCGGTGGCCAGGTCGACCTCGACGATGGCGTTGTTCTCTTGCAGCGAGACCCAGGCGGTGGCGCTGTCGGCACTGACGGCGACGTACTCCGGCTCCAGGTCCTGCGCCACGCTGGCGCTGTGGGCGGAGATGCGTGTCTTGCTGTCGATCTCGCTGGCGCGGCTGCCACCGCTGTTGAAGGCGCTGAAGCCGACGCTGGTGACGTTGGCCTGGGTCAGGGCGCCAGCGCCGGGGCTCATGTCGATGACGCTGATGCTGCCCTCGGGGTCGACGCTGTAGTCGCTGTTCGGCTCGCCCTCGTTGGCCACCACGATGCGGCTGCCGTCGGGGGTGAAGGTGAGCATGTCGGGCAGGGCACCGACCTGCACGGCGCCGAGGAAGGTGAGGTCGCTGCTCTGGTAGAAGGCGACATAGCCGGGGTCCTGCTTGGGGTCGGCCTCGATGGCGGCGGCGATGATCCCGCCGTGCACAGAGACGGAGTTGACCGCACCCATGGTCACACCCTTGGCGTTGTCCACGTCACCCGCCACGTCGAGGCTGCTGACGTAGGTGGGGTTGGCCGGGCTGGTGAGGTCGGCGATGTCGAGCATGCCGGACTCGGCGTTGACGATGAAGACGCGGTCGGTGCTCGGGTCGAAGGCGACGATCTCGGCGGCGCTCACGTCGAAGCCGGAGCCGGCCTTGCGGAAGTTGCCTTGGTAGTCGAGGGCGATGGTGGTGCGCGAGGCGTCTTGGCCGTCGGCGCCGTTACTGCCGTTATCGCCATCCTGGCAACCGGTGGTGGCGAGGGCGATAGCCAAGGCCAGGGTGGAGAGCGGGGTGATGAGGCGCATGGTGGCTCCTGTTCTCGTGGGCGGAGAAAAGGCGCACCTTGGCGTGTGGGTGTGACACCCGCGTGTGGCTTGGGTGGCGGTTGTGTGACAGGTCGGCGGGCGGCCCCGTGATGACGGGGCCGGGACCGGGTAGGCGGCGCGTTATTCGAGGGTGGCCTTGGCGCGCAACTCGTCGAGGTGCTTGACCAGCATCTGCTTGCGCAGGTGCTCCTGGATCTTCGGGCGCAGCTCGTCGATGCTCGGTGCGGGGACGGCGCGGACCTCCTCCAGCTTGACCACGTGCCAGCCGAACTGGGTCTTCACCGGGACCTTGGAGTACTCACCGGGCTTGAGGCGTTTCACCTCGGCGGTGAACTCGGGGACCATCTGCCCCTCGCCGAACCAACCCAGGTCACCGCCGTTGGGGCCACTGGGGCCGGTAGAGACCTCCTTGGCCAGTTCGGCGAAGTCGGTGCCGTTGCCCAGTTTGGTGATGACGCTGCGGGCATCATCCTCGCTCTTGAGCAGGATGTGGCGCGCCTTGTACTCCTGCTTGGCCAGCTGTGGGGCCTGCTCGTCGTAGAAGGCCTGCACCTCGGCCTCGGGCACCTGGTGCTCGATGAGGAACTCCTGCATGCGCCCCTTGATGAGCAGGTCGCGGGCCACCTTGGCCAGGGTCGCCTTGTACTCTTCGTTCTGGTCCAGGCCACGGGCCATGGCCTCCTGGTAGACCAGTTCACGGGCCACCAGCTCGTCGAGCAGCATCTGCTTTTGCGCCTCGGCGGCCCCTTGCAGGTTGTTGTCGGCGACGAATTTGTCGAAGTCACCCTGGGTGATGGGGGTGCCGTTGACCTTGATCAGCACGCTATCGGCAGCGGGGGCGGCGGGGGCGGCCGGCGCGGTGGCCGGGGCCTCTTCGGCGTGGAGTAGGGGGGCGGTGGCGCCGAGACCGGCGGCGAACAGGGCGAGGATGAGCGGACGCAGGGTCATGGGATCTCCTTTCGGGGTTGTGGGTCCAGGGCGTGTGCGCTGTGCGGCAGCTTAGCACCGCCCCGACGGCCGCTGCACCCGGTGCAGCGGCCTCGTGCGGTAGAGTCGCGCGGTGGCAAAGAGTTCCGAGGCGCGTTGCATTCTAAGGCCGGACCCGGGTCGTGCGGGTAAGGCGTTGCACGCGGTCGGTTCGATTGCGCCACGCACGGTGGGTGGCCGCCATGCGTTGTCCACTGCCTATTGGTAGGTGAAGTAGCGCTGGCTGATGGCCTGATGCAGCAGGCCGAGGTCGAGTTGCAGGTCGTCCACCAGTTGGTGCAGGCCATTGGGGTCGAGCTGCTCCGGGTCGAGTTGACTGATGCGTTCGAGCAGCTCTTCGGCCTGTGCCACCTGCTCCTCGCTGTTGGGCAGGGCCTGCAGTTCGTAGGCCAGCTCGCTGAGACAGAAGGCGAAGGCGCGCGGGAACTGGCGGTCCTTGAACAGGAACTTGAGCACCGAACTCCAGCCTACCGCCTGCTGGGTCTGCCGACGGAACATCTGGTAGGCGCCCATGGAGCGCAGCACGCTGATCCACTGCACCCCTTCGTAGGGCTCCCACTCGGTGCCATCGGGCAGCTGCGAGCCGGAGCGCACGTCGATGATGCGCGTGGTCATGTCGGCCCGCTCCAGGTTGCGCCCGATGCGCAGGCAGGCGTAACCGGCGTCGTGGGTCATGGTGCCGGAGAAGAGCCCGGTGAGCGCCTGGATGGATTGGATCAGCTGACTGAGATAGGCGTAGCGGCTGCGCTGCATGATGCCCTGATAGGCGTCGGAGCGGGCGCGGCGGTAGGTCTCGTTGAGCAGCTCCCAGCCGTCACGCGGGAGGAAGTCGCGCATGGTGCGGGCGTTCTCGCGGGCGTACTTGAGGCTGTTGAGGATCGAGGCGGGGTTGCGCTCGTCGTTGATCAGAAAGCGCACCACGTCGGCCTCGCTGTAGCCGCGATAGTGGTTCTGGTAGAGCTCGTCGCCGCCGGTGATGGCGATGAGCGGTGTCCAGCCGGGGCGCACCGCCTTGGGCAGGTCGAGCTGCAGGTGGGTCGACACGATGATTAGGCGGGCGGTGTTTTCGGCGCGCTCCAGGTAGCGGGCGAGCCAGTAGATGTTTTGGGCGACACGCGACAGCATGGCTCAGCCCTCCTCTTCCAGGTCGATGATCCAGGTGTCTTTACTGCCGCCGCCTTGGGAGGAGTTGACCACGGTGGAGCCCTCGACGAGGGCCACGCGGGTGAGACCGCCCATGGTCACGTAGGCGCTGGGGCCGGAGAGGATGAAGGGGCGCAGGTCCACATGGCGCGGTTTGGCGTCGTGGCCCACCAGGGTCGGGACGGTGGAGAGGCCGAGCATGGGTTGGGCGATGTAGTTGCGTGGGTCCGCCGTGATGAGTTGGCGGAACTGTTCGATCTCCGCCGCGCCCGCCTGTGGGCCGATGAGCATGCCGTAGCCGCCGGACTCGTTGGCCGGTTTCACCACCAGCTCGGCGAGATGCTCCAACACATACTCGCGCTCCTCGGCGTAGAGGCAGCGGTAGGTGGGCACGTTGGGCAGGATCGGCTCCTCGTTCAGGTAGTAGCGGATGGCGTCGGGCACATAGGCGTAGACCACCTTGTCGTCGGCCACCCCGGCGCCGGGGGCGTTGGCCAGGGCGACGTTGCCCGCGCGCCAGGCGCGCAGCAGGCCGGGCACGCCGAGCATGGAGTCGGGGTGGAACGCCTCGGGGTCGAGGAACAGGTCGTCGATGCGCCGGTAGATGACGTCGACCCGCTGCGGGCCGCCGATGGTGCGCATGTAGACGATGTCTTCGTCGTCGACGAAGAGGTCGGAGCCCTCGACCAGCTCGGCGCCCATCTGCTGCGCCAGGTAGCTGTGCTCGAAGTAGGCGCTGTTATAGATGCCGGGGGTGAGCACCACCACCTCGGGGAAGTCCACCGGGCGCGGCGAGAGGGCGGCCAGGGTGGCGTAGAGGCGGGTGGGGTAGTCGTCCACCGGGAGAATGGAGTAGTCCTCGAACATCTCCGGCAACACGCGCTTCATCACCTCGCGATTCTCCAGCATGTAGGAGACGCCGGAGGGGACGCGCAGGTTGTCTTCGAGCACATAGACGGTGCCGTCGCGGTCGCGCACCAGGTCGGAGCCGCAAATGTGCGCCCAGACGCGGTGTGGCGGGTCGATGCCGATGCACTCGGGGCGGAAGTTCTTCGAGTCTTTGAGCAGGTCGCCGGGGAAGACGCCATCCTTGACGATGCGCTGCTCGTGGTAGAGGTCGTCGATGAACATGTTCAGCGCCTTGACGCGCTGCACGAGCCCGGCCTCGATCTGCCGCCACTCCTTGAGTTCGATGATGCGCGGGATGATGTCGAAGGGCCAGGCGCGGTCGATGGAGCCCTCCTCCTGGGAGTAGACGGTGAAGGTGATGCCCATGGCGCGGATGGCCATCTCGACCGCCTCGCGCTGTTCGTCGAGCTCCTCGTCGGCGAGGGATTCGAAGTGACGGCAGAGGGCCTCGGCGGCGGGACGGGGGAGCCCGGATTCGATCAGCTCATCGAACATCCCCGGGGCTTGGTAGTGGGTCCACTGAATGGTCATACTCGGTCCTGATACACATCGGGCCCGAACTGCGGAGATTGTGTGACGCGAAACATCGTCGGTGTCGGGCCGATTTCGAGGTGGGTGATTGCGCCCACAGCATAGGCCCATGCGGGTGGGCGTGACTAGTCGTTTATAGCAATTGACCCCTCGCGGGTAAGGTGTAAGCATAGCGTCTTGCTATCTTGGGCCCGTGTGCCCAGAGGACCTCTCAGATGACCTACTGTCTCGGCATTAAAGTCAACGACGGCCTTGTGCTCGCCTCCGATTCGCGCACCAACGCAGGCGTCGATTACGTCAGCGTCTACTCCAAGATGTACCGTTTCGAGCCGGCCCCGGACCGGGTCTTCGTCATCGTCACCTCGGGTAACCTGGCTACCAGTCAGGCGGTGATGCAGCAGCTCAAGCGAGACATGGAGAGCGTCAATGCCGTGGTCAGTCTGTGCAGCGTCGGCAGCCTGTTCGACGCCGCCACCTATCTCGGTCAGGTGAGCCAGGGGGTGCAGGGGCAGTACGGCCAGGCGCTCAACAGCAGCGGCATCAATGGCGAGTCCTACTTCATCATCGGCGGGCAGATCGGCGCCCAGGCGCCCGACCTCTATCTGGTCTATGCCCAAGGCAACTGCATCAGCCCCTCGCCCGAGAACCCCTTCGTGCAGATCGGCGAGACCAAGTACGGCAAGCCGATCCTCGATCGGGTGATCGGCCCCGAGACCTCCCTCGAAGACGCCTCGCGCTGCGCCCTGGTCTCTATCGACTCGACCATCCGCTCCAACATCACCGTCGGCCCGCCGGTAGAGCTGGCGGTGATCCGCACCAACGAGTACACCATCGGCCAGTACCTCAAGCTCGACGAGAACGACACCTTCTTCCGCTCCGTGCGGGAGCGCTGGGGCGAAGGGGTGCGTCAGGCCTTCCTCACCCTGCCACGCTTCCCCTGGGAGCGGGTCAGCCCGGTCTCGCCGCAGAGCGACAATCAGCCTGTGCAACAGGCCGTCCCGGCCCACCCCGAGGCACCGCAGATGCAGGACCTGGGCGTGGGCTACAGCCCGCAGATGCGCTGAAGCCCCGCCCCGGCGCGCGTGCCGCCTAGCGCTCGACAGCACGCCCCATCCCACCTATCGTTTGTGCGGCGCCCCCCGTGGCGCCCCCTCTCCCGCCGCCACACGAGGTCGCCATGAGCATCCGCGTCGCTATCGATCACTTCACCCGCTACGAGTACGAGAAGCCGATCCAGCTCACCCCCCACGTGCTGCGCCTGCGTCCGGCGCCCCATGCGCGTACCCCGGTGCACCACTACCAGCTCGCCATCACCCCCGAGAAGCACTTCATCAACTGGCAGCAGGACCCGTTCGGCAACTGGCAGGCGCGCGTGGTCTTCCCCGAGCCGACCCGCGAGTTCGCCGTGCGCGTCGAGCTGGTGGCCGAGATGACGGTGATAAACCCCTTCGACTTCTTCCTCGAAGATTCGGCCCAGCACTACCCCTTCGACTACGACGAGCAGTTGAAGCGCGAGCTGGCGCCCTATCTGGAGGTGCGCGAGAAGGGTCCGCTGCTGCTCGATTGGCTCAAGGGCGTGGAGAAGAAAGATGAGCACGGTCTGGTCGACTTCCTCGTCGCCATCAACCAGCGCCTGTGGGGCGACATCGGCTACACCGTGCGCATGGAGCCCGGCATCCAGGGCTGCGAGGAGAGCCTGACCAAGCGCACCGGCTCCTGCCGTGACTCCGCCTGGTTGCTGGTGCAGGTGCTGCGCCACTTGGGCCTCGCCGCGCGCTTCTGCTCCGGCTACCTGGTACAGCTCACCGCCGACGAGAAGTCCCTCGACGGCCCCAGCGGCCCGATCAAAGACTTCACCGATCTGCACGCCTGGGCCGAGGTCTACGCCCCCGGCGCGGGCTGGATCGGCCTCGACCCCACCTCTGGCCTGTTCGCTGGTGAGGGGCACATCCCCCTCGCCTGCACGCCAGACCCGGTGAGCGCCGCCGCCGTCACCGGCTCCTACCTCGGCGAGGCGGTCGACTCCGAGTTCTACTTCCACAACGAGGTGCGTCGCGTCCGCGAGGACCCGCGCGTCACCAAGCCCTACAGCGAGCAGCAATGGCGCGCCATCGACACCCTCGGTGCGCAGGTCGACAAACAGTTGATGGCCGACGACGTGCGCCTCACCCAGGGCGGCGAGCCCACCTTCGTCTCCATCGACGACATGGACAGCCCGGAGTGGAACACCGCCGCCCTCGGCGACGACAAGCGCCATCGCGCCTTGGCGCTGTTCCACCGTCTGCACAAACGCTTCGCCGCCGGTGGCTCGCGCCACTACGGCCAGGGCAAGTGGTACCCCGGCGAGCCGCTGCCGCGCTGGGCCTTCGGACTCTTTTGGCGCGCCGATGGCCAGGCCGTGTGGCGCGACGACCGCTGGGTCGCCGACCCCGAGCGCGACTACGGTGCCGACGCCGCCAAGGCGCTGCGCTTTGGCCGCCACCTCGCCCGTCGCCTCGGCCTCGACGAGGGGCAGTTGACGGCCGCCCACGAGGACCATCTCTATTATCTCTGGCGCGAGGGCCAGTTGCCGATCAACGTCACCCCCGAGGACGCCCGCCTCAAGGACCCGCTGGAGCGCGCGCGCCTGCGCCGCCTCTTCGAGCAGGGGCTCGGCGCCACCGCCGGTTATGTGCTGCCACTCGCCTGGGACTACCGCAAACAGGGCTGGCGCACCGGGCGCTGGCCGCTCAAGCGCGAGCGTCTCTACCTGCTCCCCGGCGACTCGCCCATGGGCTATCGCCTGCCGCTCGAATCCCTGCCCTGGGAGAAGAAGCAGGAGCAGCACCACCCGCGCGACCTGTTCGACCCGCGCCCGCCACTCGGTGACAGCGTCGGCGAGGTGGCGCGCCACTACGACCGGCTGCTGCCGGAGGAGCCACCACGTCAGGACTTCCACGAACAGGTGGTCAGCGAGGATGGCCTGGTGGTGCGCACCGCCCTCTGCATTGAGCCGCGCGACGGGCGTCTGCACGTCTTCCTGCCGCCGATGACCGACCTGGAGCACTACCTCAAGCTGGTGGCCGCCGTCGAGGCGAGCGCCGCCGACGCCGGTATCCCGGTGCTGCTGGAGGGCTACGAGCCGCCCCACGATGAGCGCCTCAAGCGCCTGCTGGTCACCCCCGACCCCGGCGTCATCGAGGTCAACATCCACCCGGCGCACTCCTGGAGTGAGATCGTCGAGAACACCGAGGCCCTCTACCACGAGGCCAAGCTCTGCCGCCTCGGCACCGAGAAGTTCCTCATCGACGGGCGCCACACCGGCACCGGCGGCGGCAACCACGTCACTCTCGGCGGCGCCACCCCGGCCAACAGCCCGCTGCTGCGCCGCCCCGACCTGCTGCGCAGCCTGATCACCTTCTGGCAGCACCACCCTGGGTTGTCGTACCTCTTCTCTGGCCTCTTCATCGGCCCGACCAGTCAGGCCCCGCGCGTCGACGAGGGGCGCCACGAGGCGCTCTACGAGCTGGAGATCGCCTTCAGCCAGATGCCCGAGGGCGAGGTGCCCGCCCCCTGGCTGGTCGACCGCCTGCTGCGCAACCTGCTGGTGGACGTCACCGGCAACACCCACCGCGCCGAGTTCTGCATCGACAAGCTCTTCTCCCCCGACTCGGCCAGCGGCCGCCTCGGCATCCTGGAGCTGCGCGCCTTCGAGATGCCGCCCCACCCGCGCATGGCGCTGATGCAGGTGCTGCTGCTGCGCACCCTCATCGCGCGCTTCTGGCACAAGCCCTACAGCGGCAAGCTGGTGCGCTGGGGCACCGGCCTGCACGACCGCTACCTGCTGCCGCACTACGTGGCCAAGGATATCGACGACGTGGTCGCCGACCTGCGCCGCAGCGGCTACGCCTTCGAGGCCGACTGGATCGCCCCCTTCCTGGAGTTCCGCTTCCCCCACTACGGCACCGTGCAGGCGGGCGACATCCAGCTCGAACTGCGCCAGGCGATCGAGCCGTGGCACGTCCTCGGCGAAGAGGTGACTGGGCAGGGCACCGCGCGCTTCGTCGACTCCTCGGTCGAGCGCGTGCAGGTGAAGCTCACCGGCCTCACCGACAGCCGCCACATCCTCACCTGCAACGGCGTGCGTGTGCCGCTGCGTGCCACCGGCACCGCTGGCGAGTTCGTCGCCGGGGTGCGCTTTCGCGCCTGGCAGCCGCCCTCGGCGCTGCACCCCACCATCCCCAGCCACGCCCCGCTGCGCTTCGACATCGTCGACACCTGGAGCGGCGAGGCGGTGGGCGGCTGCACCTACCACGTCGCCCACCCCGGCGGGCGCAACTTCGACGAGAGCCCGGTCAACGCCAACGCCGCCGAGGCGCGGCGTATCGCCCGCTTCTGGGACTTCGGCTACACCGACAAGGGCAAGCAGGCGCAGTGGCGCGAACCCGCCCAGGCGGCCTGCAACGAGGAGTACCCGGTCACCCTCGATATGCGCCGGGCGGCCCCGGTGCAGGGCTGAGGTGCGGCCCCATCGCACCTGAGTCTGTCGAACTGCAGTGGCCAGACCCAGAGGCCTTCTGCAACGGCGCGCCGCCCGGTTGGCAGGGGGGCGTCATCTCCATCCACGACCACTGGCTGAGCGAGGCGGAGAGTGCCCGGCACTGGATGTCCTTCACCCGGCTCCGTGGCCCGGATGACCCGTATTGGGGTGAGTTCCTGCATCATGAACACGCCTTCGTCACGCTCTTCACCCACCTCTGGCATGCGCAGGGCCTCGACCTGTGTGCGCTCGCTACTACCCTGCACTCTGTCGACGCGCTGGCGGCGATCGTTCGGCGCAATGTACGCGAGGCGCAATTCGACTGCTTTCGCTCCGGCTCGACGCCGCTCGTGATCCTCGGCAACTACGACCTGACCTTTCCGGTGTTTTTACCGCAGAGAACCGGCTGGGGTGTGCTCCGGGGGTGGGTCGAAGCGGTGGGGTTGTCACTGCTGGCCGACGGCTGAGGCGCTGGCGGTGGCCGCGAAGAGCGCCAGTCGAGCGAGTGGGTACGCTGCGCGTCGACAGTGTGCCCTCAGGGGCGTGCACGAATACGCAGAAACGTGGCGAATTTCGGCAAGCCACCGCTGGTCAGACCACGGTATTTGAAGGTCACCAAGGTGCCGAGCGGGGGTGGCTCCCGGCGCTGCTCATCGCTCAACCCCGAACCGAGCAGCAGACGTCGCGCGCCGTCGATCTCAAGCTCCAGCGCGCCGGTCATGCCGGTATATTTCCCCTTCCCCTCGCGATAGCCCACGACTTCGCCCTCCATGGTCTCGAACGAGACCACCTTCAGTGACTGGTCGCTATGCCCGGTGGTGTAGGGCGTATCGGGATGGCGTACCACCAGCCCCTCACCGCCCATCGCCTCCACGGCCTGGAGGCGCGCTTGCAGATGCTCCGCACCGCGACAGGGGATCTGCTCGATCACCCGCACATGCGCCAGCGGATGCGCTCGCAGGAAGGTCTGCAACTTATCCAACCTTGCGAGCAGCCCGCCCTCTGCATGGGGCACCTCGAAGATGTTGTAGCTCAGCTCGCGCCACCCCTCGTGGGGTTGGTTGCGGCTGACGATGGACTGGATACGCTCGAAATCACCCCGTTTGGACCACAGCTCACCGTCCAGCTCGAAGGGCGGCAGCCCCTCGGTGAACCAGCTCGGTGCAGCGATACGGTTGCCTTGGCGTGTGAGCAGATCACTGCCGCTCCAGTAGGCACGTACGCCGTCGAGCTTCTCGCTCATCAGCCAGCCGGTGACGTCTACGTCTGGCGTGTAGCGGTTGAGTAGGAGGAGGTCGGAGGCTTGGAGTGGCTGTGGTGCGAGCCACAGGAGTGCGAGCAGGAGGTAGGTGGAGAGCGAGGCGGGGTAACGGACGTAGAACATGAGTATTGCAGCTCCCTTGCTGTGTTTTGCGTCTCTAACACTAACTGTCTTGCTAATCAGAGAAAAGAATCAGGCCGTATATTTTCTAGCGGACACTCGCTCCATCGAACGCATAGCTACCCCACTGAGAGTGGTGCTAGTCAGCTGAGTAACTTGCTCGTGTTACTGCTGCCTTCTGTAGTCATCCCGAGCAGTCGATGGCAAGTCCGTGAAACGAGGGCATCCGGTCGGTGCCGGGATATCTGGATATCAGCGACGTGACTCACTGCCCTCGACGTACACGCTGTTCGATACCGTGGCGAATGGTGTCGGTGACTTGGTCGGTGCATCCCCGCTGTTCGGCAAGCGCCAATATCTCCAGGGCTGCAGGGTAGTTGCCCTGGTCGCGCAGGTAGGCCGCCTCGTCGGCAAAAAATGCAGCATCTTTGCTACCTGCCTGGATGAGTGCCTGACGCAGGCGGGAGGCCGCCGGGCCCTGGCCGTCGTCCTGTAGGACACCGGCCTTGACCGCCCAGAGGTAGTCGTTCATCACACCGGCCCGCTCGGCCTGCTTCAGCACCTTGAGGGCCTCCGCGTAGCGCCTCTGTTCGCGCAGGTAGACGGCCTCGTCGTTGTAGATGGCGGCATTGCGAGTCTGAAGGCGAATCTGTTCCTGGCGATGGCGTGACGCCTTGTCTCCGTCACCCATCCCCTCCAGGCAGCGGCTGTAGATGTCGTGCACATAGGGGTCGACCGCCTTCTCACGCACATAGTCGTCGAGGTCGTCCACCAGGGCGACGAAGCGCTCGGCCCCGCCCTTCTGGTCCAGGAGGCAGCGGCCGATGTTGGCAAGATATTGGGGGAAGGAGGGCAGCAGCTCGTGGGCTTTTAGGTAGTGCTCCAGGGCCTTATCTGAGCCTCTCCCCTCTTTGTGTTCGATAGTTTCGCCGAAGAATCGGTGCGCCTTGTGGTTGTCCGGGTCGAGTTTGACCAGCAGTTCCAGCACATAGTAGTTGTTGTCGTCGCCATGTTGATGCAGGCGTTGAGAGATCTGTTCGAGCCGTCCCGGTGTCTCAGGCCCCAGCAGGTTTGCCGAGAGTTCCTGGAGACGAGAAAACTCCTCTGCCTCCAATAGGTGATGCGCCCCCTCATTGGCCGCGCGAATATTGGGCAGGCTCTCCCGCTTCTTGCCCTTGAGCTGTTGCAGCCACGCATCGGCGATGCGGGCATGGTCCAGCTGTAGTTCGAATCCGCCCTGGATGCGCTGTTGGGTCAGCTCCGCGAAGAGGGCGTGGAGCTGGTACTCCTGTTCCTGTTCATGGGGGCTGAGCAGCAGTCGCTGCACCAGCGTGTCGAAGGCGCTTTCGTCTTCCACGCGCAGATTGAGGGCGTCGGCATGACCATCGGGGATGGGGCGACGATAGAGGGCACAGAGCCTCAGCATGTGTTGTTGGGGGACGGTCAGCACCTGCTCATAGAGGTCGCTGAAGAGCTTTTCCTCGAACTTCCTGTAGAACTCCAGGGGATAGCGTTGACCGACCGATACCGGGTCGCTACCGAGGCCGTCGGCGACGCTGGCAAGGAGCGCCATGCCGAGGGGATGGGCGCCGGTCTTCTTCTCCTTCCCCCCGAGGTGCAGGTAGAGCCCTTCCGCCTGTTCATCCTCCAGCTCCCAGCCCCTGGGGTCGGTCAACCCGAACGGATGCCGGAAGTAACGCTGTAGGGCCGCAGTATCCAGCCCCCGAACGCGGGCCTCGTGGCAGAGGCGATCATCGGTGAATAACCTCTGCGGGGGGTGCTTGATGCTCTCCAGGACGATGCGCCACTGGGGCAGCTTCTCGGCAAGTAATCGGAGCAGGGTTCCCACCTCAATGTCGCGAAAGCCGTGTTCGGTAAAAAGCTCATTGGCCCGGTGGATGTGGACCACGCAGGGGTCGGCGTCGCGGTACTGTTTCAGTGCCTCGGTATCGATTCGCTTGAGCAGGTCGCGAGGCAGTTTGGGGTCTTGGTCATGGCAACCCAGCACAGGGGCCAGTTGCCGGAAGAGTTGTTCGGCATCGGTGTTCGGGTCGGCAGTGATGGGGACCGTGGTGGGGCTATCGGGAAGGGCGCGGCAGACCTCGCGCACCAGCTTGGATTTGCCGACACCGGAGACGCCGTAGATCAATAGAATGGGCTTCTCGTGCAACTTGCGGGCGAGTGCTGCGATCTCCCCATCACGACCATAGACGCCTCGACCCTCTGCAGACGAAGGGGCTGGGGGCTCGCTCGCGGGGGACACGGCCTCGGCCTCTGTGGGACCCACCCAGGCGAGGTCGAGGGGCCAGAGGCCGTCGTTGTTGGTGCGTCCGGGGACCACTCGGGGGATACAACCGATCCCCTCGTCGCTAAAGCGGCGCAGCCACACCTCGCCTTTGCCCTGTGCCGGGTCCAGGCGTACCAGATTGTAGCCGCTCTCCTGCGGTGTCTCTCCATAACAGGCGCCTGCGGCGATACGGATGTGCCGGGGCTTCTCTTCCACCCAGGCCTGATGCTCATGGCCATGCAGGAAGAGGTCGAAGCTCTCCTGTAGTTCCGGGTCGAGGGCGGGATTCTCCTGGGGTACCAGCCAACTCAAGGGGTGGTGGGCCAGGGCGAGGGTGATGTCGCACCCTTGAAGCTGCTTGGCGAGGGTACGCAGCTGCCACTGACCTCCGAGCCAGAGATTCCCCTTTTTCTCGTCGGGCCCACAGCTCCAGGCGGAGTTGAGACCAGCGATACCGAGGGTGAGGCCGTCCATCTCCACCCGGTGGGCGTAGCAGAGACGCTCCGGGTCTTGCAGCAGGTGTGGGTAGTGTTCCCGCAGGAATTCCCGGTAGGCCGCCAGGCGCTGGAGTATTATCCGCCACTCACCACCGGCATCGCGCAGCAGCTGGTTGACCTGTTGAGTTGAGGTGGCATAGTCACCGGCGGCCAGCCCGTCGAGATACTGGGTCTGGGATGCGAGTACCTCGCCGCGCACCACGTCGTGGTTGCCGGGGACGATGAAGACCCGCTCGGCGGGGATGGGGCGAGAGTAGAGGTTGCGTACCTTTTCGAGAAAGAGTGCCACCTCTTCGAACTGTGCCTGGATGGAGCGGGCACCCTCACCCAGATGGCCGAAGGCCAAGTCACCCGTGACCAACAGCAGATCTGGGGTCAGGCCGTGCGCCTGTTCCAGCTTGAGCAGGTCATCCTTCAGATAGTTGAGGATGCGGTAGGCGTCCCAGCCGGTCATGGGTGAGCAGAGGTGGAGATCGGAGAGGTGTAACCAGGTGGGCATAGGTCCGGTGAAACTCCATTTTCAGATGAGTCGTTGAACCCGAGAGACGGGCGTCGTTACCCAGTGACCTCTTGGATAAGAGAGATGTCTCTACGCAACAGCTCATTGACCAGCTGTTGCGCTGCTACACCCTTGGCCTTGGCCTTCTCTGCGATCCAGGCCTCCACGTCAGGTTCGAGGTAGACCGGGACGTTGAGTTGGGCATCGGAGCGGTAGAAGCGACCGCGCTCGGCCTTGGAAAAGTCGTATTCGTCTTTCATTGCGCCTCCTCGTAGTGTCGCTGTTCGTGTCTGGTGGCACGCCGTGCGGAGATGATGCGGATGGTGGCCTGATTATCTCGATATTCCACATAGGTGTGGACGACGAGACGAAGCCTTTGATCACTGCACGCGCCCAGCGTGATCCAGCGCTCTTCCTCTTCACTGTGTCCTGCGTCAGGGATGCTGAGTTGCAGGGGATCGAGGAAGACCTCGGTCGCCTCCTGGAAGCTCACCCCGTGCTTGCGTAGGTTGGCCTGCGCCTTGGCGGGGTCCCACTCGAAATTGTACTGCATGGTCCTGGCGTGCACTCCATCCCTTGGGTGTCGAGGCATGATACGAGGGCCTAGTCATGTATCAGTAGCTGGTGGAGTACAGGTCGAGACCTGTACTCCAAGATTGGCTACTTCTCAAGCTGGCTGACGTCGCGCACCGCACCACGAGCAGCAGATGTGGTCATCGCAGCATAGGCCCGCAGCGCCTGGCTGACGACGCGGGCGCGGGGGGCGGTGGGCTTCCAGGCGTCGCGGCCTTTGGCCTCCATCTCGGTGCGGCGGGTGGCCAGCTCTTCATCGCTCAGGGCGACACGGATGGTGCGGCCGGGGATGTCGATCTCGATGGTGTCGCCCTCCTGCACCAGGCCGATGGCGCCGCCTTCGGCGGCCTCGGGGGAGGCGTGGCCGATGGAGAGGCCGGAGGTGCCGCCGGAGAAGCGCCCGTCGGTGAGCAGGGCGCACGCCTTGCCGAGCCCCTTGGACTTGAGGTAGCTGGTGGGGTAGAGCATCTCCTGCATGCCGGGGCCGCCCTTGGGGCCTTCGTAGCGGATGATCACCACGTCGCCGGCGACGATCTGGTCGCCGAGGATTGCCTCGACGGCGGCGTCCTGGCTCTCGAAGATGCGCGCGGGGCCGGAGAACTTGAGGATCGACTCGTCGACACCGGCGGTCTTCACCACGCAGCCGTCTTCGGCGATGTTGCCGTAGAGCACGGCGAGGCCGCCGTCCTTGGAGTAGGCGTGGGCGGCGTCGCGGATGCAGCCGTTTTCGCGGTCGAGGTCGAGGCTCTCGTAGCGCTTGTTCTGGCTGAAGGCGACGGTGGTCGGCACGCCGCCGGGGGCGGCGCGGTAGAAGTCGAGGCGCTTCTTGTCCTGGGTCAGGCGCACGTCCCACAGGGCGATCGCCTCGCCCATGTTCTGTGCGTGCACGGTGGCCACGTCGCGGTTGATGAGACCGGCGCGGTCGAGTTCGCCGAGGATGCCGATGACGCCACCGGCGCGGTGCACGTCCTCCATGTGGTACTTCTGCGTGGCCGGGGCGACCTTGGCCAGGTTGGGCACCTTGCGCGAGAGGCGGTCGATGTCGTCCATGTTGAAGTCGACCCCGGCCTCCTGCGCGGCGGCGAGCAGGTGGAGGATGGTGTTGGTGGAGCCGCCCATGGCGATGTCGAGGCACATGGCGTTCTCGAACGCGGCCTTGGTGGCGATGGCGCGCGGCAGCACGGAGGCGTCGTCGCCCTCGTAGTAGCGCTTGGCCAGGGCCACGGCCATGCGTCCGGCCTCCTTGAACAGGCGCTCGCGGTCGGCGTGGGTGGCGACCAGCGAGCCGTTGCCGGGCAGGCTGAGGCCGAGCGCCTCGGTGAGGCAGTTCATCGAGTTGGCGGTGAACATGCCGGAGCAGGAGCCGCAGGTGGGGCAGGCGCTGCGCTCGACGGTGGCGACGTCGGCGTCGGACTCGTTGGGGTTGGCGGCCATGACCATGGCGTCGACCAGGTCGAGGGCGACAGTCTGCTCGTGGACGACCGCCTTGCCCGCCTCCATCGGCCCGCCGGAGACGAAGACCACGGGGATGTTCAGGCGCAGGGCGGCGTTGAGCATGCCGGGGGTGATCTTGTCGCAGTTGGAGATGCAGACCAGGGCGTCGGCGGTGTGGGCGTTGCACATGTACTCGACGGAGTCGGCGATGATCTCGCGGCTCGGCAGTGAGTAGAGCATGCCGTCGTGGCCCATGGCGATGCCGTCGTCGATGGCGATGGTGTTGAACTCCTTGGCCACGCCGCCCGCCGCCTCGATCTCGCGCGCCACCAGCTGGCCCAGGTCCTTGAGGTGGACGTGGCCGGGGACGAACTGGGTGAAGGAGTTGGCCACGGCGATGATCGGCTTGTTGTTGAAGTCTTCGTCCTGCATGCCGGTGGCGCGCCAGAGGGAGCGGGCACCGGCCATGTTGCGGCCCTGGGTGGAGGTGTGCGAGCGGTACTTGGGCATTGGGTTGTCTCTCTCGGGGATGTTTGTCGATCGGCGCGGTGCGGGTGCTGCGCGCGGCATTTATGGGAGGAGATGGTAACCGATTCGCGGTTACTCCTCTCCCTCCCAGTAGTCCACGGCGTCGCTGACGCGGCCAAAGTGGACGAAGGTGGGCTCGTCGGGTGAGCCGGGGGCGCGTCCGGCGGCGCAGCCGAACTTGCCGGAGTCGGGGTACTCGACCACCTCGGGGTGGCGCATGGTGCTGATGGCCAGGTAGCGCATCGGCTCGTTCCCGGTGTTGCGCATGGCGTGGGCGTGGCCCACGGGGCAGGCGACTAGGTCACCGGGGTGGAGTGGGTGCAGCTCTTCGTCGAAACGCAGCTCGCCTTGGCCGGTGAGGATGATGAACAGCTCCTCGTTGGCGTGGTGCTTGTGGTAGGGCCACGCCTCCTTGCCGGGGGCCAGCTCCACCAGGCGGTAGCCGAGTTGCTCGGCGCCGATCAGTGGGGCGATGCTGGCGATGCGTGCGGCAAAGCGCTCGCCGTGGCCGTGCTCCTTGAGGCTCAGGCGGTCGAGGTTGATGACGGGGGTGGGCATCCGGGTCTCCTGTTGTCTGTTTGGGTGCACTGTTCAGCGGTGGCTAGGAAGAGTTCACCACAGAGGACACAGAGAGCACAGAGGGTGAAGGGGATTCTCGCTCCCACGCTCCGCGTCACTGCCGTTAAGTTCAGCCTGGCCGGTCGGGCACTGCGCACCATAAAGGAGGCACATCGGTGGTGCAGGCCGAGGCCGCACACGCCAAGGCGTGTACTCCAAGTGCCTAGCCGTGGGTTCACCTTACCTTCATGGCCATGACGCGGAGCGTGGGAACGAGATGAAGTTCGTCTCTGTGTCCTCTGTGCTCTCTGTGGTGAGCGGATGTTATAGGCCGATCTCCGCCTGAATTGCTGCCTCATAGGCCTCGCCCAGACGCCGGTATAGAGGCCCGGGACAGGGGATGGGGCGCCCATCCAGCTCGCGCACCGGGATCAGCCGCGCCCCACTGCCGGTGAGAAAACACTCGTCGGCGGTGTAGATATCGTAGGTGGTGAGCTGCGCCTCTGCCGTAGGGATACCGAGCCCTTCGGCCAAAGAGAGGATCAGCCCACGGGTGATGCCGCCGAGCGCCCCCTCGGAGGTGGGTGGGGTGAGCAGCTGCCCGTCGCGCACCACGAAGAGGTTCTCCGCCGAGCACTCGGCCACGCGACCCGCCTCGTTGAGCAGCAGCGCCTCGTCGGCCCCGGCCACCTCGGCCTCCATGCGCGCGAGGATCGAGTGGAGGTAGTTGAGGCTCTTGATGCGTGGGTCGAGGCCGGTGATGGTCGGGCGCCGCGTGGCGGCGGTGATCAGGCGCACCCCCTGGTTGCGCTTCTCGTCGCTCACCAGCGCCAGGCGGTCGGCGATGAGGATCACGCTCGGGCGTGCGCAGTTGGCCGGGTTGAGCCCCAGGTTGCCGACGCCACGGGTGACGATGATGCGCAGGTAGCCGCTCTCTTCGGGGAAGTCGGCACAGAGGCCGGTTACCGCCGCACGCAGCTCATCGTCGGAGTAGGGCAGCGCGATACGCAGCGCCGCCGCCGAGCGGTGCAGGCGCGCCAGGTGGGCATCGAGGCGGAACGGGCGGCGGCGGTAGAAGCGCAGGCCCTCGAAGATGCCGTCGCCGTAGAGCAGGCCGTGGTCGTAGACCGAGATGCGGGCGTCTTGGGCGGGCAGGCGCTGGCCGTCGATCCAGCAGAGGCCGGTGGGGGTCATGGCGGGTCTCTCGTTTGGTGGGTGTGGGGCGTAGAGTAGGCGGCTCTGAGTGTGCGGTACAGATTCAGAAATATGAAATTTAATGCGGTACAGATTCCGGCCCAGGGCCGCCGCCCACTGTGCGCCTCCCGCTATCGGACAATTTTGCGTATCTTTGCCAGATGTCAGCGAGTTACCAGACGAGAGCAGTATGAGCGAGCAGCAGAGCGCGGCGCAGCCGACCCCCGCCACAAACGATCTCCCGGTGCCGGTCACGGCCAACCCCCAAGGCGGAGGTTCCGAGGGCTGGATGCGCCGCATGCTGGTCGGCCTGGCGTTGTTCTTCTTCCTCGCCAGCCTGGTGCAGCTCTACTACCTGCACGCGCGCATCGCCGAGCCGCCGGGGGCGGACCTCAGTGTCACCCTCGACGGGGCCATGGGTCGGCAGTTGGCGGGGCCGGGGATGAACCCACTCACGCTTTATGCGGCGCTGGAGGCGCAGGCGCTCAACCGCCGCTACCATCAGGGCAACGTGCTGCT
This sequence comes from Gammaproteobacteria bacterium, assembly GCA_003252455.1. Classification (GTDB taxonomy): domain Bacteria; phylum Pseudomonadota; class Gammaproteobacteria; order Thiohalomonadales; family Thiohalomonadaceae; genus SZUA-467. Next base: position 53,007 of record QKED01000085.1, read on the forward strand.
GATGTCGCGCATCTGGGTGAGCTATCTGAGCTTCGTCACGGGGATGATCCTCTGCCTGGTCGGCGCCTCCTTCATCCTCGGGCGCATCCGCGAGTCCGCCTCGACCGTGGGCGCGGAGAGCAATCTGGTGAAGCTCTCGGTGAGTAGCTCCTCGCCCGGCATCATCCTCGCCTGCCTCGGCACCGTGCTGATCATCAGCTCGATCCTCACCAACCACCGCATCGAGATCCAGGACAGCGCCATCTATCTGGGACGCTACGCCGCCGCACCGGGTGAGGCCGCCCCGGCCTTCATGCCGCCGAGCATCGAGTCCCCCGTCGTGAGCGACTTCGACTGCGCGCTCGATCCCAATGGGCCTCAGTGCGGTGATAGGTCGCAGAAGAAATGATTAAGAAAATCTCCATCGAAGACCCTATTGAAAGTCATGCAAAAATGGCAATAGAGGTTGTCGTTGAGTTGAATGATGGTTCGAAGCGATGGTGTTTCTTTTTCACCCCGGTGGGGCTTAGTAATTGCGGTGACTTCGTTGAAGGCACACAGGTTCGGCTGCATCATGGTGCTCAACATATGTTTGTTGTATCTGATATATCAGAGGGAATAATAGAAACAACACTCAGTCAAATCGAAAAACAGGGAGAGTTAGAACAATACACCCTACCTCTGCCTAATCCTCATTCAACATAATACGGCGTTTCTACCTGTATCAGACTACGACGTAGCCTTCCTCGGCTTGAGCTAAACAGTAAGGTGGAGAAATGCCAATGACGCGGCGCATCTGGGCGCTCATCCTGTTACTTCTTGCACCGTTGCAGCTCCCTGCCATGGACCAGCAAATGAGCCTCGACCAGTTGCGCCAGCGCTACGAAGATGGCGCCTGCAAGCACAACCGCGATCACATGGTCGAGGCGTTGCGCAGCTACCGTCGTGAGTTGTGGCGCGAGGGTCGGCGCAGTCTGCAAGCGGACTACATGCTCGCCTCCTGCCTCTGCCCCGCGCCTGGGGCCGACGCCCTGGCCAAACTGCCGACCCGCTATCGTGGCCTGAGCAGCGACGAGAGCGAGGCGATCCAGCACGCCGCGCGCGACTGCCAGGGCGGCACCCTGGCGCGCTACCTGCCCCCGGGCAGTGGCGTCGCCTTCGTCGGCGGCAAGGGGTCGGAGAGCGAGGAGGTGGTTAAGTTCGACCACTCACAGATGTCCCCCGAGGCGGTGCGCCGCTTCGACCAGCGCCTCTTTCCCAAGGGCCAGCGCGACGCCGCCGTGAAGGGGCTGCGTGCACGTGGGTTCCGCCAGCTCTACGCCGGGGAGAACTTCATCGTCGTCGGCCAGTACGAGCAAACAGAGCTGCGCGAGATCGAGCAGCTGATGGAGCAGGTACTCAAAGCCTTGGCCAAGCAGTTCGCGTTTCAGGCACCACGCACCCTGATCACCGTCTACCTGCTGCCGAGTCGCGACGTGCTCAAGCGCCACGCCCGCGAGGTGCATGACCTCTCCATCTCCAGCGGCACCTGGGCCTACACCTTCCCGCTCGACGCCAGCATCAGCGTCTGGCGCGACGGTGGACGCGGTACCGTCGGCCACGAGGTGATGCACGCCCTGCTGGAGCAGAACCTGCCCTACGCCCCCGCCTGGCTCAACGAGGGCAGCGCCGCGTTGTTCGAGGAGTTCCGCCTACTCGACGGGCCGCGCATCGAGGGCACCTTCCGCCGCGACCACTGGCGCATCCCCTATCTCAAGCCGGAGCAGATCCCGCCGCTCAGCGAGCTGGTGGCGATGAGCTGGGGCGAGCTGGACAACCCCTATCAATTCCAGGTCAACCACGCCACCGCCAAGCTGCTGGCGCTCTATCTCCAGGAGCGTGGCCAGCTCGATGACCTGCTTGGTGCCTACCAGGGGCGCGACCTGTTCGAGCTCGGCGATGATGCAGGCGTGCTCGCGCGCGCCAGCGGCATCACGCTCGGCGAACTCGACCGCCGCTTTCGTGACTGGCTCGCGGGCAAGCTGGGGTGGAGTGAGGCGCAGCGCTCCGCGCGTCCCAGCCACGGGGGGCGTGACGACCCGTCGGTGATGCAGCAAACGCGCAGCGGCGCCGTGCAGCAGATCCGCCAGACGGCGAGTGAACGAGTCTCACAACCGCGCCTCAGCGACCGTGAGGTGCTCGACCAGCTCAGCCTCACCAACAGCGCCCGCTTCGTCGGCCAGCGCTCTGGGCGCGACTGGTACGAGTGGACCGCCTATATCGACGGGCCCGAGGCGGCCCAGGGGCGGATCCAGAGCGTGCGCTATCACCTCCACGCCTCCTTCTCGCCCGCCGAGCGCCTCGGCGACCCCAAGCGCCCTGGTCACCCCATCAGCACCAGCGGTTGGGGTGTCTTTACCCTGCGTGCGGTGGTTACGCTGCAGGGTGGCGAGCACCGAGAGTATGCACACAAGTTGCGTTTTCGCTGACGTAGGGCGCAGCCCTGCCCTTCCAAACGGGGGCGAAGGGCGGGCACCCCGCGTCCATGCGGCCTGTTGTCTACCCTCTAACAGGGCCCGCGTGCGACTAGAGGGTGAAATCACCCCGAACAGCCCGCATAATCCGACCCACGCAAGCACAGGAGCCGAGTGATATGACCCCCGCCGACCCCGACCTCGAAGTGCGCGACGAGGGTAGCTACCGCGCCGCCCTCAACACCCTGGGCGAGGCGCGTCTCCCCGCCCGCCTGCTGTCGCGTCTGATGAACTCCCTGGAGGGCTACCGTGCCGCGCGTAAGCTCGGCTGGTCGCGCCCCTGGAACAAGTACGGTGTCACCACCTTCCTCGCCCTGCGCCTCGACCCCGCCGGGGTCGATCGCGTCTGGCTCGACCCCCTACTCGATGGGCTGGTCTCCCCCAGGGTAGACGGTGAGGCGGCGCGCTTCTGCACCGACCTGCGCGCCGACCCCCTGCTCATGGGCTTCCTCTTTTTGCAGGAGAACGAGGTCGACGGTATGCCCTGCGAGGGCATCACCCTGAGCCTCGGGCGCAAGGTGCAGCGGCGCTACCGCGACCGCCTCGACCTGCGCTTCGACCTGCCACGCAACGCCCTCGAAGAGGCCACGGCCCTGCGCTGCACCCTCTACGTCGACCCCTGGCGCGATGACGTTACCCCACCACTATTGGAGCGACGCCTCGACCCCGCCCCCGGCCTGGCCGAGGCGTTCGACCGCCTCAGCGCCCTCGGCTGGCAGTGGCATAGCGACACCAGCCGCATCTGGGACCACTGGACCTCGCGCTACATCGACTACTTCGGCCCGCGCCGCCAGCTGCACAGCCCCTCGCACCTGCCCATGAGTGGCGGCGAGCGCCTGCCCAGCCTGCAGGGGACACGGGGCGCCGCGTGATCTTTCCCTCCGCCCTGTGCCACCCCCACCCCGACCCCGAGGCCCTCGCCCGCTGTCTGGAGGGGCTCGGCTTTCGCCGCACACAATCCGCCAGCCCTGGTCTACTGCTGGAGAACGGCAGCCTCGCGCTACGCCTGACCCAGGGCCAGGCAGAGCGCCCGCTGCGGCTGGAGGCGCAGGTGCGCGACCTGTCTAGCGAGGCGCAGGCCCTCGGCGCGCCCTGGCAGGCCGAGTCGGAGGAGCGCCTCGACCCCCACTGGGCACGCCAACGTCTGCACCACCCGCTCGGCCTCACCCTCACCCTGCTACGCGAATACAGCGAAGACGAACTCGACCTGCTGCCGCCACTGCCGACCCACCTCGACTGGCAACCCGAGGCGGTCGCGGCACTGCAACAGGTGCTGCGCCAGGTGCCACTCGACTTCCGCGACGCCGCCCGCCGCCGCGCCACCGAGCGCGCCGAGTACCTCTGCGTGGTCGATGGCGGCCTTGCCCCCGAGCCGCACCACGCCCTGCAGGGACTGGTCGACGTCACCCCCGCCTTCCAGCACCCGCTGCTGGCCGACGCCATCCGCGCCCTCGGCTACGCGCCAGAGCCGCTCTTCGCCGCGCGCCAACCGGCCTAAGCCGAGTCCTGCTAAGCATGTTCGCCCGCCTGCGCCGTCTCCCGCACCTGCTGCGCCTCGCCTGGGGCGTGCGCCGCCTACGCCGTGCCGCCCAAGGCCCGGAGAAGGCCCTCGCCCAGGCCGCCCTGGCGCGCGCCCTCGGTGGTGGGCGCGGCATGGCGATGAAGATCGGCCAGGTCTACGCCGACCGCAGCGGCGCCAGCGCGCTGGACGAGCTGCTCCACGGCATCGAGCCCCTGCCGCTCACCACCCTACTGCCGCTCATCGAACAGGCCCTCGACGCCCCGCCCGAACGCCACTTCGCCCAGATCGAACCGCACGGCATCGCCGCCTCCCTCGGCCAAGTCCACCGCGCCACCCTGCACAACGGCAGCGCCGTGGCGATCAAGGTGCGCTACCCCGACATCCAGGCGATCCTCGACGGCGAGCTGGCCCTCGCCGGGCTCATCCCCGGCGTCGGCCCCGCCAAGCGTTGGGGCTTCGACCTGGAGGGCTACCGCCAGAGCCTGCGCGACAACTTCGAGCGTGAGTTGGACTATCTGAGCGAGGCGCGCCGCCAGCAGTGGCTGCGTGAACAGCTGTGCGTCCCCGGTTTGGTGATCCCCGAGGTGCTCCTGCCACTCTGTCGCGACGGCCTCTTGGTGCAGCGCTGGGAGGCGGGCGAACCGCTGCGCAGTGCCGAGAGCTGGCCCCTGGGCGAGCGCCTGCAAGTCGCCCGCACCCTGCTGCAGACCCTGTTCCAGTCGCTCTTCACCCTTGGCGAACTGCACGGCGACCCCCACGCCGGAAACCTGCGCGTGCGCCGGGGCGCGGCGGGTGTCGAGACCCTGCTCTACGATTTCGGCTGCACCCTGAGCCTTGCGCGCGAACGCCGCCTCGGCCTGCTGCGACTCATCCTCGCCCTGCGCGGCGAGGCCGAACCCATCGAGCCGCTGCAAGGGCTCATCGCCATCGGCTTCGATGTCGAAAAGCTGGCCCACGTCGCCGCCGAGATGCCCGCCCTCATGCGCCTACTGCTACGCCCCTTCCTGCTCAACGCCCCCTTCGACCCTGCGGGTTGGGGCCTCAGTGCGGCGTTCGAGGCGCAGCTCGGCGTGCGTCGCTGGTGGTTTCGCTCCGCAGGCCCGGCGGACGTAGTGCTGCTGCTGCGCATCTTTCAGGGGCTGTTCAACCACCTGGAGAGGCTCGATGCCAAGCTCCCCTGGTGGCCGCTGCTGGTGCAGGCCGTGGGCGAAGAGACCCTCGCCGAGGCGCGGGCGCTGGTGCTGCCGACACTCCCCGACGGGCTGAGCCTCAGCCCCACTCAGCCCGCCGCCACCCGCCTGCGCGTCCAGCTCTACGAAGGGGAGAGACTCAAGGTCGACCTGGAACTCCCCGCCGACGCCACCGCCGAGCTGGAGTCGCTCATCCCTGAAGAGACCCTGGCGCAGATCAACGCCCAACAACCCGGCGTGGTCGCCGAGGCGTGCGCCCGCGCCCAGGCCAGTGGTCTGGTGGCGCAAGGGCTGTTCGCGTGGGAGGAGGGGGCTCGGCAGGTGCGGGTCTGGTTGGAGTGAGGTGCGCTCACTCGGCGCGAAAGGCGCGCTCCAGTGCGGCGATGTCGAGGCGCGTCATCTGCAACATCGCCGTGAAGGTGCGCGCGACCGCCGCCTGATCCTCCGCGCCGAGTAACTCAGGCAACACCCTCGGCACGATCTGCCACGACACCCCGAAGCGATCCTTCAACCAACCGCACTGCCCCTCGCTGCCGCCGTCGGCGATCAGCGCCGCCCACAGCCGGTCGGTCTCCGCTTGGTCTTGGGTGGAGACCACAATCGACGCCGCCTCGGAGTGGGTGAAGTGCGGCCCGCCGTTGAGTGCCTGAAACGGCACCCCGTCGAGGGTGAAGGTGACCATGACCGGGGTGACGGAGGTGATATGCGAATGGGGGATGAGCGAGGTGTAGAAACGCGCCGCTGCCTCGGCATCCGTGTCGTACCAGAGACAGACCGCGACAGAAGAGGGCGTGTGCATGGCCATGGGCTCCGATAGGGTCAGCGTGTCGACCGCGTGACGGGGTTGTTGTAGTGGATTGGCGCTAACCTTCGACGTGACGCTTGAAGTTATCGAGGATCGCCTGCCACCCCTCGCGCTGCTGCTCGGGGGTGTGCGCCTCCTCTGCATCGAACTCGACCGCCACCTCGACACCCTCGTCTACCTGGCTGAAGGTCACCGTGGCGCAGCGATCGCCAAAGCGGTACTCGATGAGCCGCTCAGGCTCGACCTGGGTGTAGGTGCCCGCAAAGTCGAACCCAAAGCTCCCATCCCTCGCCTCCATGCGTGAGAGAAACGCCCCACCCACGCGCAGGTCCACACTCGCCTGCGTGGTGTGCCAATCGTCAGAGGCCGCGTTCCACTGCATGATGTCGTCAGGCGTGGTGTAGGCACGCCACACCTCGGCGAGCGGGGCGGCGATGGTGGTGCTCACTTGGATCTTCATTGGCTGTTTCCTTGAAAGAGGGGCTGAGAGAGGATGCAGATTCAGAATAACCAAGTCCGACAGTTGGTCAAGGGGCGAGATGGAACGGTGCGGTCGCTTGATGGGCAGCAGGGTCAGGGGCGGTAGGGTCACATGGGCGGAACGGTTAGGTCTTGAAAGGCCGTAAGCGGAAGCTTACGGCTTTTCTAGACCTGACCCCGTTGCGCGGCGGCTTTTCTAGACCTGACCCCGTTGCGCGGCTAGTGCTAGACCTGACCCCGTTGCGCGGCTAGTGCTAGACCTGACCCCGTTGCGCGGCTAGTGAGGCACCGCCAGACGAAAGGGGCGGGAACAGATAGGCTGTGGCTACGGTGGGGGGAGGCTGTTCCCTACTCTACCCGTTGCGTGTAAAGACCTGACCCCGTTGCGTGTAGAAGCACTGAAGCATGTTTATTTGTGGCGCATGTATTGTATGCCGTATAAACGTTTAATCTCTGCTAAAGTGTACTTTCTTAATATCGTCAAAAGTGACCGATCACTATTTTCTGAAAGAATTTCTTCAAGTAAATCCTCGTCAGATAGGCGAACGTTCGCAGCTTTCGTTACCTTAACGTCTTTTTGTCTGTAGTCAAAATCCGAAGTGCATTCGCTGCAATCTACAATAATAAATCCACTAACTACGTCGTTTCTATTAAGAAAGTCAATATGAACTGTTGCAGATTCATGCTCGAAGATTTCTATTGAAATTCCATCAGAGCGGATGTCATCGTTTAGTTTTCCTGTCAGGATAGAAGAGCTCTTGCTTGTTGTTATTGTTGGATTTATATTTTCAATTGTTGCATTGCCTTTGTTTGCAATGGAAAACTTAATCATTCCCAGTGAATTAATTGCTTTCCCCATCATTGATATTTCAATGCTTTTCTCTATGGTTTTGTCGATAGAGAGTAGTTGCTTCACTTCATATGTTTTAATGGATAATTCTTTGGCATCCCTGTTCGCTAAAGCTGACCTATAACTGAAAAACCCCCCAATTAATGCACCAACAATAGCTGATGCAGCACCTATGTAGACTTGAATTTCGGTGCATTCCATACGGGTCTCGCTTATGAGTTATTTGTCAGTTAATGGCGTGATGATAGTGCGTTCTTTATGTTCGAGTAAACCAATTTATTAGTTTTGTGGCTCGCCCTCCTAAGATATAAAATTGGTATGATTGATGGTGCTGCGGTGTGTTACGCTACGAGTATGTGTCGGTGGCAGATGATGGTCATTATTGTGCCATGTCACGGTCAGTAAGACGCCGTTAAATGGTAGGGATAGGTATAAATCGATTGTGTTACAGTGGGAGTGTTAGTTTCATACCTGACCGTTTGCCGCACCCGTCCAAGGGAGTCACCCTATGGTCTGACCATGCCCAGACTCTCAGCCCACGCGGTGACACAGGCAATCAGCTGATCGCCCTCGCGTGAATTGTCGGGGACAGCCTTTGCCGTGCATGGGCGAGTGTCCATCAATTTTGGCGGCCATACTTCTAGTGTCAGGACGTTCTCTCCACTCTCTCCTATCGCAGTAGCTATGGCGATCCAGCTGCCGGTATAGGCATGTGACTCATCTCGAGAAACCCATCTCATTATGGACTCGATTGGCGGTGGTGGTGGTGGTGGAGTGCTTGTATTTGACATGGTTTTACCTTGGAAAGCTAACGTCGAGTTTGATGTGGATACATCCGAAATGGAAGAGGTGTGCGTGGTATCAGGTTTAGACTCGTAGTCATGGATGTGCGAGTATAAGCTTGACTCTGTAATCATATCGCACCCTACGTGGTGCGTGGCTCCTGTCCTTATATTACAGATCTTTCATGAATATTTTTGTGTAGTATTTGACGCTCGCAGAATACAATGCCTCATCTGTTATTATCGCTACAGTCGTATCATCTTCTACTGATAATTCCGCACCGTATTTTTTCTTAAGCACTATCCTTATTGCATCATCTTTTGGGCCAAAATCTGTCG
>QKED01000034.1 GCA_003252455.1 Gammaproteobacteria bacterium
GTTCTTCGGGTCCTGACCGGACAGGGGCGTGAATTTTGTCTGAAGGTACAACGGCGACGCGCCCGCGGGCCGGCCGGCCGCGCGAATGCCCTCCCCCACGCCGGGCTCATGGTAGTGCCTGGGCTGGCAGGCGGTGTCGATGCCACCAAAGCCGGCCGCCAGCGCCTGCGCGACCAGCGCTGCGGTGCGCTCCTTCTTCCACGCCGTGCCATAAAGGATGGGCGGAATCATCAGACCGCCGCGGGTCCGTCGCCAGTGTGAATCGCTCATGGGGGATGCCTGCTCCTGAATCAATGGGCCGCGCATCCGCAGTGTAGTTTTGCGCGTCACGCCTCAGGCCCATGCTAGGCAAACTCGCGTGGGCTGTACATCCCGGATCGGCTTGGCTTGGCGTAACGCGCGCGGACGGACCGCCTCCGGGAGATCGGTCCGCCCCTGCGGGTCGCTAGAGCTTCACTGGCCGCCCGTCGTGGGCTTGCGGTCGAAGCGAAACACCAGGACTTCGCCCGGTTTGCCGTCCTTCCTGAGCGCAAAGGTGGTCTTCAGCGGCTCGGCCGGCGAGCGCGGCAACTCGATGGTGAGAACGTCGAGATGGGCGGCAGGCGAATTGCAGACGGCCAAGGCCGGATCGCAGCGGAACACGAGCTTGCCTTCCTCCACGCGTGGCTCCGCCCGCAGCACCGGCTGGTTCTTCAAGCTGCAGTAGTGATCGGCGATGACCTCGGTGCAGGCCGCGTCCAGGCAGTGGTACATGGTGGCCATCTCGCGCGGGGTGCCCGGAAAGATGTTCTCCTGGAGCGTGGTCTTCGACCCCACGAGGCGGTAGCTGAGGGCGACCTTGCCGCTGCCCACGAGCGGCGCGATCACGGGATGGCGGGCGGCTTCCCCCTCCTGCTCGGCCGTGAGCACCCAGTCTCCCTCGAGGTGCTGGAGCTGGGCATAGGACGCGGCTCCGCGCGCTTCGGCGGACGCGGGCGAGGACGCAACCAGCGTGGCAAACGCGAGGGCGGATAGCAGGACGGCGGGGCGTTGTGCGTTGATCGACATGACAATCTCCTTGGGGCGTTTCAATGCGTTAGTTCGATGTTCCGGGTGCGCGCCCGGGCGCGTTGGCGACGAAACTCACACCGGCGCCGTGAGCGTGACGCCTTCCCCGATGCGCACGGCCAACAGGGCATTGCCGCTGTCGTAGCCGGTCGCGGGCGCATAGGGATTGACCCACCCGCCACGGTCGAGCATGTCCCGGGTGTAGAAGGCAATGGAACGCATGAACTGGACACCCGCCGAGACGCCGCGATGGGGCATGACGGCGTCCGCACTGGCCTGGGGCATGATCGGATTGACCCAGGCGTGGCGGGTCTGGGCCGACGTGGCGAGGCCGCGGGCGGCGCGATCGAAGGCCGCGCTGCCGGTGTCGGCATAGGTGGCGCCCGCGCCGCAAAGCAGGGCGAAGCTCAGGCCGAGGGTGGCGATATTGGACGTTTTCATGATGGCACTCCTTGCTGGGTTGAAGGCAGGCTTCATTCGCGCTGCCCGTGACCGCAGTATTGGCGTCGAGCCATCACGGATCGCTCACCGATTCGCACATCGGTCGAGCGCACTGACGAAAACTAAGACCGAAGTGTCCGGTGGATGGCCTCGGTTTGCGCGGAAGGCGCCACGCCCAGCACCACCGACAGGCTCTGACGGCAGCGCCGATAGGCCTCCAGCGCCAGGGCGACCTGGCCACACCGCGCATGACATTGCATCAGGCGCCGGTACAAGCCTTCGGCGAGCATGTCGAGGGCAATGCCACGCTCGTAGATTGCGACCGCCTCATCGTCGCGCCCCTCGGCCTCGAGTGCCTGGCCCAGGCATTCGACCCCCTTTTCAAAGCGCGCCTTGAGCGCATTTCGCGGCGCAATCAGCCAGGGGGCCTCCTCTTCCTGCTCAAGAAAATGGCCGCGGTACAGCTCGAACAGCCGTGCCGTGGCCGACACCCCGGCCGATGCGGCGTCCAGAGCCTCGAAGGCCCATCGGTCCACCCAGACGAGGCGCGGATCAAGCGACAGCTTGCCGTCGGCCACCGTGATGGCCTCCTCCGTTTCCAGCAGTTGACGCAGCCGGTAGAGGGCGGTATTGAGAGCCGCCCGGGCCGCATCGCCCTCGGCATCGGGCCACAACACCTCGGCGATGCGCGCCGCGCTCACCGACTGCCCGCCCAGGGCGACCAGCGCCATGAGTACCGCCAGGGGCTTTTTTTGCGCCTTGCGGGTGAACACCAGCGGCTGCCCCTCATGCACCACTCTGAAGGGGCCAAGGGTGTAGATGCGCAGCGGCCACGGCCAGGCACTGATTTGCGACCCTGGCGGCGCGAGCTTGCGACGGGTGATCAGGCGGGCCACGTAGTCGGGCTCGACACCGCGCTCGAGCGCCAGACCACACAGCCCGGCCATGGCGTCCGCCCGCCAGAGCAGGCTGTTGCCATAGTCGTGCCGCGCGCCCAGGGCCAGCCCGGCCTTCAGCCTGCGGACCGCGGCCTCGACGTCCCACGCGTCGAGCAGGATCTCCGCCTCGACCAGATCGGCGGTGAATGCAAAGAGAGGGAAACGCGCGCCGTCAGTGAGCGTGCGGGCCGCGTCGATGCGCTTTTTCGAGTCGCCGTCCCTCGCAGCCAACAGGGTGTCGAGAAGCAGAAAATAGGCTTCCACATTGGGCACGCCCGCACGCCGGGCGAGTTGCACCGCCCGCGCGGCGCGATCCTGCGCTTCTTCCTGGTTACCAGAGGCCATGGCCAGCCAGGCCCGCTGGTAGCTGGCGATGGCGTAATCGAGGTGACGCTCCGGATTCAGCCGGGACTCATAGGCCTCGACCGCCGCCCTCGCCAGGGCCCATTGCGCCTCACTCAGATAATGGAAGGCGGCATAGAGCTCGACGATGTTCTCGACCACGCCGAAGCCGTGCTCCCGCGCCTGCTCGCGCGCCTCGGCCAGTGCCGCCAGCGTGGCGTCGGCGGCGCCGTTGAGATAGTGGTGATAGGCCAGCCGCACCCACCACCAGGCCCGTCGCAAAGGCGACACCTTCGCCTGTGCAATCACCGGGCTTACCAGCGCGATCACCTCGCGCGCGTCGGCGCTGCGCCCCATCCAGTTGTAGGCGTTGAGCAGGTAGGTACCGGCAGCCACCCGCTCGTCGGGGCTCACTGCCTCGGCCAGAACACGGCGCGTCCGCTCGACCAGCGCGTCCACCTGCGCATGGCGCGGCTGCCGGTACAACAGCGCGACCAAGGTCGACGAGACCCCGCGCAACTCATCGGCCGGATCGGCGAACACATCCTCACGGCCGAGCAGATCCGTCGCCCGCTCGATCCAGGAATCGAGCCGCGAGAAATCCGACCACTCGGCATAGATGGTGTCGATGACGCCGCAGACCGCCCGCATCGACGCAGCCGTCTGCCCACGCGCCGCAAAGGCGTCGGCAGCCTTGGCAAACGCCGCCCTGGCGAGCACCGCGTCGCGCCCGAGCGCGCACACGCCGCGCCAGTAGTCGATGTCCGGCTGATCCGCATCGGCGCCCTGGGGCAAGGCTGCCAGCCAGTCGGCCAGGGTCGCCAGGCGACCAGCGGACGCGAGCTTCGGCGCGTGCGCGAGGATCATGCGGTGGCAATCCGCCAGTTGGCCAGCCGCACGATGGCGGGTAAAGGCTTCGCCCAGTTCTCCCTCCGCCTCGAGCAATTCGCCGGCCCGTGCCTCGAGCGTGGAACACGTGGCGCCCCCCAGGCGCACTCGCGCCTGCGCTTCCAGAAAATTCCGGAACAGCGCGTGGTAGCGGTAGGCGGCCTCGGCGCCTGGCAATCGCTCCAGGAAAAAGTTCTGCTGATAAAGCGCAGCCAGGATCGATCCGGCACCCGCCTCGCCGGACAACGCAACCGCATGGGCTGCGGTGATGCGCGCGAGCGGCCAGGTGGATAGCAGGACAGCACGGGCAGCGCTGTCGGTGGCGTCCAGGATCTCGGCGGCAAGAAACTCGTACACCCGATCCAGCGAACCCGCATCGGCGATCGGCTCGTCCACGGGACGAGCCAGGATGAGCGTCAGGCCCGCGGCCCAGCCGCCAGTGGCTGTCTCGAGCCCGGCGATCTGCGCGTCATCCTTGCCCCGCTCAAGGCCTGTAATGGCGGCGATTTCCTCGGCGTCCAGGCGCAGGTCAGCCCATCCGAGCACGACCAGCGTCCCCTGGGCCGCAAAGCGCGACAGCCCCCCCGGGGGTTCGCTTCGGCTGGTCAGAATCAACTGCACCCCTTCGGGTGCCTGGGCGACCGCCTCGCGCAATGCGTCGCAAAAGCCCGGGCTATCCAGGGCCTCGTGAACGTTATCGAGTACCAGTGCGGATTCGCCGAGCGCCGAGTACAGGGCTCGAAAAAAGCGGCGCGCAAAACGCGGGATGTCGGCGGCGAACTCGACACCATAGGCTGGCAATGGATCGCCCGCGAGACCGGGCAACTGGCTCAGGAAGTAGAAAAAGGACGCCGGGTCACCATCGTCGGCATCCACCTGGAACCAGTGGCTGGTGTGCCCACGGCGCTCCAGATAGCTGGCCACCAGGGCCGTCTTGCCGGCCCCCGCGGGCCCCTCCACCCACACCGCCGGATGACGGCACCAGCCGTCGAGCATCGCGAACAGGCGCTCGCGCGGCGTGGTGTCGAAAAGGCGGGGTCGCGACAGCTTGGCAGGGATGAGCTTCGACATTCCCCCTCCGATCGTCGATCGTGCGACATCGTGATCCCACGATGTCCAGCATGCAGAAACCGGCACGATCCGTCAAAGCCCGCCGCGCAGCCACGAAGGCCATTCACTGCGACTCGCGGGTGGGGACGACGCGATACTCAACGCTGCCTGGACGAACTCAGGCGGCGCTCTGACGCCTGACCGCGGGAATCCACTTGAGCAGGCTCTGGTGCAGTCCGTCGGGATCAATGGGCTTGGCGATGTGGTCATTCATGCCTGCGTCGAGGCAGGCCTGGCGATCCTCGCCGAAGGCGTTGGCGGTCAGTGCTAGGATGGGCACCTGCGCGCCGCCCGGCAGCTTGCGGATCGCGATGGTGGCGGCAATGCCATCCATGACCGGCATCTGCATGTCCATGAGGATGCAGTCGTAGACATTGCTCTTCACGCACTCGACGGCTTCGAGGCCATGGTTGGCGACATCCACGTCGAGGCCGGCCTCGTTGAGCAGCTCGAGCGCGACCTCCTGGTTGAAGACATTGTCCTCCACCAGCAGCACGCGCCTTCCGCGCAGCGCGCTGACATCCGGACTGTCCGGACTGTACAGCGCGCCGTCGTTGACGTTTTGCCCGGGGCTGAGCTCGACCGGCATGAACCGCGCCTCGAACCAGAAGGTGCTTCCCTCGCCGAGGCGACTGTCCACCCCCACCCGGCCATCCATCAGGTGTGCCAGGCGCCGGCTGATCACCAGCCCAAGC
>QKED01000037.1 GCA_003252455.1 Gammaproteobacteria bacterium
CAACGCGCGCAAGGCCTCCACCCTGGTGCTGGCCAAGGCGTGGGTCAACGCCGTGGTCAACGACGCCGTCACCGTCAGCGCCACCGGCCTGACCGACCTCAGCGCCGTGGCCAACAGCGCCAGCGAGACCGACAGCGCCGCCGGGCAGAGCGTCTACGCCGGAGACAGCCTCACCCTGAGCGAGAGCTTCACCGTCGGCACGGCGGCCAACTACAGCGCCAGCCTGGCGTGCACCAACGCCACCGACAGCGACCCGAGCGACGGCCTGCTGATCGACGCCGCCGACGAGGGCAACACCCTCACCTGCACCTACACCAACACCCGCAAGTCCGCGAGCCTGACCCTGGCCAAGACCTGGGTGCTGGCCAACGCCGGAGACACCGCCACCGTCAGCAGCACCGGCTTTGGCAACAACGCCACCTCGGGTGCCTCCGTCTCCAGCGGCAGCAACACCACCACCGGTAGCTCCGTCACTGTCTACGCAGGCGAGACCGGCAACATCGCCGAGTCCTTCAGCGTCGGCAGCGCCAGCAGCTACGACGCCACCCTCGCCTGTAGTGGGGCGACCGACGCCGACGTGAGCGACGGCAACCTCACCATCGACCCGGCGGACGATGGCGGCAGCATCACCTGTACCTATACCAACGCGCGCAAGAGCGCGACGCTCATCGTGGAGAAGGTGTGGGTCAATGGCGCCACTGGCGACACCGCCACCGTCACCACCACCGGCCTGACCAACAACGCCACCTCCGGCGCCTCCGTCTCCAGTGGCAACAACACCACGACCGGTAGCGGCGTCACCGCCTACGTCGGCGAGACCGCGACGATAGGCGAGAGCTTCAGCGTCGGCAGCGCGGCCAACTACACCGCGAGTCTCAGCTGCTCCGGTGCAACGGATACTGACCCGAGTGACGGCCTGCTCATCGACGCCGCCGACGCGGGCAACACCATCACCTGCACCCTCACCAACACGCGCAAGAGCGCGACCCTGGTGGTGGAGAAGAGCTGGGTCAACGGCATCACAGGCGACACCGCCACCGTGACCAGCAGCGGCTTTGCCAACAGCGCCACCTCGGGCGCCTCCGTCTCCAGCGGTAGCAACACCACCACCGGCAGCGGCGTCACCGTCTACGCGGGGGAGAGCGGGACGATAGGGGAGAGCTTCAGTGTCGGTAGCGCGAGCAACTACAACGCCGTATTGAGCTGCACCAACGCCACCGATGCCGATCCGAGCGACGGCCTCACCATCGATCCGGCGGATGACGGCAACACCCTCACCTGTACCTATACCAACACCCGCAAGCCGGTGAACGTCACCCTGGTGAAGGATTGGGTCAACGCCATCGTCGGTGACACGGTGACCATCACCGCCACCGGCCTGGTCTCGTTCAGCCCCTCGGCGGGGAGCGCCACCGAGCAGGATGTGGACGGCACCCAAGTGGCCCACGCCGGTGATGTGATCACCTTCGCTGAGAGCTTTACCGTCGGCAGCGCGGCCAACTACGACGCCACCCTCAGCTGTACCGGCAACACCAACGCCCTGGTCGGCAACACCCTGACCTTGAGCGGCAGTGATGCCGCCGTCACCTGTGGCTACACCAACAGCCGCAAGTCCGCCACCCTGGTGCTGGCCAAACAGTGGGATCACGGCATCGCCGGTGATGCCGCCACGGTCAGCTCCAGCGGCTTCAGCAACAACGCCACCAGTGGCCTCTCCACCGCCAACGCCACCGGCGACAACACCACCACCGGCGCGGGCGTCACCGTCTACGCCGGTGAGAGCGGCACCATCGGCGAGAGCTTCTCGGTCGGTGCCAGCAGCGACTACGATGTCAGCCTCGCCTGCCTCAACGCCACCGACGCCGACCCGAGCGACGGCCTGCTGATCGACGCCGCCGACGCCGGGAATACCATCACCTGCACCATCACCAACGCGCGCAAATCCGCCACGCTGATCCTGGCCAAGCAGTGGGTCGACGCCAAGCCCGGCGACCAGACCGAGGTGACCACCACAGGGATCACGAATAACGCCACCAGTGGCGTCTCCACCGCCAACGCCACCGGCGACAACAGCACCACCGGCACCGGCGTGGTGGTCTACGTCGGCGAGACCGCGACCATCGCCGAGAGCTTCAGCGTGGGCAGTGCCGCCAACTACAGCGCCGCCATCAGCTGCGATGTGGCCAGCGACAGCAACCCGAGCAACGGCCTGACCATCTTCAGCAGCGACTCGGGCAAGAGCATCACCTGCACCCTGACCAACACGCGCAAGAGCGCCACCCTGACCCTGGCCAAGAGCTGGGTCAATGCGAAGCTCAGCGATGCGGTGACCGTCAGCGCCACCGGCCTCACCGATCTCGCCGCCGTGGCCGACAGCGCCAGCGAGACCGACAGCGGGGCAGGGCAGACGGTCTACGCCGGTGACACCCTGGCGCTCTCCGAGAGCTTCACCAGCGGCAGCGCCGCCAACTACAGTGCCAGTCTCGCCTGTAGTGGCGCGGTCGACAGCGACGTGAGCGACGGCAACCTGACCATCGACCCAACGGATACGGCGATCACCTGTACCTTCACTAATACGCGTAAGAGTGCGGCACTCACCCTGGCCAAGAGCTGGGTCAACGCCAAGCTCAATGATGCAGTGACCGTTACCGCCACCGGCCTCTCCAGCCTCGCCGCCGTGGCCGATACCGCCACCGAGACCGACAGCGCCGCCAGCCAGACGGTCTACGCCGGCGACACCCTGGCCCTGGCCGAGGGCTTCACCACCGGTAGCGCCAGCAACTACACCAGCACCCTGGCCTGTAGCGGCAGTGCCGACGCCGACGTGAGCGACGGCAACCTGACCATCGACCCGGCGGATACGGCGATCACCTGTACCTTCACCAACAGCCGCAAGAGTGCCGCGCTGACCCTGGCCAAGAGCTGGGTCAACGCCAAACTGAACGACGCGGTGACGGTGAGCGCCACCGGCCTGACCGACCTCGCCGCCGTGGCCAATACGGCCACCGAGACCGACAGCGCCGCGAGCCAGACGGTCTACGCCGGTGACACCCTCACCCTGAGCGAGGGCTACACCACCGGTAGCGCCGCCAACTACAACAGCAGCCTCGCCTGTAGTGGTGCCACCGACGGTGACCCGAGCGACGGCCTGCTGATCGACGCCGCCGATACGGCCATCACCTGCACCTACACCAACAGCCGCAAAGAGGCGAGCCTGGTGCTGCGCAAGAGCTGGGTCAACGCCAAGCTGAATGACGCGGTGACGGTAAGCGGCACCGGCCTGACCGATCTCAATGCCGTGGCGGACAGCGCCAGCGAGACCGACAGCGCCAGTGCGCAGAGCGTCTTCGCCGGTGACGACATCGCCTTCAGCGAGGGCTTCACCACCGGCAGCGCGAGCAACTACAGCGCAGTGCTCGCCTGTAGCGGCGCCACTGATGGCGACCCGAGCGACGGCCTGCTGATCGACCCGGCGGACGAGGGCAACACCCTCACCTGCACCTACACCAACACCCGCAAGGTGGTGCTGCTGGTGCTGCAAAAAGAGTGGGTCAACGCCTACCTCGGCCACCAGGTGACAGTGACCGCCAGCGGCCTCTCCAGCCTCGACGCCACCGCCGACACGGCCAACGAGACCGACACCCTGGCGGCGCAGCAGGTCTACGCCGGTGACACCATCAGCTTCGCCGAGAGCTTCACCACCGGCAGCAGCAGTTGGTACGACAGCACCCTGAGTTGTAGCGGCAGCCCCACCGACAGTGACCCGAGCGACGGCCTGCTGATCGACCAGGCGGACGAGGGCAAGACCCTCACCTGCGGCTACAGCAACTCGCGCAAGTCCACCTCGCTGACGCTGATCAAGAGCTGGGTCAGCGCCAATCTGGGCGACGCCATCGAGTTCAGCGCCACCGGCCTGACCCCCTTCACCTCCATCGCCAACAGCAGCGACGAGACCGACACCGCCAGCGCGCAGACGGTCTACGTGGGTGACGCCATCACCCTGGCGGAGAGCTTCACCAGCGGTGACGCGGGCAACTACGACAGCGTGCTCGGCTGCACCGGCACCACCGGCCTGGTGGGCAACGTGCTCACCGTGCAGCTCAGTGACAGCGCCATCGCCTGCACCTACACCAACACCATCAGCAACTTCTACATCCGTGGCACGGTGTTCAACGACTCCGGCGCCAGCGGCACCACCACTGCCAACAACGGCGTGCAGAACGGCGCCGAGGCGGGTATCGGCGGGGTCACGGTGAAGCTGACCAACTGCGCCGGCACCACCTACGACAGCACCACCACCGACGGCAACGGTGACTACACCCTGACCATCGACGACACCGTCACCCCCGGCAGCGTCTGTGTGGTCGAGAGCAACCCGGCGGGCTACCTCTCCACCGGTGGCAACACCACCGCGGGCAGCTACGACCGCACCTCGGATACCATCACCTTCACCCTGGTGGCCAACACCGACTACGACGGGCTCAACTTCGGTGACGTGCCCTACAACAGCCTACTCATCGACGGCGAGCAGACCGGCCTGCCGGGCACCACGGTGACCTACCCGCACACCTTCAACGTCTACAGCAGCGGCAGCGTCACCTTCTCCCTCGCCGCCAGCGAGACGCCGACCCTCTCCGACTGGAGCCAACTGCTCTACACCGACAGCGACTGTAGCGGCAGTCTGGATGCGGGCGAGCCGGTCACCGGCAGTGGCGCCATCGCCGTGGTCGAGGGGGAGAAGATCTGCCTCATCCTCAAGCAGTTCATCCCGGCGGCGGCCCCCTACGGCGCCATGAATCAGGTGACCGTCACCGGTGACTTCAGCTACACCGGCGCCACCCCCGCGCTCAGCGACAGCTACAGCCGCATCGACATCACCCGTGTCAATGAGGGCTCGCTACAGTTGATCAAGAAGGTGCGCAACCTGACCCAGGGCGGTGCCTGGGGCGTGAGCAACAGCGCCGAGCCGGGCGACACCCTGGAGTACAGCATCACCTATGTGAACAAGGGCGCCAGCACCATCGACCAGCTGGTGGTGAGCGACACCACCCCGGCCTTCACCACCTTCGTCTCGGCCACCGCCGGGGCGCTGCCCGAGAGCCTCACCGACTGCAACAAGACCACCCCCACGGCGGCGGTGGCGGTCCCCTGTGCCAACGCCGACACCCCCGGCGGCACCGGCCCGGTCAACTGGATCTTCGATGGCCTGCTGCAGCCTGGTGCCAGTGGCACGGTGAACTACCAGGTGCAGCTCGACTGAGACGCGAGCGAGGCCACGGGAAGCGACACACGAGGAGGGCCTGGCCCTCCTTTTGCGTTTGGGGGCGCGGCGGCGGCCCAGGTACCAATATCCGCGCCGTACATAGCTTGGCTGTCGCGGTCCGGGCGTGGTGTTCGGGGCGCATGAGCGGACCAACTCGGGTGTGGAGAGGGGGTGTTCATGGCGCGTGTGCCGATGTGCACAGGGTGGTTCTGTGCCCTCTCCGTGGCTATCGGGTAGGGCCCGATTACCTAGGTGCTTTGTGCTATTTTTTGCACATTCGTGTCAGTAAATCGCACGTCACAGTGCACGCTTAGGCGCCTGGAGTCGAGATGGGTCGCACCGACAGAGGTCACGCAGACGAGGTTCAACCCACAAGCGGGGGCCCCTACCGTGGCCGCACCGATCCGCTCGGCCTGCGCCCCCTGCTGCTGGGTGGGCTGCTCGTGACGCTACCAGCCCTCGCCAGCGAGTACGAGTCGCTCGACAGCCTTGAGGCACTGATGAGTACCGAGGTGACCAGTGTGTCGAAAAAGGCGCAGCCGGTCGGCGAGAGCGCGGCGGCGGTGTTCGTCATCACGCGCGAGGAGATCCGGCGTTCAGGGGCCACCAGTGTGCCCGAGGTGCTGCGTCTCGCCCCCGGGGTCAATGCCGCGCACATCGGCAACGACCGCTGGGGGGTCTCGATCCGGGGTGACGTCACGCGTTTCTCCAACAAGCTCCTGGTGCTGCTCGATGGCCGCCCGCTCTACGTCACCCTGTTCGGTGGGGTGCTCTGGGAGGAGCAGAACATCCCCCTCACCGACATCGAACGCATCGAGGTGATCCGGGGCCCCGGGGCCGCCCTCTGGGGCAGTAATGCGGTGAACGGGGTGATCAACATCATCACCCGCCATGCGGGGGATAGTCAGGGCCTCTCGGGGGCGCTGCTGACCGGTAACGAGGAGCGTGCCACGCTCACCCTGCGTGAGGGCTACGACCTGGGAGAGGAGCGCTATCTGCGCCTCTCCCTGCACGCCCGCCACCTCGACTCCAGCCGCACCCCCTGGGGCGGCGACGCCGAGGACGAGGCGAAGAACTACCGCTTCGACGGGCGCTGGGACGGCCCGCTCGCCCACGGTCAGGCCACCTTCAGTGCCTCGCTGTCACACAGCCGCCTGGGGGAGCAGGCGCAACAGTGGCAGCTCACCCCGCCTTGGGGCGTGACCCAGCGCTACAGCCACGACACCCGCCTGGCGACGCTCGGTGGTGATTGGCGCCACCTCGCGGGTAGTGGCGCGGAGTGGATGCTGAGCGGCTACCTCGACTATACCGACCGCGACGTGGGCTTCTTCGCCTCGGCGCACCAGATCGTCGACCTGGAGCTGCAGCGCCACGAGGCGCAACGGGGGGCACACGACTGGGTCTGGGGCCTCGGGTATCGTCTGCAACAGGACGACTACCGCCCCTCTACGGTGCTCGATATCGACCATGCGGGGGCGCGGACGGCGCTCACCTCGCTCTTTGTGCAGGACGAGATCGACCTGGTGCCGCAGCACTGGAGCCTGATCCTCGGTGCGCGCGTGGAGCACGAGGCAATCACCGGCAGCCAGCTGCAGCCCAATGTTCGCGTGCTCTGGCGCCCGACCCCCAACGACGCCCTGTGGGCCAGCGTCGCCCGCGCCAGCCGCACCCTCTCGGTGGGAGAGAACTTCGTGCGCTATCGCTTCAGCGTGATCCCCCCGGGTACGCCGCTCAACCCAGGGCCGTTACCGCTGGAGCTGATGATGGCCGGTACGGGCGAACTGGAGGCGGAGCGGCTCACCGCCTTCGAGCTGGGGTATCGTGGCCAACTCGGTCCGAAGCTGCTGTTCGAGTCGGTCGCCTTCATCCATCACTACAGCCACATGCTCGACATCACCGACCCTCAGGTGACCGACCTCTTCGCCGACCGCGTCGTGGCGACCAGCTACTTTGTCGACGGTGGTGAGACGCTGCGCGCCCAGGGCGTCGAACTGGGGCTCGACTGGCGCCCACGCCCGGATTGGAAGCTGGCCACCGCCTACACCTATATGGATGGACACCCGGATACCATGGCCAGCTACACCCCCAATCAACTCTCGCTGCGTTTAGCGCACGACCTCAGCGACCGCGTCGAGGCGGACCTCTGGTTGCGCTACACCTCGGCCTATCGCGGTGGACCGGTGCAGGTGGATGCGGTGAGCAACCTCGACCTGCGTCTGGGCTGGCAGGTGGACGCCCACTGGGCGTTGAGCCTGGTGGGGCAGAATCTGCTGCGTCCGCGCGACGAGGAGATGACCAGCCCCTATTTCGGCTTTCTCCCTGCCGAGGTGGAGCGCAGCGTCTACCTGAAGGCGGCCTGGCAGGTGCGATGAAGGTGAACAGACGTGTGCGAACCCTGCTGCTTCTGCTCCTCGTGGTCTGCGGCACCTGCGGTGGCGAGGCGGAACCGAGCGCGGTGGTGGCCAAGTTCGTCATCAACTTCGCTAAGTTTACCCACTGGCCCGCGGCGCCCGATGGCGTCGGTACGATCTGCTTCACGACCGTGGCGGAGCCGGTCGGTGCCGTGCTGGAGGGGATAGAGAACGCCGCATGGGTCTCACGCCGTGGGGTGGGCCTCGACCAGTTGCAGGGGTGTCGCGTGCTCTACCTGAGCCGCTTCGACCGCTACCACCTGGCCGAGACCCTGCGCGCCCTGCGTGAGCAGCCGGTACTCACCATCAGTGACCTGAGCGGATTTGCCAAACTCGGCGGGATGGTCGAACTCTACGAAGAGGGGCGTCGCTTTCGCTTTACCATCAACCACGCGGCGCTGGAGCATGCCGGTCTGGCCATGGATGCACGCATCCTCGCCCTGGCGCGGTCCGCACGGGGTGAGCCGTGACCCGCCCCGTGCCAGGCGCCGACGCGCTGCGCCGTGGGGGGATCCAGGAGACCATCGGGCGCAGCCTCTACCTGATGACCCTCGGCCTGGTGGTGGTCTTCTTCATCATCTGGGTCACCCTCTCCAGCTACCAGAAGGGCCAGCACCTGCAGGCGACCCAGGCCCAGGTGGCGACCCTGGCCGCCGCCTGCATCCCCGCACTGATGTTTCAGGACGAGCGTGCCGCCGATCAGCTGCTCGGCACCCTGGCGCAGGCCCCGGCCATCACCGGGGCCCACCTGCTGCTGCCCAGCGGCGAGACCTTCGCCAGCTATGGGGTGCTGCCTGCCGGGGTCGAGGGCTATCGCAGCGAGACCCTGCACGCCGGACAGCTCATCGTGCGCCAGGCGGTGGTCTTCGATGCCGAGCGTATCGGTGAACTGGTGCTCGCCGCCGACTTGAGTGCGCTGCAACGCCAGGAGCGACGCCTGATGGTGGTCTTCGTGCTCCTCACACTGGTACTGCTCGGGGTCACGGCGGTGGTCTCACGGGTTCTGGCGCGGCGAGTGGCCAACCCCCTGGTCGAGTTCGCCGAGGCGGCCGACGCCATCAGCCAGAGTGGCGACTATCGTCGGCGCCTCGCGCCGCGCCGTGAGGACGACGAGATCGCGCTCTTCGCCCGCGTCTTCAACGCCATGCTCGATGCGGTCGAACAGCGCGACCAAGCACTCAACCAGCACAAGGAGAATCTGGAGGTGATGGTCGTGCAGCGCACCGCCGACCTGGCGTTGGCCAAGGAGCAGGCGGAGGCGGCCAACCGTGCCAAGTCGGCCTTCATCGCCAACATGAGCCACGAACTGCGCACGCCGCTCAACGCACTGCTCGGCTATGCCCAGGTGTTGCGCCGCGATCGCAGCCTCGATGCCCATCAATTGCACAGCGTGGAGACCATCCAGCACAGCGGCGAGCACCTGCTGACGCTGATCAACGACCTGCTCGACCTGGCCAAGATCGAGGCGGACCGCATCGAGATCCACAACGCCCCGTGTGACCTGGGGAGTATCTTCACGGGGCTCATCGGCCTGTTCCAGGCGGCGGCCGCGCACAAGGGGTTGCACCTACGTCACCACCAGCTCACACCCCTGCCCGGACTGGTCAACTGCGACGAGCGGCGCCTACGCCAGATCGGCATGAACCTGCTGGGCAATGCGGTGAAGTTCACCGAGCAGGGTGAGATCCGTCTGGCGCTGGCGTTTCGCGATGGCTGGCTGGAGGTGAGCGTGGAGGATACCGGCATCGGCATCCCCGAGGCGCGACTTTGCAAGCTGTTCAGGCCCTTCGAGCAGGCCGGCGAGGAGCACTATCGCAGCCAGGGCACCGGCCTCGGTCTCGCCATCGGTCGGCAGTTGGCCGAGCACATGGGCGGGCGCCTGGAGGTGCAGAGCCGCCTCGGTGAGGGGAGCCGCTTTACACTTGAGGTGCCGTTGGAGGTGCTCGACCTGGCGCCCACGCCCAGTGTCAAGGCGGAGCACCTACCGGTCGGTGTGCAGCGCGACGGAGAGGGGCGCCCACTGCGCGTGCTGGTGGTGGACGACGCCCTGGCCAACCGCCAGGTGATCAGCGCCCTGCTCGCCCCCCTCGGGTTCGAGATGTTGGCGGCGGAGGGTGGCCATCAGGCGCTGGCGATCGCCCAAGACACTCCACCCGACCTGGTGGTGATGGACCTGGTGATGGACCCGCTCGACGGCCTGGAGACCACCCGCCGCCTGCTCGCCATCCCGGGTCTGGAGCAGTTGCCGGTGCTCGCCTGTTCGGCCAGCGCCTTCGCCCAAGACCGCGACCGCTGCCTGGAGGCGGGGTGTATCGATTTCTTGCCCAAGCCGGTGGATGCCGAGCAGCTCTTCGCCATGCTCGAACGCTATCTACCCCTGCGCTGGGTCTACGCGGGGCGGGAGGAGGAGGGGCAGGGCGCGACCCTGCTGCCCGAGGCCGGCCTCGACCCGGCGCTGCTGGAGGCGCTGCGCACCTGGGTCACCGCCGGACAGATCAGCCGCATCCAGCGCACCCTCAACGAGCGCGAGGGGCAGCTCGGCACACTCGGCAAACGCATGCAGGAGGCGGCCCTGCGCTTCGACATCAAGACCCTCAAGGCGCTGCTGGAGCGCGCCTAGGCGGCGCGGCGCAGCGGGTCGCCAGGTGTGCCCTGACGCCCCATCCGTGCTAGCGCCGACCCGCGACCAAACCAACCATGCCGACCTCGTGGTACACGTCCGCGTTGGGACGCGGCCCACGCGCGGGGCCTCTCGTGCGCGGCGCGACGCGCCCTGCGTGTCTGCAGGGCAAATCCCTGCGTTTGGACCGGCTATCCACTCTGTACCCGTGCCAAGCGGTGCCGCACTGCGCGATACTAGTGGACCTCGGCCCCCCTACGGAGTTCGTCGGTGTTACACGCCCTGCGTCAATCCCTGCCTGAATTGCGCGACCCCAAGGTGCTGCGCGGCGAGCTGCTCGCCGGACTCACCGTCGGCATCATTGCGCTGCCCCTCTCCATGGCCCTGGCCATCGCCAGCGGCGTACCGCCACAGCACGGCCTCTACACCGCCATGGTCGCGGGTGCGCTGATCGCCCTCGGCGGCGGCTCGCGGGTCAACATCTCCGGCCCCACCGCCGCCTTCGTCGTGGTGCTGCTGCCCATCGTGCAGCAGTACGGCATCGGTGGGCTGCTGGTGAGCGGCTTCATGGCCGGGCTGATCCTGCTGGCGATGGGTTTCGGCAGGCTCGGGCGACTCATCGAGGTGGTGCCCTATCCGGTGACCATCGGCTTCACCGCCGGTATCGGCGTGGTCATCGCCACCCTCCAGGTCAAGGACCTGCTCGGCCTGGAGCTGGAGGGGCTACAGGGGCACTACCTCGACAAACTCGGCCAACTGCTCATGGCCCTGCCGAGCCTCGCCTGGCGCGAGACGCTCATCGCCGCGCTCACCTTCGCCGTGCTGCTCGTCTGGCCGCGCCTGCGCTCGCGCATCCCCGGCCATCTGGTGGCGCTGCTGGTCGGCTCGCTCGCCGCCTGGCTGCTCGGCCAGTGGCTCGACGGCTTCGAGGTGGCGACCATCGGCAGCCGCTTCAGCTACATGCAGGGGGAGGTGAGTGGTCACGGCATCCCGCCCTTCCTGCCCGGTTTCGCCTGGCCCTGGGAGCTGGCCGGGGCCGACGGCGCGCCCATCGGCCTCAGCTACGAACTGGTCCACACCCTGCTCGGCGGGGCCATCACCATCGCCGTGCTCGGCGCCCTGGAGTCGTTGCTCTGCGCCGTGGTCGCCGACGGCATGTCCGGGCGCAAGCACGACCCCAACGACGAGCTGATCGGCCAGGGCATCGGCAACCTGGTGGCGCCACTGTTCGGCGGCATCCCCGCCACTGCCGCCATCGCCCGCACCACCGCCAACATCCGTGCCGGGGCCGTCTCGCCCCTCTCCGCCGTGGTGCACAGCGGCTTCATCCTCCTCGCCATCCTGCTGCTGGCGCCGATCCTCGCCTACATCCCCATGGCCTCCATGGCCGCGCTGCTGCTGATGGTGGCGTGGAACATGAGCGAGGCGCGCCACTTCCTGCGCACCCTGCGCATCGCCCCGCGCGACGACGTGCTCACCCTGCTCACCTGCTTCGCCCTCACCGTGCTGTTCGACATGACCATCGCCGTCGCCGTCGGCATGGGCCTCGCCGGGATGCTCTTCATCCGCCGCAGCATCGAACTGACCGAGGTCGCCACCCTCGGCCCCGAGGTGCACGACGGGCGTTTCCCCCCCGAGGTGGTGGTCTACGACATCAACGGCCCGCTCTTCTTCGGCTCGGCGCAGAAGGCACTGAACAACATCACCCGCGTCGGCGGCGGCGTGCGCGTGGTGGTGCTCGACATGACCGAAGTCTCGATGATCGACATGAGCGCCATCGTCGCCATGGAGTCTATCGTCAGCGACCTACGCCAGAAGGGCGTTCTACTTATCCTCCACCGCCTGCAAAAGCGCATGCAGGTCAAACTGCTCAAGGCCGGTGTGAGCCACAAACCGGGCGAGATCGCCATCGCCTGCTCGTTGGACGAGGCGCAGAACATCGCCGAGCAGTTCCTCGGTATTCGCTCAAGCGAGGCAGAGGGGTCATCCGTCAACGGCATGTGAGCGGTGTTGCGCCAGGAGCTACAAGCCAACGGCTTGTGATGGGCGGCGTTGTTCTGGCGGTGTTTGTTCAAGCCGTTGGCTTGAAGCTCCGGTATGTGCGCGGGGCTGTTGCGCCAGGAGCCACAAGCCAACGGCTTGTGAGGGGGCGCTGTCCAGGCCGTGGCCATTCAAGCCGTTGGCTCGAACCTCCGGCGAGTTCTTGGAGCCTCCAATAAATCATGCTCAAATGCTCCCACAACCAAACGCACTGACCACTCTCAGGTACCTTGAATAGCCGACCACACCACCGCCCAACCCTAGACAGCCCTCCAGCCATGCCCGACGCAGACAACCCCAATCCCGCTCCAGAGGAAGCCCTCGGCAACCCCTGGCCCGACCCCTTCCCCGACCTCTGGGCCAGCGCGTGGGGCGAAGACGGCCATGGCCTCTGGCAGGCCTTTACCTACAAAGGGGTAACCCAGGTGCTGCGCTGGATCCCTCCGGGTAGCTTCTGGATGGGCTCACCGGAGGGTGAGCCAGAGCGACTTGGCAATGAGCTGCTACATGGGGTGGCCATAAGCGAGGGCTTCTGGCTCGCCGATACCTCCTGTACCCAAGCCCTTTGGCAAGCGGTGATGAGTGAGGAGCCTAGCCGCTTCAAGGGCGCCGAGCGTCCGGTGGAGCAGGTGAGCTGGTATGATGCACAGCGCTTTTGCGCCACCCTCAACCGTCTCCTGCCTGAACTCGCACTGCGCCTGCCCAGCGAGGCGCAGTGGGAGTACGCCTGCCGTGCGGGAACGACCACTCCGTTTTATTTTGGCGAGACCCTCTCCTCAGACCAGGTCAATTATTTAGGTAACAGATACAACGGTGGTCCCGCGGGGAAGCCTCGTGGCGAGACGGTCGAGGTCAAGTCACTCCCGGCTAACGCCTGGGGTCTTTACCAGATGCATGGCAACGTGTGGGAGTGGTGCCAGGACTGGTTCGGTGAGTATCCAGCGCATCCTATCAGGGACCCGGAGGGCCCAATGTCAGGCAATGCGCGCGTGCTGCGCGGCGGCGCTTGGGCCTTCAATGGTCAGTACTGCCGCTCCGCTTACCGCAGCAGCAGAACGTCCGACCGGCGTGACTACTACTTTGGTTTCCGTCTTGCCCGAGGTCGAACACGGGTCGGAGGGCGGGGCGCCGAAGGCGCATAGGCGGTCTCGAAGACCCGGTCATCTCCAATCCAACTGATCTGACACCCCGTGTGCGAGTGGTGGACTATGATGACCGGACAGACCAACCATACCGATAGGTGGGAACCACACTTGAGTACTGATCGTATTACTCTCCTGCACCTCTCCGACGTCCACTTCGGCATGCCGGATAACAATGGCGACATGGGGGTGGTCACCTCCAGCCTGATAGAGGCCGCACACGCCGCGAATATCAAACCCGACCTCTGCGTATTCACCGGCGACCTCGCCCACTCTGGGGAGAAGCGGCAGGTCGAGCAGGGGATGGCCTGGCTTGCCGAGGTGATCGCACCCTGGGGGTGCCCTTTGGCGATTGTGCCGGGCAACCACGATCTGAAGCTCAACCACCTCTCTGCAGAGGTGCGAGACCACGCAGCAGAGGGGGCGGCTCAGTTCAACCAGCAACGCGCAGCGGCGAAAAACAAGCGACGCTTCAGCGCCTTCTCCAAGGCGAGTAAGGCTCACCCCCAGGCGCTGTTCGACTGGGACAAGAACCTCTTTTACCAGCACGCCCGCCTCGAACAGACCTGCCTGCCCGTCAACCTCATCGGCCTCAACAGCGCCCTCTATTCGGTCGGGAACGACGACGAGGGGCGTCTTTCCATCGACCTCGTCGGCCTCAATACGACGCTCAATGCCATCGACACCCAGCATGAGATGACCCTGGTGCTGGCCCACCATCCGCTAGATTGGCTGGCGGCGTGGAACCGAGATGACTGCACGGTGGCCCTGGGACGTGACAGCAAGGGGGCTCATGCCTACCTCTACGGCCACCTGCACGACCCCGAGGGGCAGGCCGTCAGCAGCACTGCGGGTGACTCGCTGGTGCGCCTGGCAGCGGGGTCCGCCTACCAGACCACAAAGTGGCCAATGCACTTTGCCTTCTACACCTTCGACCTTTCGGCCAAGAGCCTGACCCCGGCCATCTACGTCTACAACCCTCGGAAAAACGCCTGGCATCTGGATGGCAGTCGTTCCAATCCTCTCACTGTGAGTCTGCCGACCCCGAAGCAGGCGCCAGCGGTGAGCGTCAGTCGACCGACACGCCTGCCGACAACCCCTTACGACACGACCCTGCAACATGCAGTGGGCTCGGAGCTGGACAGCCCCGAACTGCACCTGCTCGGCCCCCGCCTACTGGAACTGGCCGCCCAGCTTGGTGCTAAAGGGGCGACCAGTGCCGCGCACCTGCTCTGTGGCGGCACCTCCCTGGAGTGGGGCCTGCTGATAGGGCTCTACACCCAGGCGGTAGACGAGCTCTACCAGGGACTCTCGCACACGGATGCACAGACGCGTGACGCCTTTCGTGGGGCTGTCACCCGCATCCTCGGCTGGCTCCTGCTGCGCACGGTCAACCCGGCGTGGCTTGAACGCTATCAGGCGCAGTTCGAGGCCCGCGAGCGGGTCTGGATCGACCTGCGTGTGACCCAAGGGGCCTGCGTCGAGGTGCTGCTCGCGCGCGGCGACAGCCACCCGGCATCGTTGGCCCTCCACGGTGATCAGATTCGCGGTGGCAACTTCATCGCCGATTGGGCCGAAGGGGGGATCGTCGCCGCGTGCAGCGAGAATGAGCTGCTGCGCGTGGTCTGGATGGAGGTGATGCGCTCACCTCCACCGAGTCTGGTCGATGAAACCCAGCAGGAGAAATTGAAGAAAAAGTTGCGGGCACGCGCGGCTTCCAATCGCGCCCCCTATGTGGCCGTCCAGCTCGCCGCACAACAGGGGTGTTTCAGCGAGGCTGAACTGCGCGACTTTGCTGAACGCTTCTCGCAGCTGAAGATGGTCGCCCTGTTCAGCGAGGGCGAGGCGGTAGAGCTGCTGCTCGACGCCGAAACCCTCTACTATCAGATCGAAAATTTCCTGGAAGTCATCAGCTAAGGGTCCAGCATGAAGATCAAACTCCCCACCGACCACCCCATCGACCTACCCGAGTGTGACACCTGGCCCAAGGGGCGCCATCAGTTCGACCCGATTGCCGTCCACGCCATCAATGCCGCCCTGGCTACCGGACGCCCGCTTCTGGTGCGCGGTGAGCCGGGCACCGGCAAGAGCCAGTTGGCACGCGCGGTGGCGGCGCACATGGGGTGGCTCTTCGTCGCCGAGGTGGTGCATGCACGTAGCGAGAGCCAGGACCTGCTCTGGCACCTCGACGCGGTGAGCCGCCTCGGCGAGGCGCAGGCGGTGGCGGCTCAGCGCAGCGGCGATGGCGTGGTGCCTGACCTCAAAGAGCGGCTTGACCCACTCAGCTACATGGCGCCCGGCCCGCTCTGGTGGGTCTTCGACTGGGGGAGTGCAGACCGCCAGTCCAGGCGCTGCAAGCGCTATCGCCACCGCCGACCGGAGAGGCCGCACGACGAGTGGCAGGCCGACGGCGGGCGTGTGCTGCTCATCGACGAGATCGACAAGGCCGACGCCGACCTCCCCAATGGGCTGCTGGAGACCCTCGGCAACGGTCGCTTCGGCGTCCC
The DNA here is from genome assembly GCA_003252455.1 of Gammaproteobacteria bacterium. GTDB lineage: Bacteria > Pseudomonadota > Gammaproteobacteria > Thiohalomonadales > Thiohalomonadaceae > SZUA-467. The sequence continues at coordinate 15,984 of QKED01000037.1, forward strand.
CCATCACGAGGAGACCATCACTGTCTGCAAGGGCGAACTGCCGCCCCTGGTGGTCATCACCACCAATGAGGAGCGCGAACTCCCCGCAGCCTTCCTACGGCGCTGCCTGGTCCTCCACCTCTGGCTGCCGGACGACGATCCGAAGAACCGTGACCACCCACCCGAGACCAAGCGTAAGCAGCTGATCAGTTGGCTGGTCGCGCGCGGACGGGTGCATTTTGCCGAGGTCGACCAGCCCCTGGACGGCGAGGTCATGCGCGAGGCGGCGGGACATCTCGCCGACGACCGCCAACTGGCCGAGCAGCACGGCGTCACCAAGCCGGGCCAGGCGGAGTATCTCGACCTGCTCACTGCCCTGCATGAGCTGGCGCCGGGCGATAAGGTCAGACAGCTCGAACTCCTGCTGGCAATCAAGCCCTTCATGCTCAAGAAGTCCGAGGAGCTGCACGAGGCCCAGGGGAGTCATGAACCGACCCCGTGACCTACCTGCCTGCGCACCAGGGCGGGGTGACCTACTGCGTTTTCTCGCCCTACATGGCGCCGATGCCCTCGCCCAGGGTGCGGAGCTGTTCGGCTATCAGCCGCCCGAGGTAAGTGAGGCACAGATAGACCTCTGCCTGCGTGAGGAGAGAGATGAGACCGAGGAGGAGGAGTCAGGCGTACCGGAACGGCAACCCTCAGTGGGAGACGCAAGTAAGGGCACCGACACAGGGTCACGACCCGCCTCACCCATGCGCTACTACCGAGTGCTGGAGCGTACCCCTCTGGGCGAGGATGAACTCCGGCTGACACCCCCTAGCCGCCTGCTCGATGCGCTCCCGCTCGACGAGGCGGACCTGCCGTGCCCCGCCTGGAGCCCGCCGGAGCCGCCCCCGTTGGCACCCTGGCGGCGCCTCTGGCCCTTTCTGCGCGCCGCCCTGGGGACCTTGCGCTACAGCCATCAGGTCGACGTGGAGCGTCTGGTTAACCGCCTCGCCAGCGGTCGCCTGGTCACTGCCATCCCCATGCGCGCCAAGCTGGGGTGGGCCCCCAGGGCCCAGTTGATCGTCGACCTCAGCCTATCACTCTACCCCTTCTGGGAAGATATCCACCGTCTGGTTGGGCAGCTGCACAAGCTGCGCGGCAAGGCCGGGCTGGAGGTGATCCTCTTCGAGGCGGGGCCCTCACACCGCTACCTCCCCTGGGAGGAGGGGCGCCGCGACCACTACCGCACCTATCGCCTGCCCGAGGCGGGCACCCCGGTGTTAGTCCTCTCCGACCTCGGCCTGCTCGATAGGCGCAGTGGTCCTTGGCTCGCATTTGGCCAGCGGCTCCAGCGCGCCGGAGTCCGCCCCGTCGGCCTGCTGCCCTTGGCCGAGCGCCACTGGAGCCAGGCCCTCTGCCGCTACTTCACCCCCTTCGTCTGGGACCACGACCAGCGTTACCCCGCACATCGGCACGCCCTGCGTCGGCGACGTTCGCCAGCCAGTGGCGACCCCTTCGCCGGTTGTGACCACCTGCTCACCCTGCTGGCCGATGCCGTGCGCATCGAACCCGGACTGGTGCGCACCGTGCGTGCCCGTTTGCTCACCACCGCCCAGGCGGACGTAGGCAGTGAGGCGATGCTCTGGCGACACCCGCAGCTGCTCCACAAGGGGAGCTGTCTCGCCCCGCACCCGGCCCATCAGGAGCAGTGGCGCGACCGGGCTGCACGCGAGGCAGACCCGCGCAAGGCCGAGGCCGATGCCCTGGTGCGCCTCTGGCACGCGGGGCTCTCGGTGGCGATCCGCGCCGAGGAGCAGATGTTGCGCGCCCACACCCACGACAGCGAGGCCGACCCTGAGGCCGTCGCCTTCATGTGGCGCGTGGCGGCCACCCTCTATCGTCGCCCGCCTGGTTACACACACCTGCCACAACTGCGCGCCTGGGTAGTGCGTATGGCCGAGCGTCAGCATCAGCGCCATTGGCGCTGGGAACAGGGCGAGGCCCAGGCCGCCGCCCTGGCCCTAGCGCGGCGCCAGGTGACACCCTCCTCCGATAGGTTGGTCTTTCCTCAGGGCTTCGATACCAATCGGGTGCTCTGGGCGCTGGACCCGGCGCAGGAGCCTCGGCGCTACCAGCTTCGTCAGCGGGGGCAGGAGTTGCTCATCACAACAGCCGGTGAGGCCATGGAGGGCGCCGATGGCTTCAAGATGCCCGGCAGCCATATCGCCGACCTACAGATGTACACCCACCAACTGGAGTGGCAGCAGGAGAGCCCGGAGGGGCGTCTGGGGCCGGTCCATCTGGTGGATATCCACCACCGCCGAGCCCTGCCCATCCCGGAGCGCGGCAGATTGTTGATCCGTGGCAACAGGGAGCGTCTGGTGGTGGATGGGATGACGCGTCCTGTCTGGGGGCAGATCCTGCAAGGCCCCGTTGGCTTGACGGTCCAGACCCTGGAGCAACCGCAACGTGTCATGCATTGGCTGGAGCCTGGAGAGTTTCCTGTCTATGACCGTAAGGGGCGCTTGATTGGTCAGCATACCCTGCTGCAAGGGTGCCTCATGGAGGAGAGTGAATATCGGCAGTTGCGCCAGCAGGGTTTTCGCCAACCGGATTGGGCCGATGGGTTCGGGGTGGATGGCTACGGTCTCTTCTCCGAGTTCTCCATCGAGGGCATTACCCAGCGACTGCGCTGGATACCCCCAGGGCGCTTCCTCATGGGCTCACCGGACGGTGAGCCCAAACGGAATAGCGACGAGACGCAACACGAAGTCACCCTCACCGAGGGCTTCTGGCTCGCTGATACCGCCTGTACCCAGGCCTTGTGGGAGGCGGTAATGGGCCAGAATCCCAGTCGCATCAAAGGTATAGAGCGGCCCGTCGAGCGGGTGAACTGGGATGAGGTGCAGACCTTCATCGAACGGCTCAACCAACGCAAACCCGGCCTCGACCTCTGCCTACCGAGCGAGGCGCAGTGGGAGTACGCCTGTCGGGCGGGGGCGACGACACCCTTTCACTTCGGGGCGAACATCACCCCGAAACAGGTCAATTACCGTGGCACCCATCCCTATCACGACGGGGCCAAGGGCGAGTTTAGAGAAACGACGGTCGAGGTAAAGGCCCTCCCAGCCAACGCCTGGGGCCTCTACCAGATGCACGGTAACGTCTTTGAGTGGTGCCGGGACTGGTACGGTGAGCACCCGGCGGAGCCGGTCAGGGACCCGGAGGGTCCAGAGGCAGGCGATGCGCGCGTGCTGCGCGGCGGCGCCTGGATCAGCAATGGCCAGAGCTGCCGTTCCGCCTTTCGCAGCTACGGCACGCCCGACGGGCGGACCCGCGTCATCGGTTTCCGTCTTGCCCGAGGTCGAACAGGGCCCGGAGGGCGGGGCGCCGGAGGCGCATAGGCAAGAGCCTGACCGTGCGGCGACGCAGCGCGCCGGAGCGGAGCGTAGGCCCGCAGCGGCGCGGCACGGTCAGGCGGTCCTCGCTCGGAGTCGCTTACTTCGGAGTCACAAGCCAACGGCTTGTGAGGGGCGGTGCTGTTCGGGTGGTGGTTGTACAAGCCGTTGGCTTGAAGCTCCGGTGGGGCTTCGTTTTTGGAGCCACAAGCCAACGGCTTGTGATGGGCGGCGCAGTTCAGGCGGTGGTTGTTCAAGCCGTTGGCTTGAAGCTCCGGTGGGGGGCTTCGTTTTTTTGGAGCCACAAGCCAACGGCTTGTGATGGGCGG
>QKED01000055.1 GCA_003252455.1 Gammaproteobacteria bacterium
GTGTCAGAGGCAGCGGCAGGAGGCCGCCGCCATCACCCGCTTGCAGGGCTACGTCGCCGCGAGCAACCGCGAGTGGGGTCTCCCCACCGAGAGCGAACAACCGCACACCCGTCTCGCCGCGCGCCCGTCGGTCGACTGCCTCGCCGGCCTCGCCCTCGGCACCGCCCTGGTGGCCATGGGCATGCCGCTCTACGAGAAGCGCGGCGCACGCATCACCCCGGTGGGCGAATCGGCCCTTGCCCCCTTCCTCGCCACCTCGAAGTGGCTGAACCTGAACGAGCTTCCGGCCAACCTCTCGCGTCCCTTCATCGGCGCAGTATTCGACTGGCTGCTGCCACGCCACCTGGCCGAACGCCAGGGCGAGGGGCTACGCCTCACCGAGCAGGGGCGCCTGGTACTCGGTATCACCCCGCCGCTCGCGGCGTTGGGCATCTCCTACCTCAAATCCTACGAGCAGATCGACGACCTGCTCATCGGCAGCGGCGACCCCTGTGGCATCGACCAAGACACCCATGTCGACCGGGTGATGAATGTCTACGGCTCCAGCGGCGCCGGTTCCGGCCCCGGCTCGAAGATCATCAACGAGCAGGTACTGAAGCACTACTTCGACACCCTGCCACTAGAGCAGCAACCTGCTGGCATCGCCGACATCGGCTGCGGCGATGGCACCAGCCTCAAGCGTCTTGCGGACTACATCCTCAGCGAGACCCGGCGCGGGCGCGAGCTGGCGCGCTTCCCGTTGGTGGTGATCGGCGCCGACTACAACGACCAACCGCTGGAGTTGACGCGTGAGACGCTGGCCCCGCTGGAGGCCATCGACGGTGTCATCCCCCTGGTGGTGAAGGCGGATATCTCTGACCCCGACGCCTACGATGCCAGTCTGCAGGCCAGCGGCGTACAGCGCCGTGACCCGCAAGACGGGACCGAGCGCCCACTGCGCCTCGACGACCTGTTGCACACCTTCATGTTCCTCATCCACAACCGCCGCCTGCAGGTGACCGAGACCCACGCCGCCACCGCGATCATCCGCACGGCCCTGGAAAACTGCGAGCGTGAGGAGCTGGCACACGTCTACCGCGAGAACTTCGCCGGCGAGCTGCCGAGCAGTGACAGCGCCGCGCTGGAGCGTCTACTGGAGGCGTTCGACATGGCCTTCTCCGGCAGCACCGGATTGGTCCCCGGGCAGGTGGCGGTGGCCGACCTCATCGACTTTATGCAGCGCTGGAAGCCTTACGCGCGCCACGGCCTCATCTCCTTAGAGGGTCACAGCCCGTCGCGCTACGAAGAGGCGGAGCCGATCGACACGTCGACCCACTTCCTGCGCGCTGACAAGCTCCCCCATCCGCTCAACTGGGGCATGCACTTCCAGTCACGCCAACTGATGCTGCCCTACAACCAGTACCGTCTGGCCCTCGCCTTGGCCGGGTTCCGACCACACGACGGTCAGGTCTACGGCGGCATCAACCCACCCATGCTCCCCTCGGTGGAGTCGCTGCCACAGCAGCGCTTCTTCAGCATCGGTTGCTACGTCCCCGCCAGCCACTAAGGTGAGAATCATGCTCGACCTGCTCGACACCCTGCTCCTGCCGGGCCGTACGCCCCAGCTCATCGAACCCGCATTGGTCTCCTTCATCGCCGCAGAGGAGCAAGAGCACCACTACGACAGCAAGGTGAAGTTCTACGACGCCCTTATCGGCAATCCGGTCTACAACCGCCTCATCTGGGGCAACTGGCCGAGCAACTACCGCGACTTCTGCCTCACCGCCCTCAACAGTGCCGAGCAGGGGCCGGTGCTCGATGTGGGCTGCGGCTCGCTGGTCTTCACCCACAAGGTCTACGCCCGCTACGGCGACCGCCCGGTGCTGCTGCTCGACCGCTCCCTCGGCATGCTGCTGCGCGCCAAGGAGCGCATCCTCGAAGCGCTCGGCGAGTTGCCGGAGAACCTGCTCTTCGTCCACGCCGACGCCCTCGACCTGCCGTTTCGCGACGGCAGCTTCAACACCCTGCTCTCCTTCGGTCTGCTGCACATCTTCGACCAACCCAGCCGCCTACTGACCGAGATGCTGCGGGTCAAGACCCCCGAGGGGAATCTCTTCGCCACCTCGCTGGTGGCCAACAACGGCCTCGGCCAGCGCTACCTCGGTGCGCTGAAGAAGGCTGGCGAGGTGGGCTGTGTCAACAGCGTCGGCCAGCTCCACCAACAGCTCGCCGAGGTGAGCCCGCACGTGCGCGTGGGCAGCATCGGCAACATGGCCTATGTCGGCCTCCACCCCGAGCACATCGACCCGCGCGGCTGGCTCAGCAGCCGTTAATGCATTTGCCACGGAGGCACGGAGGAGACGGAGAAGGTCAGTGCGGGATGGAGGGGATCCGCGTACAACGCCCTGTTATTCTCCGTGTACTCCGTGCCTCCGTGGCACTGCTACCCAGGCCCTCTCGCCGATCTGCCGCGTGACACTCCTCCCCGCCGTACATCCTATATAATGTCGCCCCGGCCCCCAGGGCCCCACAACCTCAGGCATACAAGGTAACGGCATGAACAAGATCCAGCGCGCCCTCATCAGCGTCTCCGACAAGAGCGGCATCGTCGACTTCGCCAAGGCGCTCGACGCCCTCGGTGTGGAGATCCTCTCCACCGGCGGCACTGCCAAGTTGCTCGCCGAGAGCGGCATTAAGGTGATCGAGGTCGGTAACTACACCGGCTTCCCGGAGATGATGGACGGGCGCGTGAAGACCCTGCATCCGAAGATCCACGGCGGCATCCTCGGTCGTCGCGGTATCGACGATGGGGTGATGGCCGAGCATGGTATCGGCGGCATCGACCTGGTAGTGGTCAACCTCTACCCCTTCGAGGCGACCGTGGCCAAGCCCGGCTGCACCTTGGAGGACGCCATCGAGAACATCGACATCGGCGGTCCGACCATGATCCGCGCCGCGGCCAAGAACCACAAAGACGTGACCATCGTGGTCGATGCCGCCGACTATGGCCGCGTGCTCGACGAGATGCAGACCAACGGCGGCGCCACCACCTACCCCACCCGCTTCGATCTGATGGTCAAGACCTACGAGCACACCGCGCGCTACGACGGCATGATCGCCAACCACTTCGGCAAGCTGGTGGACGGCATCAAGGCCGAAGACAACGCCGTGGCCGAGTTCCCGCGCACCTTCAACCTCCAGGTGCAGCAGGTGCAGACCATGCGCTACGGCGAGAACCCGCACCAGAGCGCCGCCTTCTTCGTCGAGCCCGGCGCCCCGGTCGGCTCCATCGCCAGTGCCAAACAGCTGCAGGGCAAGGAGCTCTCCTACAACAACATCGCCGACACCGACGCCGCCCTGGAGTGCGTCAAGCAGTTCGACGAAGGCCCGGCCTGCGTCATCGTCAAGCACGCCAACCCCTGCGGCGTGGCCCTCGGCGCCAACCTGTTGGAGGCCTACGAGCGCGCCTACAGCACCGACCCCGAGTCCGCCTTCGGTGGCATCATCGCCTTTAACCAGGAGCTGGACGCCGCCACCGCCAAGGCGATCGTCGAGCGCCAGTTCGTCGAGGTGATCATCGCCCCCAGCGTCAGCGCCGAGGCCATCGCCGTGGTCGCCGAGAAGAAGAACGTGCGCCTCTTAGAGTGCGGCACCTGGGGTGCCGAGGGCGCCCGTCTCGACTTCAAGCGCGTCAACGGCGGCCTGCTGGTGCAGTCCAGCGACCTGCTGCTGACCAAGGAGATCAAGGTGGTGACTAAGCGCCAGCCGAGCGAACAGGAGATGCGCGACCTGCTCTTCACCTGGCGCGTGGCCAAGTTCGTCAAATCCAACGCTATCGTTTATGGTAAGGGTGACATGACCATCGGCGTCGGTGCCGGGCAGATGAGCCGCGTCAACTCCGCGCGCATCGCTGGCATCAAGGCCGAGCACGCCGGGCTCAGCGTGCCCGGCTCGGTGATGGCCTCCGACGCCTTCTTCCCCTTCCGCGACGGCATCGACAACGCCGCCGCTGCGGGCATCGCCGCCGTCATCCAGCCCGGTGGCTCGATGCGCGACGAGGAGGTGATCGCCGCCGCCGACGAACACGGCATGGCCATGGTCTTCACCGGCATGCGCCACTTCCGCCACTGATCGTGGTCCGGGGCACGGCTCACCCATATGGGTGAGTGCAGCGCCCCGCCCCATCGGGTGGAATGCCGGACGAGCCTCTATCGACACCAGCAACAAGGAGTGACCCATGGGCTTTTTCTCTAAAATCAAAAACAGCATGACCGGCGGTTGGGCCAAGCTCAACCTCTTCTGCGAAGGCGGCGAACGCGGTGAGGAGATGCCACTGAGCATCGAGATCGCCGTCAAGGACGAGAGCATCAACGTGGACGAGATCTACGTCATCCTCGAGTGCCGCGAGGTGATCGACATCCCCAACTACCGCGCCAACGACCGTGACCAACCGGGCGATGTGGACTATCTGCACATCCATCACGCCACCGAGCTGCTGCGGCACCGCTTCAGCGTCGCCCCGCCGCAGACCCTGGAGGCCAACTCCACCCAGACCCTGGAGTGCGTCATCCCGGTTCCCGAGAACCTCCCACCCACCTATCGCGGCCCACACGCCCGCGTAGAGTGGCGTCTCTTCGCCGGGCTGGACATGAAGGGCAATGACCCGGATAGTGGCTGGCGCGAGATCCTCGTCGAGTAAGCCACCACAAGGAGCCCCCATGCGCTGTCCCGCTTGCAAACAGGCCGAACTCCAACCCAGTTCACTGGATGCGACCCTGCTGGCCAACCACTGTCCGCACTGTGGGGGTAACTGGATCACCCTGGGGGACTACCTACGCTGGCGCGACCTACACCCCCAGGCCGCGGGCAGCACGGCGACCCTAGAACCTGTCGAGGCCGATGAGAGCCGCAAGGCCCTCCTCTGCCCCATCAGTGGCGTGCTGATGCAGAAGTACCGCATCAGCCACCGCCACAACCACCGCATCGACCTGAGTCCGGCGGTGGGTGCCTTCTGGCTCGATAAGGGGGAGTGGGAGTTGCTCAAACAAGAGGGGCTCAGCGGGGTCATCTCCGCCATCTTCACCGATCCGTATCAGCGCCAGGTACGTGAGGCGAGTGCCCACGACACCTTCACCGCCCACTACACCGAGCAGTTCGGTGCCGAGAACTACGCCAAGCTGCGTGAGGTCCGCGCCTGGCTCGACGGACAAGCGCACCGCGATGCCCTGCTCGCCTACTTGATGGCCAAGGACCCCTACAGCGCCAACCGCTGACCCACGACCCGCGCATGGGCACCCTAATCACCCTGCTGGTGCCGTTTCTGCTCGGCCTGGTCCTGCGTCAACAGGTGCCCGAGGTGTGGCAGAGACGACTGCACAGGGCCAACTTCTACCTTCTGCAGTTGCTGCTGCTGACCCTCTTCGCCACACAGGGCTGGAACCTGGCGCTGCTCCCCCTGCTGCTCGCCGGGGTGTTGCTGCAGGCACTGCCGGCCACCTATGCGGCCCTGCGCTATCGACGTGGCGACGACGCCTCGGCCTGGCTCATCTTCTCTACCTACGGTGGCGGCAACCGTGGCGTCCTGCTGCTCGGCCTCGCCTATCCGGCGGCACTGCGCGACTTCATGGTGGTGGACCTCGGCAACTTCCTCTCCCTGGTGATCCTGCTGCCACTGTTGCAGCGCTGGGCCTGTATCGGCGCAGCGGCACCGGGTGGCTGGGGAGCGCGCCTTTCACCCCTTTGGGCCCCCCTGTCGGCCATCGCCCTGGGCCTGGCACTGCGCCTGGCGCCCGAACTCACGACCCACGTCCCCACACTCGCCACCCTGACCAAACAGCTCTTAGGGGTGGGCATCGCCCTACACCTGGGGTTGCAATTCCACTTTCAAGGACTGGCGCTACGCCGCCTACCCTTCGATTGGCTGCGTGTGCGCCTGCCGAGCGTCGGCCTGGCGGCACTGACCGCGAGCGGTCTGCTGTTGGCCCTCGGTCGAACGCCGGGCATCGAGCCGTTGGTGGCGATCCTGGTCTTTACCCTGCTGCCGGTCAGCTCGCTGCTACCTGGTCTGTGCGCGGAGGCCGGACTCGCCCGCCGCGCGACCCAAGCGGTCGTGGCCAGCTCGCTGCTGTTTTTGCTGTTACTACCACTCGTCACCCTGTTTTCGACCCTCGCCTCAGGGCAGGGTGGATGGTAAAGAAGTACCACCTTGAGCAGCCCGGCATGGCGCGGCCTGCGCACATCGCCGACAATGTAAGCATCGACTGACGCCCCACCCCTATGCGCACCACCAAGAGTCAACGTCTGTTCCTCACCATCAGCGTCATCCTGCTGCTGAGCGACCTGCTGCTGGTGTTAGTCAGCGGCTATTTCGACGAGCGTGACCTCAACGAGGAGTTGCACGCCCAGGGGGTGCAGCACCACGCCACCTACCACATGCTGCTCGACCAGCAGCTCGGCAGTATGCTGATGTTGGCCCACTCCTACGCCGGGGCCAAGGAGATCCGCGATATTTTCGAGCATGCCGCCAACGCGGTGCAGCGCGAGGGTGGGGGTGCTGGGGGGCCGGAGAGCGCCGCCATCCGTAACCAGCTCTACCACGACATCGCCCCAGTCTGGGAGCAGTTGACGCGCATGTTCGACGTGCGTCAGCTGCACTTTCACCTCGGTCCTGGAGATGTGAGCTTCCTGCGTGTGCACAAGCCGGAGCGCTTTGGCGATGACCTCAGCGCCATCCGCCACACCATCACCAGCGTGATCCACAACGGCGTCAACGCGGTCGGCTTCGAGACCGGGCGCGTCTACTCCGGGCTACGCGGTGTCGTACCGCTCGTGGACAGCCAGGGCCACCGCATCGGTGCGGTCGAGGTGGGAACCTCCTTCACCACCCTGCTCAGCAACCTGTCGCAACAGCTGGGCAACCAGTGGGCCGTACTGCTCACCCGTGAACACGTGGAGTCCACCATGTGGGCCGACACCATCCGTCGCCAATTCGGCGACCAGGACAATCAGTGCCCGTGCAAGGTGGAGAGCACGACCGACAACGCCCTCTTTCGCCTCATCGACCAGGGCGATATGGCCGGCATCCGTGACCGTACCGGCATGCGCCGTGTGACCCTCGACGGCGCCCATTACATCCTCTACTACTGGCCGCTGCGCGACTACCTGGGGCAAGAGGACGTCAACCGCGCCAACGTCGGTAGCGTGGTGGTGTGGCAAAACATCGACAACCGCCTCACCAACCTGCACGAACGGCGCATCATCACCCTTATCTATGCCATCGCTGCCTACATCGCCATCGAGGTGCTGCTCTATTTCGTCATCCGCATCGGCACCGCGCGTCTGGAGCAGGAGGTGCGCGAGCGCACCGCCGAGGTAGAGGGGCTCAACACCCGCCTGCGCGAACAGGCCAACACCGATGAGCTGACCAGCCTGCCCAACCGCCGCCACCTGCTCGAACGCATGGAGCAGGAGCTACGCCGCGCCAACCGCAGCCACACCCCCTTGAGCCTGCTGATGATCGACCTCGACCACTTCAAGCGCGTCAACGACAACTACGGCCACCTGGTGGGCGACACCCTGCTGCGGCATGTGGCCAAGGAGATGTGCGCGCGCCTGCGCATGAGTGACCTCATCGGTCGCTACGGCGGCGAGGAGTTCTGCGTAGTGCTGCCCGACACCGACGGGCGCAATGCCAACAGTGTGGCCGAGGAGCTACGGCGTACGGTCGCCGAGAGCCCGATCCAGGCACCGAGCGGGGTGGTGCACATCACCCTGAGCATCGGCATCGCCCAGTGGTGCGAGGGGGAGAGTCTGGAGCGTTGGATCAACCGCGCCGACGAGGCACTCTACCGTGCCAAGAGCGAGGGTCGCGACCTGGTGCGCGGTGCCAAAGGGTGTATCGAGCTGATGCGGACGTAGGTGCCCGGCCTCGCAACACGCAGGGTGTAAGACGGGAAATCGGTAGGAGAGAGGGGTCGCCGCCGCGACGGCGGCGACCCGTGGCGCCTCGGCGCGGGGCTCAGCGCGCCGCTTCGAGGGCCTGGGCGATGTCGGCGAGGATATCGTCGATGTGCTCGATACCGATGGAGAGGCGCACCATCTCCACCTTCACACCCGCCTTCTCCAACTCCTCGGGGCTGAGCTGACGGTGGGTGGTAGTGGCCGGGTGGCAGGCGAGTGACTTGGCGTCACCGATGTTGACCAGGCGCACGACCAGATTGAGTGCGTCGATGAACTTGGCCCCGGCATCACGCCCGCCCTTGATACCGAAGGAGAGGATGCCCGAGGCGTTGCCGTTACGCATGTACTTCTGCACCAGCGGGTAGTCGGGCGAGTCGGGCAGGCCGCCGTAGTTGACCCACTCGACCATCTCGTGCGCCTTGAGGAACTCGGCCACCTTGAGGCTGTTCTCGCCGTGGCGGTCCATGCGCAGCGCCAAGGTCTCGATGCCCTGGAGCACCAGGAAGGCGTTAAACGGCGAGAGCGCCGCGCCCATGTTGCGCAGCGGCACCACACGACAGCGACCGATGAAGGCGGCGGGGCCGAAGGCATCGGTGTAGACCACACCGTGGTAGGACTGGTCGGGTGTATTGAGCATGGGGAAGCGCTCGGCGTTGCCCTTCCAGTCGAACTTGCCGGAGTCGACGATGATCCCGGCGATGGAGTTGCCGTGGCCGCCCATGTACTTGGTCAGGGCGTGCACGACGATGTCGGCGCCGTGCTCGAAGGGGCGGCAGAGGTAGGGGCTCGGCACGGTGTTGTCGACCACCAGCGGCACCCCCTTGGCGTGGGCCACCTCGGCCAGCGCGGCGATGTCGACGAAGTTGCCCGACGGGTTGCCAACCGACTCGCAGAAGAGCAGCTTGGTCTTGTCGTCGATGGCGGCGGCCATCGCCTCCAGGTCGTCGTGGGGCACCAGACGCGCCTCGATGCCCTGACGCGGCAGGGTGTGGGCGAAGAGGTTATAGGTACCGCCGTAGAGGCGCGAGGTGGCGACGATGTTATCGCCCACCTGGCAGAGCGCCTGGACCGTGTAGGTGATGGCCGCCATACCGGAGGCCACGGCGAGCGCCCCCACGCCCCCCTCCATCTGCGCCACGCGCTGCTCCAGCACCGCGTTGGTCGGGTTCATGATGCGCGTATAGATGTTGCCCGGCACCTTGAGGTCGAAGAGGTCGGCCCCGTGTTGGGTGTCGTCGAAGGCATAAGAGGTGGTTTGGTAGATCGGCACGGCCACCGACTTGGTGGTGGGGTCGGGCGAAAAACCGCCGTGAATAGCGATGGTCTCCAGTTTCACGCGAGGACTCTCCTTTGGCGTCTGTTGTTATCTTGTTGGCGGCACAGCGTAGCACGGCGCCTCGGGAAATATCAGCTGCCGCCTACCTCGCCAGAGTTAGGAAGATTGGCCACGGAGGCACAGAGGAGACAGAGAGGAACGCTTGAGTGAACAGCCTGTTTGGCCGAGTGCAGACGATAGGTGTGAGTCACGCACCCTCTCCCAACTCACCGAGTACACGCCCCTCACAATCTCTGTGTCCTCCGTGTCTCCGTGGCCAACGCTGTTGGGGTTGGCCTGTGGAGCGGTAATGGACCGGCTGCGCAGGGCTCAGCGGCTGCGATCGATGCGGATCTGCACGCTGCCAGCGGCACGGGTCAGGTCGACCTGGGTCACCCCTTCACGGTCACCCGGCTGGGGCATGGCGCTACCACTGGCGGAGGTGCGCGCGACCAGCTCCAGTTGGGCGTGGTCGGCGAGGCTCTGGCCCGGGGTCATCAGGTCGGCATCGCTCAGGGTGGTGGTGAGCGGCAGATCGCCGACGCGGTGGCGCTGGATCGCCAGCGGCATACGCTGGCCCGGTGACCGGGCGAAGATGAACAGGGTGGTGTCGGGGTCGAGACCCTCGGCCAGGGCCGGGTCGATGCTCACCTGCAGCGGCAGACCCGCCGTGGGGGCGGCGACCGACGGGGCACTCGGTACGGGCTCGGCCGCGGCGGGCGGCTCGATCACCTCCCAGCCATCGTTCCCTTCCAATTCGCTCAGGCGTTGCACCACCAACTCACGCATGCGCTCATCCTCGGGCAACTGCTTGAGCAGGTGGCGCCAGTGGCGGATGGCCCCCTCCTTGTCGCCGACGCGCACCGCGCTCACCCCGGCCAACCAGAGTGAACGGGCGTCGTTCGGGTCGAGAGCCAAGGCGCGGGCGATGAGGCGGTCCGCCTCGGGGCTGTTGCCACCGTCGGCGGCGAGGATCAGCACCTCGGCGTACTCACCGAGCAGCTCCACCTGATCACCGAGCAGGGCGTAGGCCTTGGCGAAGGCCGCCGCCGACTCGGCATAGCGCTCCTGCATGGAGTAGGAGCGTCCGAGCAGCAACCACCCCTGCGCATTCTCGGGCTCCTCGGCGAGCTTCGCCGCGAGGCGCTCGGTAAGGGCGCGCATGTCGCCCATGGCGTTCCCCCCCTCGGCCCCGGCCTGGGGTGCCGGTGCGCTGCCCTCGACACCCTGCCCACGCGGCAGCGCCTTGGCCGCCTGCGGCTCCGGCGGGAGGGTGAGCAGGTCGGGACGCCCCACCACGCCATACAGCAGCAGGGCGGTAAGCGGGAGCGCCACCACCAGGGTCCCAGACAACCAACGCCCCTCGCGGTTGCCCTTGGCGTGACCCTGCCCCTCGCTGTTGGCGAGCAGGTCGAGGCGCAACTCGTCGGCGGCCTGTTCGTACTGGGCGGCGTCGAGCAGACCGGCGTCGCGTTCGCTATCGAGCTCCGCGAGGCGTGACTTGAGCAGCCCCACGTTCATCGCCTGGCGTTGCGCCTCGGTGAGACTCGGCCCCTCGCCCGCGCGCGGGGCGCGCAGCCCAGGCAGCAGGAGCATCAGGGCGAGCAGCAGCAGGAGAAAGGCGATTAGGCCAAAGGTGATCATGCATCCTCCCCCTTATTCTCTTGCTTGTTTTCTTGCAGCAGTACGGCCAAGCGCGCACGCTCCTCGTCACTCAGGCCCGCACGGCCCCTACCCTCCCCCGCCGGATTACGCAGGGTGCGCCAGAGCAGCCAGCCCCCCGCGCCGAGCAGCAGCAGCGGGGCGCCCCAGAGGAGCAGGGTGTAGGGTTTGAGCGGTGGGTCGTAGAGCACCGAGTCACCGTAGCGCGCGGACATGAAGTCGAGGATCTCCGCGTCGCTCTTGCCCTCCAGGAGCATGCCGTGGATGACGCTACGCAGGTCGTAGGCGAAGTCGGAGTTGGAGTCGGCCAGGGATTGCCCCTGACACACTAGGCAGCGCAGTTCGGCACTGAGGGTGCGAAAGCGCTTCTCCGCCTCGGCGTTGGGCAACTCGAAGACGGCGATCGGGGCGGCCAGGGTCGGTAGGCTCAGGGCGAGCAGGGCCAGGGCATAGAGCGTCCTCATTGTGCCGCCCCCTGGGGCGCGCTGACGCCCGGTGCGGCGTCGGACACGCCGACGGGTGCCGTACGCCCGGCCGCCTGCGCCTCCGCGCGGATCTGCGCGATGAGTGGCTTGAGCTTCAGCTCCCAGGTCTGACGGTCGAGGGGCCCGATCACCTTGTAGCGAATCTTGCCGTTGAAATCGACCAGGAAGCTCTCCGGCACGCCGTAGACACCCCAGTCGATGGCAACCCGGCCGCTGTGGTCGAAGCCGCTGGCGGTGTAGGGGTTGCCGTGGCGGGCGAGCCAGGCGAGGGCGTCGTCGCGCTCGTCTTTGTAGTTGAGGCCATAGATGGTCAGGGCCCCGGAGCGGGCCAGCTCCATCATGAACGGGTGCTCCTGGCGGCAGGCGGTACACCAGCTGGCCCAGACGTTGAGCAGCGCCACCGGCTGGGCAGTGAGCAGCCCCTGGTCGAAGCCCGTCTCGGGCACTTGCAGGTTGGGCAGCGTGTAGGTGGGGATCGGCTTGTCGATCAGTGGCGAGGGGACCTCGCGCGGGTCGCGCTTGAGGCCGACGGCAAAGATCGCGACCAGGGCGACAAAGACCGCCAGGGGGATGATGAAACGTGCCTGCATGGCTCAGGCCTCCTTCTGGGTACGCGGCAACTGACGGTAGCGACGGTCGAGCAGGGCCAACAGGCCACCGAGGGCCATCAGCAGGCCGCCGAGCCAGATCCAGCGCACATAGGGTTTGTGATAGACGCGCAGGGCCCAGGCGCCGTCGGGCAGCGGTTCACCCAGGGCGACGTAGATGTCGCGGAACAACCCGGCGTCGATACCTGCCTCAGTCATCGGCATGCGGCTGACGGTGTAGAGACGCTTTTCGCTGTAGAGATCGGCCACCGGTGCGCCCGCCTGGCTCACCAGGAAGTGGCCACGGTCGGCACGGTAGTTGGGCCCCTGCACCTGACTGAGGCCGTCGAAGCGCACATCGTAACCACCGATGGTCACCGTCTCCCCCATCCCCAGGCGGATGTCGTGCTCAGTGCTGTAGTGGCTGGTGAGGGTCACACCGATCACCGTCACTGCCACGCCGAGGTGGGCGGCGACCATGCCCAGGTAACTCATACCGGGGAAACGTAGCCCCTTGGCCGTGCGGCTGCGCTGGTAGAGGTCGGCACAGGTGAGCAGCGCCATCCACAGGCTGACACCGACGCCGATCACCACCATCAGGTGACCGCTGCCGTAACCGAGCCAGGGTAGCAGGGCGGCCCCGGCGAGGGCGGCGAGGCCCACCCCGGCGAGCAGGCGCACGTGGCGTAGGGGCGTGTCGGACTTCCAACGCAGCAGCGGCCCGAGGCCCATGAGCAGCACCAGCAGGATCGCCAGTGGATTGAACACCGTGTTGAAGTAGGGCTCACCCACTGACATCTTGGCGATGCCGAGGGCGTCCATGATGAGCGGATAGAGGGTGCCGATGAGGATGGTGGCGGCCATCACCACCAGCAGTAAGTTGTTGACCAACAGGGCCCCTTCACGCGAGAGCGGGGCAAACCGACCGGTGCTCTTGATGGAGGGTGCACGCAGGGCATAGAGCAGCAGCGAGCCGCCCACCTCCACGGCGAGCAGACCGAGGATGAAGACGCCACGCGCCGGGTCGGAGGCGAAGGCGTGCACCGAGGTGAGTACCCCGGAGCGCACCAGGAAGGTGCCGAGCAGGCTGAGCGAAAAGGTGATGATCGCCAGTAGCACGGTCCAGTTCTTGAAGGCGCTGCGCTTTTCGGCCACCGCCAGGGAGTGGATCAGCGCGGTGCCCACCAGCCAGGGCATGAAGGAGGCGTTCTCCACCGGGTCCCAGAACCACCAGCCGCCCCAGCCCAGCTCGTAGTAGGCCCACCAGGAGCCGAGCACGATGCCCAGGGTCATGAAGATCCAGGCCAGGGTGGTCCAGGGACGCGACCAGCGCGCCCAGGTGGCGTCGAGCTTGCCGCCGAGTAGGGCGGCGATGGCGAAGGCGAAGGCGACGGAGAAGCCTACATAGCCCATGTAGAGCATCGGTGGGTGCACCACCAGACCGGGGTCCTGCAGCAGCGGGTTGAGGTCACTGCCGTCGATAGGCGCAGGGAGCAGACGCAGAAAGGGGTTCGAGGTGAAGAGGATGAACATCAAAAATCCACTGCTCACCAGGCCCATGATGCCCATCACCCGGGCCACCATATCTTCCGGCAGACGGCGGCTGAAGAGCGCCACCGCCCCGGCCCAAGCGGCCAGCAGCAAGGCCCACAACAGCAGCGACCCCTCGTGCCCGCCCCACACGGCGGAGATGCGGTAGATGAGCGGCAGTTGGCTGTTGGAGTGCTGCGCGGTGTAGAGCACGGAGAAGTCGTTGTCGATGAACGCCTGGGTGAGGAAGGCGAAGCTGAGGGCGAGGAACAGCAACTGACCCCAGGCGAGGCGGCGTGACTGCGCCACCCAGCGCTCGATACCGAAGTGCAGGCCGAGCAGCGGCACCAGCCCCTGTAGGGTGGCAAAGATGAGTGCGAGGATGAGTGCCAGATGGCCGACCTCGGGGAGGATGGTTACACCACTCACTGGGCGCCCTCCCCATGCGGCATGCGCAGTTGGTCGATCACCCCCTGCTGCTGCGCCTTATCGAGGGCGTCCTGCACCTCGGGGGGCATGTAGTTCTCGTCGTGCTTGGCCAGCACCTCGTCCGCCTCGAACACCCCGGCACGCATGCGCCCCTGGGCGACGATGCCCTGCCCCTCGCGGAACAGGTCGGGGAGGATGCCGGAGAAGGTGACACGCACCTGGTGCGCCCCGTCGGTGAGGTCGAAGCCCACCTTGAGGCTCTGCGGGTCACGCTTGACGCTACCCGCCACCACCAGGCCACCGACGCGCAGGGTGCGGTCGATGGGCGCCTTGCCCTTGACGATGTCGCTCGGCGAGTAGAAGGCGTTGATGTTCTCCTGCAGGGCCACCAACACCAGGGCCACGGCGGCGGCCAGCAGGGTGCCGACCAGGCCGATGATGATCAGGCGGTTCTTCTGTTTTGGATTCACTTCTGCTCTCTCCGCAGCAGGCGGCGCACCCGACGTTCGGTGGCGCGCTCGCCGCTCAGGGTGGTGATCAGGGTGATCAACACGATGATGAGGGTGAGGCCATAGGAGGCCCAGACGTAGAGGGCGTAGCCGCCCATATGCAAAAAGTCGCTCATGCCGTCCCCCCGAACATCTCACGCACCCAACGGCTGCCCTTCTCGCGCTCCAGCACCAGGCTGCGCGCCCGGCGCAGGGCGATGGCGAGGTAGTAGAACTTGAAGGCGAAGGCCATCAGTAGCAGGGGGATGAGCATCGAGAGGTGGATGGAGGGTTTGTCGAACTTGGTCACCGTGGCGCCCTGATGCAGCGTGTTCCACCACTCCACCGAGTAGTGGATGATGGGGATGTTGACCACCCCGACCAAGGCCAGAATGGCGGCGGCGCGCGCGGCTGTTTCGGGCTCTTCGATGGCGTTACGCAGGGCGATGTAGCCGAAGTAGATGAACAACAGGATCAGCTCCGAGGTGAGGCGCGCATCCCAGATCCACCAGGTACCCCACATCGGCTTGCCCCAGAGCGAGCCGGTGACCAGGGCGAGGAAGGTGAACCAGGCACCGATGGGGGCACTGGCGCGGGCGAAGGCGTCGGCCACCTTGATGCGCCACACCAGCACCACCAGTGAGCTGGCCGCCACCACCATGTAGATGAACATGCTCATCCAGGCCGCCGGGACGTGTACATACATGATGCGCACGCTCTCCCCCTGCTGGTAATCGGCGGGGGAGTCGACCAGACCGTAGTAGAGACCGGCGGCGGCAAGGATGGCGGCCGCCACCATCAGCGCGGTGGAGACGGTACCGGCCAGGCGGTAGAAGCGCTGGGGCGAGCCCAATCGGTGAAACCATTGCCACATGGGCAGACTCCTCCTGGTTCGATTAGTTCAGACTGATACGCAGCGCACCGGCGGCGGCCAACGGGGCGAGCCCCAGGGCCAGGGCCAACAGGGCCCCGAGGATGGCCAACTGGCCGGTGATACCGAAGCCCGCCGCGCTGTTGGCCACCGCACTGGCGGCGAAGATCAGCACTGGGATGTAGAGCGGCAGGATCAACAACGAGAGCAGCACCCCACCGCCGCGCAGGCCGATGGTCAGGGCCACGCCGATGGCACCGATAAGGCTCAAGGTCGGCGTGCCCAGTAGCAGGGTGAGCAGCAGCACACCCATCGCCTCCGAGGGCAGATTGAGCAGCAGCGCCAGCAGTGGCGCGGCGAAGAGCAGCGGCAGACCGGTGGTGAGCCAGTGGGCGGCCACCTTGGCCAGCACCAGCAGCGAGAGCGGATAGGGGCTCAGGGCGATCTGCTCCAGGCTACCGTCGTCGAAGTCGGAGCGGAACATCCCCTCCAGCGAGAGCATGTTGGCCAGCAGTGCGGCGACCCAGATGACACCGGGGCCGATGGTGGTGAGCAGCTTCGGGTCCGGCTCCAGCGCCAACGGGAAGAGGCTCACCACGATGGTGAAGAAGAGCAGTGGGTTGGTGAGCTGGGCACGGTGGCGATAGGCGAGCAACAGGTCGCGGTGCAGCAGGGCGAAGAGGGTGTGGGTGAGGGACATGCGCTAACCCAGGTGCAGCCGGTGGACCGGGGCACCGACCACACTCACCGCGTGATGGGTGGTGAGGATGGCGATGCCGCCCCGCATGGCGTGCTCGGCGAGCAGCGCTTCGACCAGGTCACGCCCCCGCACATCGAGGGCGGTGAAGGGCTCGTCGAGGACCCACACCCGGGCGTCGCTCAAGAGCAGGCGCGCGAGCGCCACACGCCGACGCTGTCCGGCGGAGAGCTTGCGGCAGGGGAGGGTCTCGTAATCGACCTCTAGGCCCAGGCGCTCCAGTGCCTGCTCGGGGTCGGCATCGGGCTTGGGGCGGCTGAGCAGGCGGGAGAAGGCGAGATTCTCCAGTGGGGTGAGGTCATCCTTCACCGCCGGGTGGTGACCCACATAGACCAACTCCGCGAGGTAGTCGGGCAGCACCTCGTCGAGCGGGGTGCCGTTCCACACGAGGCGCCCCTCACTCGGCTGGGTGAGGGTACAGAGGATGCGTAGCAGGGTGGTCTTACCACAGCCGTTCTGCCCCTCGATCTGCAGCACCTGGCCCCCCTCGATACCGAAATCGAGGTCGCTGAAGAGTGGACGATCGCCACGGCGAATGGCCAGGCCTTCGGCGGCAAGGCGGATGGAGGGGGTATCGTCGCTACGCATATGGGGGCCGATTGTCATCCCGGTCGCTGAGTCAAAACTGAACGCAAACCCTTAAGTTAGTGGGGTTTGCGGCACCATACTATGCCACATTAACCCCCACCCCAGCTGACTAGGAGCGCAACCATGGCCAAGGGTTCCCTGTTCGATCATCCGCCGCTCGCCGGGGCCGCCGAAGAGCTGTTCACCCCCCTCCTCACCCGCCCCGGCTGTCGCCTGGAGCGTATCGCCTCCCACGGTCACGCCTCCCCTCCCGATTTTTGGTACGACCAGGCGGAGGGGGAGTGGGTGCTACTGGTGAGTGGTGCGGCCTGTCTGCGCCTGGAGGGCCCTGACGAGCGGGTCGAGCTGGCACCGGGCGAGTTCCTCTATATCGCGCCGCACCGGCGCCACCGGGTGGAGTGGACCGCCGAGGGGCAAGCGACCCTCTGGCTGGCGCTGTTCCTCCCGGCCAGAGACGTTCACTCAGGGATGGGCGGTACGTGAACCGCCGTCTTGCACGCGCGCATCGATGAAGGCGATGAGCTTCTTCGGCCCCTCTTCTTGCGGTAGCAGCGCGGCGGCACTCTCGGCGGCGGCGCGGGCCGGGCCGTAGGCCCCCTTGTGCAGGTAGGCGAGGGAGAGTGCGGTGAAGCCGAGGCCATTCTGGTCGTCGATGCCCACCGCCCTCTGGAAGGCGCCGATGGCGGCATCGACCCGCTGGCTGGTGAGGTAGATGCCGCCAAGCTTGAGCTGGGCATCGTAGTGATCGGGTTGGCTGGCCACCAGCTCGGAGAGGCGTGCCTCGGCGGTGACCCAGTCGTTGGCGTGCCAGGCGTCGAGCGCCTGTTGATAGAGCTGCTCGGTACGCACCGGATCGGCATCGGCCCAGGCAAGGTTGATCAGGAGTAGGCCAGCGGCCAATGCACACATCGTCTGTCTGAAGTTCATCCCACATCCCCTACGCAATTGCTTTTTATATCGGTCTCTGTGTCGAGAGCCGGTCAGAGAGTGTCTGAGTTTGCGCGTCGCTGCAACGGCGCAGAGACTCTGTGACAGGCCTCGACGCCCCCGGCGCGTGGCCGGGGTGCCGAGGGCAGCCCCTGAACTACTTCAAGGAGCCCTTGCCGTAACGCTCTTCGTAGCCCTTACGGACCTTGTCGAGGGCCTCTTTGCTCATGCCGTTGAAGTACCAGTCGTGCCCCTCGATGGGCTTGAAGTACTTGGCCAGCAGGGCGTCGGCCTCCTGTTTGCCCACCAGGTGTTCGAGCTCGGGGATGAACTCGAAGTAGGTGTGCTTGGCCACCTCGTACATGCCGTGCCACCAGGCGTAGTCGGGGCCACTCATGGAGGCACCGTGACGGGCGCGGCGCCCCTCGTGGTGCCAGATCTCCCACCAGACCCACTCGATCTTCTCGTCGAACGGGGCCGGGGTGAGCTTCCCGGACTTCTTCAGATCGGCCATGATCGCGGCGATGGGCTTGGCGAACTTCTCGTTGTAGAGGTTCACGAACTCATCCAGCTGGTTGTAGTGGCCGTCCACGAAGCCTGAGGTGTGGCAGGCGTAGCAGACCCCCTCCATCTTGGAGCGGCGCTGCTCCCAGGTGAGGACCTCGACCACCTTGGCGCCCTTAGCCTTGGCGTGGGTAGAGACCTCCCCCACCTTCGGCAGCGGCTGACCCTCGGGCACGTCGTAGGAGACGTTGTTGTCCAGGCGTACCAGGTTGATCTTGTTGGAGACCGGTGAACGCAGGTTCCAAGAGATACGCTCACCCACATCGTGGGTCTTCGCCTCACTCGGGGAGGCGCTCATGTGGCAGGTGGCACAGGTGGGGGCGGCGACATAGTCGACACCGGCGACCCACTTGTCCGAGCGCAGGTTCATCTCGTCGACGCTGGCGCGATAGATGATGCCGTGCTTGGACTCGTTGTAGACCTCCAACTGTGGGTGGTCGGGGCCGATGTGGCACTTGCCACAGGTATCGGGGGTACGCGCCTGCGCCTTGGAGAAGCCGTGGCGCCCATGGCAGGCGGTGCAGGAGCCCTTGGAGCCGTCGGGATTCATACGCCCGATGCCGGTATTGGGCCAGGTCTCGGCAGTGGGCTTACCCTTCTGCTTGCCCTCGGTATGCACCTCGACCTTGGCACCGTGGCACTGACGGCAACCGACGTTGACGGCGGCGGGGCCACCCACCACCTCGCCGAGGAGATTGTCCAACGAGGCGAGGATCTCACCGGCGCTGGCGTGGTGCGAACGCTGCACCTCCTTGAACTCGGTGTCGTGACAGCGCGAACAATCCTTCGGTGAGACGATCACCGAGATGTACTGCCCCTCGTGCTTCCAGGCGTCGGCGTCTTTCTCGTCCGCCTGGTGGCAATCGAGACAGTTGACGCCGCTCTGCCCGTGCTGGCTGTCGTTCCACTGTTTATAGAGACCGGGGCTCTCGGTCATATGGCAGTCGACACACTCCTGCCCCCCCTCCTTACCCCAATCGGTGCCGATCTTACCCGATGGTCGCGCCGCCGAGGCGGTCCCGGCAACGGTCAGCAAGACACCGGCGGCCAGCGCCACGCCTGCCCTGCGCACCCATGCCGGATAGCTCTGCTTCCTCATGATGCTCTCCTTCCAAATGGTTGATGGATGATTCGCCACCGGCACCACACCGGAGGCCTGACACGAACGGGCCTCGCGATATACCCGTTGTGCGGACCCATCGAGCTATCTCTTCTTTAAGTAATATTTCACTGAAATAAAGTCTGGATGGACCCACCGAAAAGAGTAAAAGAGCCCCTGTATGACAGACTTGATGCAAATCAAGAGCGGGGGGTAATAAGGGGCGATATAGCGGCGGTGCTAGCACCCTAGCCGTTCAAACTGCCCGCCTCATTCGCATAGCATTATATTTATATTTCATTATTTTCTAATATTCTTCTATTTACGCAATAACGACACCGACACCTGTAGGTCGAGGGGGCGGTAATATTAG
>QKED01000031.1 GCA_003252455.1 Gammaproteobacteria bacterium
GACCTGAGCCCCTACAGCCCGGTGGCCGCCACGGGGCGCGAACTGCTCTTCGTCATCGAGGTGCAGGACGCCAGCGGCAACGCCAACCGCGTCGAATACCGCGCCAAGATCTACCCGGACAGCGCACCGAGCCTCACCCTCAACGCCAGTGTCCCCGCTACCCCGCTGCGTGGTGGCCTCTGGTTCAACGCCTTCAGCCTGCTCGACGACTACGCCGACAGCAGCCTGCCGCTGCGCGCCCTGCCCATCTACACCTCGCTCAAGGGGGCCGGTAGCAGCCGCGCCGTGCGCGGTGAGAGCTGGAACGATGACGGCGGCCACTACACCCCCGCCGTGCGCATCGCCTACCCCGAGGGGGGCAGCCGCCCGTTCAGCTTGAGTCTCGATGGCGAGCTGCACATCGACAATCGCGATGATGCGCTGCTCATCCACCCCGCCAAGGCGCTGCCCGCCACCCTCACCCTGGCGGTCGACGGCGCCACGGTGGAGCGCTATACGGTCGAGGGCTTCACCGACGCGGCCTGCGCCGAGCCGACCCTGTTCGACAGCGTCGCGGGCGACACCCTCAATCTCGCCGCCTGGCGCAGCGCCGGGGTCACCCGCCTGCGCGTCACCCCGGTGGTGAGCGAGGGCGGCAGCCCGGTCACCCTGGCGCTCCACTCGCTGCTCATAGACCTGGCCACCATCGAGTCGGTGAAAAATTTCAACAGCGGTCGCGGCAACCAAGAGGTTGCTTCCGCCACCCAGGTGAGCCTGATCCTCGCCGACGCCGCCAGTGGCGGCGAGGCGCTGCTCGCCGCGCGTCCGGCCATCAGCCAGGGGGGCAGCAGTGGCGGTCACGGCACCGCCCTGGTGATCCCAGCGCGCATGGCGCAGCAGCGCATCGCACTCTTTGTGCATACGCTCGACCACCACGCCGCCGAGCGTGGTCTCCTCGCCCTGAGCCCGGTCGACGAGGCGCTCCCCGACCTCGACGCAGCGCTGCCGCAGATCACCCTCAAGGCGCCGGTCACCGGTGCCCGTGTGGTGCCCGGTCAGCAGCTCACGATCAGCCTCGATGCGCTGGACAACTCCGGTTTCATCACCCGTCTGCGCCTGCTCGACCAGGCCGGTCGTCTGCTCGCCGTCGCCGGTGGTGACTACCTGCAGACCGCCTTCAGCTTCGACTATCAGGTGCCGCTCGACTACGCCGCCGGTAACCTGGAGCTGACCCTGGTGGCCGAGGACCCGAGCGGCAACAGCGCCGATGCGCAACTGATCCTGCCGCTGGCCGCCAACGAGGCGCCGCAGCTGACCCTCGCCGCCTTTACCCACCTCGACCTCGACGGCCATGTGCAGGAGCGCGTCACCCGCGCCGACCGCCTCGCCTACGCCGAGTTCTGGCTGCGCCGGGGTGAGCGCTTCGCCCTCGACCTCGACCTGGCGGACGACGCCGGTCTCGCCTCGCTCAGCTTCGAGCGCCTGGAGACGGACGGCAGTCGCACGCTGCTCAGCAGCCGCGACTACAGCGCCCAGTGCCCCTCGCTGCCGCGCCTCAGCGCCGCTGAGTCGCTGAGTACCCGCTTCCAGCAGGAGAGCGCCACCGCCTACGAGGTGACCCTCACCGACACCCTGGGCCAGCGCGTCAGCCGCACCCTGGTGATCCACCCGCAGGCCAACATGGCGCCGCAGGTGCGCGTGGTCACCCCGGCCAACGGTCAGTACGTGGTCGCCGGTACCTTCGCCATCCAGGTCGGCGTGGTGCTCACCGACGACCGCGACCTCGACGGCGGCAGTGTCGAACTCTACGCCGACGGCGTGCGCCTGACGCAGAACAGCAGCGCCACCCTGAGCGCCAGCGACGCCGGTGGCCAGACGGTGCTGAGCGAGGCCTACAACGCCCTCTACGACGCCATCGAGGCGGCCTACGGCGAGCGCATGGCCGACGACTACGGCCTCTCCAGTAGCCCCTTCGCCGGGGCACGTAACTTCACCCTGGCGATCCCCGGTGGCCTCTCGGGCAGCAACCAGACCATCACCCTGACCGCCCTGGTGCGCGACAGTGAAGGGGCGGTGGGCCGCCACGACATCGAACTCAACGTCGCCCCGGACGACATCCTCCCCGAGGTCGCCTTCACCTCACCGGGTGTCGGCGCCAGCGCGCGCGAGGCGAGCCGCTTCGAGGTGGGCTTCCGCGCCTACGACAACGTCAAGGTGGAGCGTCTGGAGCTCTCCAGCGCCCTCGCCGTGCTCGACGCCAAGGGGGTCTATCACCGCCAGCCCTACGGCGCCGCCGTGCGCACCATCGCCGGTATCGAGGCGCGCGACCACCTGCTGGTGACGCGCAGCAACATCGACACCCCGGCCTATACGCAGAGCATCGCCATCCCGCGTCTCTACGAGATCCTCAATCTGTTCGACAATCTGCCGAGCGGCAGCAACAGCGCCGAGCTGTGGCTGCGCCTGGTCGCCTATGACGCCTCCGGCAACGCGCGCACCCGCGAGCTGTCGTTCCCGATCACCATCGACGAGGCGCCGGTGGTCGATATCCTCAAGCCGCTGAACGGTGACAAGGTGGTCGAGGGGGCCACGCTGGCGGTCAACGTCAGCGCCTTCGACGACGTCGGCCTCGACCACGTCACCCTGCGCGCCTACCGTGGCGCCGCCACCACGCCCTTCTACACCCAGACCCTGGGCGCCGCCCCCTTCACCTATCTGCTCGACCTGCCGCTGCTCAGCGCCGGGGAGGGGAGCACCATCCGCCTCGCCGTCGAGGCGCTCGACAGCTACGGCGCCGCCACCGGCGATGCCGACAACCACCGCGCCGAAGAGAGCATCACCCTGACGCTGGTGGGTGACGAGCCCCCCAGCGTGGTGATCGGCGCCCCCGAGGATGGCGCTACCGTGGTCGAGGGCGACTACCTGCTGGTGCAGGTCAACGCCATCGACGACGTCGGCATCGAGGCGGTCTCGCTCTCCGTGGCCGGGCTGGTCAGCGGCGACCGTGACTTCACCGACACCGCCTACCCCTACGAATTCCTCATCCCGGTCCCCTACGGTCAGGCGGGCAAGGCGCTCAGCCTACGCGCCGCCGCCACCGAGCAGCGCAGCGGTGCCGAGGCGCGCAGCGTCATCACCCCCGAGGTGATCCACGTCGAGGTGCTGGCGGACGAAGAGGCCCCGGTCATCACCCTGCACACCCCGAGCGGCAGCAACGCCCAGGTGGTGGAGCTGCGCAGCCTGCCGTTCGACATGGACGTCACCGACAACGTGCGTGTCAGCAGCGTCACCGTCGCGCTCTACGCCGACGCCAACGCCGACGGTGAGTTCAGCGCCAGCGAACAGGTGAAGAGTTCGCTGCTCCTCGGTGCCCCGTGGAGCGGCAGCCTGCGCCTCGGGACTATCGCCGACTACCTTGGCGCCGCTAACACCCAGCAGTCAGCGCTGCCGAGCAGCCTGCCGCTGAGCCTGCGCATCACCGCCAAAGATGGCGCCGGTAACAGCAGCGAGGTGAGCCACGTGGTGAGCCTGGTGGGCAACCAGCCGCCAACGGTGGACGCCATCCGCATCCTCGACAGCCGTGGCTACAGCCTCGGCAACATCGACAGCCTCACCGAGGGGCGTCAGGTGATCATCCAGGTGCTCGCCAGCGACCTGGAGGCGGGCATCGACCATGCCACCCTCTACCAGCTCGACGGCGAAGCGCAGTCGCTGCTCGGTGAGGACGCCGCCGCCCCCTATCAGTTCCACTTCAGCGTGCCCTACGGCCAGGTCGGCGAGAGCCTCAGCTTCGTCGCCAAGGCGCGTGACCTCGACGGCTACGAATCGGCCCTGAGCAGCCCACTGACGCTGACCATCGCCGCGGACGCCGAGCCGACCGCCGCCATCGTCGCACCGGCCAACGACCTCACCGCGGTCATCGAGGGGCAGACCATCGAGGTGGTGGTCGAGGCGATCGACGACCTCGGCCCCGAGGGTATCGACCGCGTGGTCTTCTACGTCAACGACACCCCGGTGCTGACCCGCGCCGAGAACGACAACGTGCGCAGCGGCGCCACCGCCCGCGAGCACCTCTACACCGCCGAGCTGACCCCGCCTGCGGGCGAGTCCGGCCTGGTGCTGCACGCCATGGTCTACGACGTCGCCGGCCACGCCGTGCGTACCGCGCCGGTGCGCGTCGGCGTGGTGGCCGACACCGTGGCGCCCAAGCTGAGCCTGATCCGCCCGCTGCCCGGCGAGCTGCTGCTGCAGGGCGAGCCAGTCGAGGCGGTGGTGCGCATCGACGACATCGGCATCGACGCCGAGCGCCAGGTGAGCCTCACCCTCACCCGCGAGCGCCGCGACGACAGCGGCCAGTGGCAGGCCATCGCCAGCCGCAGCCTGGAGCTGGGGCGTGACGAGACCCGCGAGCCCAGCGCCCGCGCCCCGCTCAGCGACCCCGACAACCACAGCTACATCTACCTCGGCGAGCTGCTCGACGGCGAGGTGTTGGCGCGTGCCACCGCCCGCGCCGAGCGCGTGCGCCTCACCGCCACGGTCACCACCCCCAACCATACGGTGAGCGCCGAGAGCAGCCACGAGGTGGCCCTCGGGGTGGCCGAACACCGCTACCTCGCCCCCAGCGCCGAGGGTGACGCCCTGAGTGGCGCCGCCGCCAGCGCCGCGCGTGCGGTCTGGTACAGCAGTGTCGATCAGTTCCACGGTGTCGACCGCGAAGGGGCCATGCTCGGCGCCTGGAGCAGCCTCGACCCGCTGCGTCTGGAGCCCGAACTGGGCCTGTTCGCCGACACCGACAGCAGTGTCGAGGCGCGTACCGGTCTGTTCATCGCCGACGCCATCAACGAGCTGGCCGGGGAGGGGGGCAACCGCTACCTGGTCTCCGAGCTGCTGCTCGGCAGCGCCGAGATGTTCGCCGGTGTGATCACCGATATCGCCTCCGCCAGTGACCTCATCCTCGCCACCAAGCACGGTGTCGACGCGCCCGGCAGCAGCAGCGAAGGTGCCGCGGGCTTCGTCGGCCAGATGACCAGCAGCATCCTCGCCGACCCGGTCACCGGGCGCATCGACGACAACCGCGACGGCGAGCTGCTGCTCTTCGCCGTGGTCGATGGCGAGGGGCAGTTCGGTCTGCCCTACGCCCTGCGTGGGCGCATCGCCATGCCCTACGCGCAGCTCCACGCGGTGGCCCGCGCCGGTGACCTGGCGCTGGTGGCCAACGGCCCCGGCGGTGTGCAGTTGGTCGACATCAGCGACCTCGCCGCCCCCTTCCGCGTCGGCTACATCAAGCCCGATGGCGACGCCCGCGACGTCGCGGTGCAGGGGCAGTACGCCTACATCGCCGCCGGTCATCAGGGGCTGGTGGTGGCCGACCTGGCCACCCCGGCACTGCCCATCGTCGGCAGCGTCGATACCCTCGGCTTCGCCACCCAGATCCAGCTCGTTGGGCGTCGCGCCTACGTCACCGACATGGGTGCCGGTGGACAGATTGCCCAGCTGAATATCTTCGACATCAGCGACCCGGCCCAGCCGCGTCTGCTGCGCGCCATCGCCCTCACCCCCGAGCGTGAAGACCACGTCGCCGACGGCGCCTACGCCGTGCACGTGGCCGGTGGCCTGGCCTACGTCTCGGTGATGAACTCCGACCAGGAGGACGCCCCGGCGCAATCCCTGGTGCAGGTGATCGACCTCGCCGCCCTCGACGACGGCCTACGCGACGCCACCCTGCCGGTGCTGATCCACCGCAACGCGACTGCCGACGACTTCGGCGTGCTCGCCCTCACCAGCGCACGCGGCGCCATCCAGGCCGCCGCCGGTCATCAGGGTATCGTGCGCCTGGAGCTGCCCGGCCTGCGCGTGGTCGAGAGCCTACCCGAGACCGACGCCACCCAGGTGGCGCCCAGCCTCGGCGCCATCGAGCTGACCCTCTCCGCCTCGGTCGACGGCAGTCTCGTTCTCGGCGACTATCTCGACCTCTATCGTGGTGACGCCGAACTCGGCGAGCTGATCACCGACCAGGTAAGCCTTGCCTTTGCTACCTTCGATGACGGCAGCGACGACACCAGCCGTATCCGCGTCACTCCTCTCAGTGAGGGCCTGTGGCTCAGCGGCGAGCGCTACACCCTGGTGGCGCGCGCCGGTCTCGCGGCCCTCAGTGGCGAGGGTCTGACCAGCGACTTCCAGCTCACCTTCGAGGTGGGCAGTGCCGAGACGGACGCCCCGCGCATCACCGGCATCACCCCGAGTCGTGGCCCGGTGGCCGGTGGCAGCGCAGTGG
The DNA here is from genome assembly GCA_003252455.1 of Gammaproteobacteria bacterium. Taxonomy (GTDB): domain Bacteria; phylum Pseudomonadota; class Gammaproteobacteria; order Thiohalomonadales; family Thiohalomonadaceae; genus SZUA-467. Next base: position 6,254 of record QKED01000031.1, read on the forward strand.
AGATCCGTGGCGAGCGCCTCGGCGAGGTCGCCGAGCTGCGCCTGGGTGACCGCGAGCTGGTGGTGGAGCAGTTCCTCGCCGCCGACGAGAGCCACCCCTACGATCGCATCATCGCCACCACGCCGACCAACCAGGCGGGGCCGGCGGCGCTGCAGCTTACCCGCAGCGACGGCCTTAGCGACCTCGCCCTCGGCCTCTTCCTCTATGTCGACGGCCTGGAGCTGAGCTACCTTGACCCCGCGGTGGTCGCCATCAGTCAGGCCGGGCAGGGCGATCAGGTGGCCCTGGTCGGCTACGGCTTCGACGACGGCCTCACCCTGCGCGCCTGGCCCCACGGCCAGCCGCAGCGTGCCGTCAGCCGCACGGTCGACGGCGAAGGGCTGATCATCACCAGCAGCAGCCGTCTGCTCTGGACCGTTGCCGACTTCGGCAGCGCCTACCGTGGCTATGTCGACGTCGAGCTGAGCGACGCCGCCGGGCGCACAGCGCGCCTGCCCAACGCGCTCTTCTACGGCCACCTCGGTATCGACCAGCAGCTGCAGAGTGCCGCGCCGCTGGATAAGGATACGCTGGACGCCGGGGCCTACGTGCCCGACATCCTGCAGCTGCCGCCGGGCACCCCGGTCGACCTCGCCCTCGACGGCGAGCTGGGCTACGTCTACCTCCTCGGCACGGGTGCCGTGGGTGAAGAGGTACCGAGCAGCTACACCAGCGTCGAGCAGTTCCACAAGTACGCCCCCGCCGGTTGGCTCAGCCTGATCCACTACGCCCCCGGCGCCGTGGGCGAGGCCGCGCCGATGCACGGCCTCGGCTACTACGACCTGCCGCAGGACCTGATCCCCGTAGGCATGGTGCTGCACGGCGAGCAGATCTACATCACCGCCATGGGCCGCGACCTGGCCGCCATCGACACCGAGTACGAGGGCAACAACTGGCTGCTGGTGCTCGACCGCGAGAGCCGCCCCGCCGAGGAGCTGGGCAACGACAGCACCCAGCGCGGCATCCGCTACGCCGTGCCGCTCAACCTCAGCGCCATGCCGACCCAGCTGGTGGCCGACGGCGACCTGCTGTTCCTCGCCGCCGGTAAGGCCGGTGTCGCCGTGCTCTCCCTGGCCGACCCGCAGCGCCCGAGCCTGGTGAGCCGCATCGCCGAGGTCAACCTCGACGGCTTCGCCGAGAGCCTCGACGCCACCCGCGTCGAGGCGCGCCATGGGCGCCTCTATGTGCAGCACGGCCTCGACATGGTCGTCGGCTTCGACACCACGCGTCCGACCCTGCCGCAGACCAGCGTCCTGCGCGGCCACACCCTGCCCGCGCTCGACAGCCACGCCACCCGCCTCGGCAGCACCCAGGGCAACGCCCCGGCGCTGATCGACGTGAGCCGCAGTGGCTACCCACGCCTGCTCGACCGCTACAGCGACCTCGGCCTCGGCCTCGACGGCGCCATCGCCGACCTCGACCTCGGCACCACCCTGGCGGTGGACGTGCAGGACAACTGCGGTGAGAAGGGCGGCTCCCAGTACCTCTCGCTCTTCGATCTGGCCAACGGCGAGGAGCTGCGCCTGCTCGACGGCATGGTCGCCTACCGCTGTGGCGAGAAGGACCCGCTGCGCCTGCGCCGCGTGGCCCTCGGCGACGACGGCGTGGTCGCCGCCGTGCTCGGCACCAACGGCGCCAGTCAGGCCGCCCCCGGCGACCTCTTCAGCGACCTCGCAGACCTGCTCGGCATCGCCGTGGGTGACGACAGCGCGACCCCCGGCGGCTCCCTGCTGCTGTTCGACAGCCGCATCCTCGACCTCACCGCGAGCCTGCCACGCGACGGCGAGGGCGCCTTCGGCACCGACCAGCCGATCACCCTGCACTTCAGCCACGCCCTGCCGCTGGCGGACGGGGAGGGGCTCGAGAGCTTCCTCGCCGGACGTCTGGCGCTGCTGCGCGAGAGCGGTGATGCCAGTGGCGAGGCGGTCGCCCACAGCGCCAGCCTGAGCAGCGACGGTCGCACCCTGACCCTCACCCCGAGCGAGGCGCTGCAGGCCGACAGCGACTACCGCATCGAGCTGAACGCCGACAGCGGCGACAGCCGTCGCAGCAGCGGTCTGTTCGACCACACCATCCACTTCACCACCGCTGCGGGCCCCGGCAGCGCCGCCACCCTGGTGAGCATCGAACCGCGCCTGCTGCCGCTCGACGGCGGTGAGGTCGTGGTGACCCTGAGTGGCGCCGAGAGCCCCTACTTCCTCCTCGGCGGTGAGCCGATGGCGCTGCTCGCCAGCGAGAGCCTCGATGGCAGCCAGGTCGCCTACCGCCTGCAGGCCCCCGCCGCGCTCGCCGGTCCCGCCGCGCTGCGCGTGGTCAACGCCAACGGCAGCCAACTGCTGCGGGTCGGCGCAGTGCAGTATGTCGAGCCCCTGGTGATCACCGGGGCCGAGCCGCTCAGCGGTTCGATCAACGGCGGCACCCTGGTCACCCTGAGTGGCCGTGGCTTCAACCCCGGCACCACACCGCCGCGCGTCTGGTTCGGCGACGTTGAGGCGGACGCCGACGGCATCCGCGTGGTCGACAGCGAGACGATCATTGTCACCACCCCCGCCGGTCAGCTCGGCGAGCGCACCATCCGCGTGCGCCTCGACAACGGCCAGCAGGTGCTGCTCGACACCCCGTTCGTCTACCAGCAGCCGCAGCAGAGCCAGATCCGTGGTCGCGGTCAGCTGCGCGACCTGGTGCTCGACCCCACCGGCAGCTTCGTCATCGCCGCCGCCGGGAGTGCCGGTGTCGAGATCTACGCCATCGATCCCTCCCTCTACACCACCGGCAGCGACCCGCTCCCCGAGAGCGCCCTGCGCGGCACCATCGACCGCGACGGCGACGGTCGCGACGACCGCCTGCTCGCCAGCATCGCGCTGCCGAGCGGCTTCCAGGCGCTGGGCGTACAAGGTTACTTCGAGCGTGCCACCGACCGCGTGCTGGTCACTGCCGTGCGCGTCAGCGGCGGCAAGGCGGTGGAGTCGGCGCTGTTTATCATCGCCTTCGACAGCAGCGACCTCGAAAACACCCAGATCGTCACCCAACTGCCGCTCCCCGGTACTCTGGCCCGTGGCCTCTGGAGCGGCAACGGCCTGGCCCTGGTGGCCATGGGCGAGGCGGGTGTCGGTGAGATCGACATCTTCAATCAGGCCAAGGCCTACCTGCATGCCCAGGTGAGCCTGCCGGGCGGCCTGACGGCCCTCGACCTGGCGCCGTTCGACGGCGTGGTCGGTGCGGCGGGTTACCTTGCCGTGGTCGCCGGAGACTACGACCTCGACGCAGACGCCCTGCTCAACGCCGATGAGCCGAGCAGCGGTGGACTGTTCATCTATCAGCGCGACACCGCCAAGGGATTGAGCCTGGTCGGCACGCTGCCGCTCCCCGCCAGCGATATCGTCCTCGACGGCACGACCGCCTATCTGGCCCTCGGCGAGCGCGGCTTCGCCGTGGTCGACCTGAGCGAGCCGAGCAGCCCGCAGCTGCTCACCCGTATCGCCGGACTCGACGCCCCGGTGCACGACCTGGCGGTGATCGGCAACACCCTCTACCTCGCCCTCGGCAGCGCCGGGGTGCAGGTGGTCGACATCACCGACCCGGCCAAACCGATCCTGCTCGACAGCGCCGAGAGCGGCACCACCACCGAACTGTGGGCCCTGGCGGCGGGCGACTACTCGGCCATCGCCGGTGGCGTGACCCGCAGCGGCAGCCTGCTGCAGGTGACCCCGGATCTGCTGCTCAAGCTGATCGACGTCGACCCGGCGCCGAACCTCGACCTCGACAGCGAGAGCGTCAGCGTCATTCGCGTGCGCTTCAACAAGGCTATCGACGCCCTGGCGGAGAACGCCGAGCGCTTCAGCCTGTTCGACGCCGAGGGTAACGCCATCGCCATCCGCGTCGAGCTGGTGGGCAACGACGCCCTGGTCTACCCCGACACCGACGGCCTCAGCAGTGGCGACCGCCTCACCCTGCACGTGGCCGCCGGGCTCGCCGTGGTCAAACCGCTCGGCGACGGGCGCTATCAGACCCTCTACACCCTCGCCAGCGAGGAGGTGGTGAGCCTCACCTACCTGGCCCGACAAGAGGATGCCCTGAGCCTCGACTCCCTGGTGCCGCGCCGCGTGCCCCTGGGGCAGGCCGCCACCCTGACCCTCTCCGGGCTCAACATCCCCGAGCACCCGGTACGCCTGCAGGCGAGCCTCGACGGCACCCCGCTGGAGGTGGTCGAGATCACCGCCTCCAGTGACGACAGCCGCGCCCGCATCGTCACCCTGGAGCTGCCCGCCATCGCCAGCCCCGGTCTCTACGACCTGACCCTGGCGGTCGCCACCGACGGGGTCTGGCAGTCGGCGACCCTGCACGGGGCCCTCGCCGTGGACGACGCGCTGAGCGTCAGCGCCATCACCCCGCAGTGGGGCCCGATGGGCGGTGGTAGCGAGCTGACCATCAGCGGCAGCGGCTTCGAACCCGGTAATACTGTGATGGACAGCCTCAAGGTGACCATCGGCTCCCTGCCGGTGCGCTCCGTGCGGGTGCTCTCCAGCACCCAGGCGGTGGTGGTCACCGCCGGTGGCTCGCCCGGTCGTCACACGGTCGCCTTCGAGGACCGCTACGGTCGCAGCCTCACCCTGGGTGAGGAGGAGGGCTTCGGTTACGGCCTGCGCCGCCTCGGCGGGGCCGCCGCCGGTGGCGTCAAGCCGACGCAGATCTATGTCGACCCCGACACCGGCGTGGCCATCACCAACGGTGGTTACTTCGCCAATCAGTTCGGCGGCGGCCTTACCGGCAACGCCTCCAGTGTGGTGGTCGACCAGGTGCCCTTCCCGGACAACCTGCTGGTCGCCGCCTTCGATGTACAGGACCCGCTCAACCCGCTGCTGGTCGGTGGTAGCTCTGCGCTCGCCTCCGGCAGCGCGGGGCGTGCCCTGCTCAGCGACTATGTGGAGCGCCAGAAGCTGGAGCAGATCGAGCTGGCCGCCGAGGTATTCGGTAGCGACGGCCTGAGCGAGGCGGACGCCGCGCGTCTGGCCGAGCTGCGCGCCCGCGCCCAGTTCCTCCCGGTCGGTCTCGACGCGCTGGCCTTCGATGTGGCCGACGAGCTGGAGGAGGGGAGCCTGCGTCGCCGCCTCTACCTGGCCACCGGTCGTGGCGGTGTGGCACGCATCAACCTCGACGAGCAGAACGGTCTGCAACTCATCGGCCTCACCGGCACTATCGATGACGGCGGCGACCTGGTCAGCGACCTGGTCAAACGCGGTCAGCTGCTCTACGTCGCGCGTAGTGGCATCGGTGCCGCCGAGGACGACCCCGAGTCCTGCTCCAACGTGCTTACCGAGCCGGGCGGCAGCCGTGTCGAACTCTACAGCTTCGCCGACCCCGAGGACCCGATCCGCCTCTCGACCTCCATCGCCGGTCTCAGCGGCGCGATGATCGCCGCCTCCGACGAGTGGGTCTACGCCGGTGGTCGCCGCCAGGCGCGCCAGTGGAAGCCGGACACCCTCTGTCCGACCTATCCCACCGAGAGCGCCGCGACCCTGGCCGATGCCGCCAGCAGCAGCCTCAGTGGGCGCAGCCTGGCCGACTCCGGCCTGCAGAGCAGCTACAGCCTCAGCGGCGCCGCCTTCGACGCGGTGGTCTATGGCGACTACCTGTTCATCGCCCAGGGCGAGCACGGCCTCAGCGTGCTCGACCGTGAGCGTCCCGACAACCGCGTGCAGCTCGACCTGAGCGATACCCTGCAGGCGGTCGAGGCCCACGCCGAGCATCTGCTGCGCGCCGGTAACCTGCTCTTCGTCTCCGGTGGTCAGGGGCTGGTGGTGCTGGATATCACCACGCCGCTGGCGCCGGTGGTGGTCTCCGCGGGTACCAGCGAGAACATCAGCGACCTGGCCTTCTACCGTGAGCGCCTGGTCACCGTCTCCGGCACTGCGCTGGCCAACTTCCAGCTCCCCGGCGCGGTGGTCGAGTCCACCAGCCTCAGCGAGGGGGCGACCATCGCCGAGGGCGAGTCGCTGCTGCTCACCTTCAACGAGGGGATGGCGGACGCCTCCATCGCCGACGCCCTGAGCGTGGTGCGCCTCGACGACGGCAGCCGCGTGAGCGCCCAAGGTGCGTTCACCGACAGCCAAGGGGAGGGCGGTCGCCTGCTGGCCATCAGCTTCGCGCGTGAGCCCGGTGTCGCCTACCGTGTCACCCTCGACGGCCTGGCCAACCAGCGCGCCGGTACCCTCTGGCGCCCCTATGTGCAGACCCTGGTCGCCGCCGAGGCGGGGGCCCTGCGCCCGCGCATCGACCGCGTCGAGGGTGGCCTGCTGCGACTCGGTAGCGAGAGTGCGGTACTGATCCACGGCGACAACTTCGCCACCACTGGCCTCAGCGCCTCGACTGGCCTCAGCGTCACCATCGACGGGCGTCCGGTCGCCTTCGAGTGGCAGGATGCGCAGACCCTGCGCCTCGCCCCGCACGCGGTGGACCTGCTCGGCCTCGGTGCCGGGGCCTACACCCTGGCGGTGAGCCACGGCGATCTCACCAGCCGCCTGGCCGGTGGCATCCTGCTCGCCGAGCCCGCCAGCGGCGTCAGCTTCGCCCTCTCCAGCGACAGCACCGCGATGGACGGCGGCGCGCGAATCACTATTACGGCCTCGCAGGCGACCCTGCTGCCCGGTGCGCGGGTGATCCTCACCGGCCCCACGGGTGAGGAGATCCGCACCCTGGATCTCGCCGCCGGTGTCACCGTCGCCGACCTCAAGGAGGATGTGGTCAACCAGCGCAGTATGCAGTTCTCCGCCCCGACCCTGACCCAGCCCGGTGTCTGGGGCGTCAGCGTGGAGAGCGCGGGGGAGCGCTTCAGCATCGGTGAACTCGCCTTCACCGGCGGCAGTGGTCGCACCATCGCCCTGCCCAACTACCCGCCGCAGGTGGTCGGTGGCCTGCTGGCCGAGGGCGACACCCTCTATGTGGGCGTGCGCAGCGGCGCCATGCCGACCAGCAATAACCGCTTCCTCATACCCCACGGCGTGGAGATCTACGACCTCACCCTGTGGGACCGCCCGCTGCGCCTCGCCCAGTCCGTGGGTGACTACCCCATCGAGGACCTGGCTATCGACGGCGGCCTGCTCTATCTGGCCGCCGACCAGGGTGGCCTGCAGCGCCTTGACGTCAGCGACCCGCGTGCGCCGCTGCCCCTGGGCGGCTTCACCCTGCCCGGCAACCACGCCGTGGCCCTGGCCATCCAGACGCCCAAGCGCTGGCTCGCCCTGGCGGCGTGGAACGACCTCGGTAGCGGCTTCGTGCGCTTCGTCGACCTCGACGACCCGGAACTCGATCCGCCCGCCGGGTTGCAGACCCTCAGCTTCAGCGGCGACACCCTGCGTGGGCGTCCGCTCGACCTCGCCTGGGTCGGCACCACCCTCCAGGTGCTGCTGGAGCGCGATGGCGAGCTGCTGCTGGCCAGCGTCACCGGTCTCGCCGAGGGCGCGCCGCAGGTGGCCCTGGCCGCCCTGCCGCGCGTTAGCGTCAACGACCTGAAGAGCGTTGAGTTCTCCCTCGCTTACGGTCAGCTCACCCTGCTCGCCGACGCCACCCGCTACCACTACAGCCTCGCAGGCGGTAACGGTGCCTGGGTCGCCGACGACAGCGGCACGCTGACTAGCGACCTCGGCAACGGCTGGACGGTCGACTACTGGCAGGCGCTGGAGAGCGGCGCCGCCGCTCTGCTCGATCTCAACGGCGCGCTGTTCGCCTCCTCCAGCGAGGGGCTCGACGGCTTCGAACGCGACCAGCTGGTGGTCACCGAGCTGACCCCGACCCCCGGTGCCACCCTGGCCCAGGGCGAGAGCGTGCGTCTGCGCCTCGGCAGTCGCATCGACACCGAGACGGTGGCAGGGCAGATCCGTCTGCACGCCGCCGACGGCAGCGCCATCGACGCCGCCCGCTACAGCGTCGAGGCGGCCAACACCCTCTACGGTGCCGACATCCTTATCACGCTGGGCGAGGGGGTTGCCGCAGGCGACCTCTCCCTGCGCCTCGACACCGGCATTACCGCCCTCGACGGCAGCCAGCCGCCGTCAGCGCTCGCCTTCCCCTACCACTATGTGGATGCCGTGCGTCCGCAGGTGAGTGGCGCCGTGCGTCTGCTCGCGGGTGAGCCCCAGGGCAGCGCCATCCACGCCAATGGCGACGAGGCGATCCGCATCAGCGGTAGCGGCTTCGGCAACGACCTCGCCGCACTCACCCTGAGCGTCGGCGACGCGACCATCGACGCGGCGCAGATCACCTTGGTCGACGATGGCACGCTCGAGGTCGAGCTGCCACCGCTGCACCTGGCCACCGCCACCACCGCGCTCAGTGTCAGCGTCGCGCGCGATGGCCTGCTGGGCCGCCGTGGCGGTGCCCTGGTGGTGCTGCCCGCCGTCACCCTGGAGTCCCTCGACCCCACCACCGGTGTGCCCGAAGGGGGCAACTGGGTCGACCTCTACGGTGCGGGCTTCAGCGATGCGGTCGAGGTGCGCTTCGCGGGCGTGCCCGCCGGTGACCTGCGCCTGCTCGCCCCCTACCACCTGCAGGTGCGCGCCCCCGCCGGTCACTTCGGTGCGGTGGACGTGAGCGTCACCAGCCCCTGGTTCGCCGATGAAGAGAGCCGCCTGAACGAGGCCTACTTCTATGCCGGTAAGGCCACCGGCAGCACCGAGGTCGACCCGCAGCGTCCCTCGCCGGTGAGCGCCATCCTGCGCAACGGTCAGCTGCTCTACGCGGTGACCGGTGGTGGCTATCAGGCCTTCGACACCCAGGGCCGTCTGCTCGCCGAGCCGAGCACCACCCAGGGCCGCCTGCTGGTGGTAGACATCTCCGACCCGGTCAAGCCGACCCTGGTGGCCCACACCGTGGCCGACCAGAGCGACAACTTCCACCTCGCCGCGACCCTGCCGCCCGACGGCCTGCGCGACCTGGTGCAGGTCGACGAGCGCCTCTTCCTCGCCGGTGGCGAGAGCCTCTACGAGATGGACATCCGTCTGCCGAGCGCGCCCAATCTGCTCGCCAGCCACAGCCTACCCGGCGTGGTCGAGCGCCTCGCCGTGGCCGACGACCTGCTCTACGTCAGCGGCGAGTTCGGTCTGCTCATCGAGCGCCTGGCCGAGGACGGCAGCCTGCAGCGTGTCGCCACACTGGCGCCCGAGCAGCTGGGTGGCGTGCCCACCGCCATCGCCCTGGCCGGTGACCGCCTCTGGCTGCTGCTCCCCGAGGCCGGTCACGCCGTGGCCATCGAGCTGGAGAGTGGTCGCTTCGACACCATCGCCGACATCGAACTGCTCGACGCCGCCGGCAACGCCGTGACCGCTGCCGACCTGCTGCCGGTCGACGAGCGCCTGCTGGTCGCCGCCGGTGAGCAGGGCCGCGTGCTGCTCTACGCCCCGCAGGCCGACGGTTACGCCCCCGCCGCGAGCCTCGACCTCACCTACCTGCGCAACAACGCCGACCTGCATGCCGGGCGCATGCAGCTGGTCGGTGCCACCCTCTACGTGGCGGCGGGCGAGGGCGACCTGCAACTGTTCGACCTGAGCCACTGGCTCGACGGTCAATACCGTGAGACGGTAGAGCTGCTGCACTACTACGCGGTGACCGGCGCGATCAACGCCATCGACCACGGCGGCGATGCCCTCTATGCCGGTAGCGCCTTCGTCTACGTCGATAACGTGGCGGCGGAGAATCCGCTGCCGCTGGGGAGTGGCGTCGGCCAGCTCGGCGGCGCCCTCAACACCCTGGTCAACAGCCAGCTGGAGGTGGTGGCACAGAGCCCGCTCGCCAGCGCCGTACACCCGGCGGATGCCCCCATCACCATCCAGTTCAACCGCGTGCTCGACGACGCCCAGATCGCCGCCCTCGGCGACGCCCTGGTCGGCCTCACCCTGCGCGGTGTGGATGTGCCGCACACCCTGAGCTTGGAGACCAATCGCCTCGGCACCCTGCTCACCCTGGTGCCGAGTGCGCCGCTGGCCGACGGCCTCGGCTATCGCGTCAGCCTGGCGCAGAGCCTGCGCGACCTGCAGGGCGCCACCCTGGCCGACACCTACAGCTTCCGCTTCACCGCCGCCAGCGGTGCACGCCCCACCATCGAGCGCGTCTCGCCGAGCTTCGCCAGCTGGCGCGGTGGCGAGACCATCACCCTCGACGGCAGCGGCTTCGACACACAGACGCAGATCCAGGTAGCCGGTGTGGGCCTGCCCGCCGAGGCGATCCTCGCCCTCGACGCCAACCGTATCGTCTTCACCCTGCCGGCCCTCGACGCCGCCCCCGAGGGCAACCGTCTGGTCGGCCTGCGTGTCGCCAATGGTGGCCTGGAGGCGTTCCGCGCCGCCCGTCTCACCTACGTCTCCGAGCCGCGCATCGACGCCGTGGGCCTGCTGGTCGACGGTGAGCTGGACAGCGCCCGCACCCGCCTGGTCTACAACGCCGGTGAGCGCATCGCCCTCGCCGGTGACGGTCTGAGCGGTGCCACGCGCATCCGCGCCAACGGCGAGAGCGTCACCGATGTGCGCCTGGAGGGCCCAGGGCTTATCAGCTTCCTGCTCCCCGAGGGGCTACTCGGTGAGGTGACCTTGACCCTCGCCAACCAGCCCAACGGCCTCGACGCGGTGAGCGATGCGAGCCTCAGCGTGGTGCTCGACGAGGGCCTGCGCCTGGCCGAGGGTGGCAGCAGTGCGCGCGACGGCGACCGTCTGCTGCGCGCCAACGGCAGCCAGCTACGCCTCTACACCACCGGCGACGGTACGGTTCCCGCGGCGCTCGGCAGCCTCGACCTCGGTGCCAGCGTCGGCGCCCTGGCCATCGACGGCAATCTGGCCGTGGCCGAGGTAGGTAGTCAGCACCGCCTGCGTGTGGTCGACCTGAGCAACCCCTACGTGCCGCGCCTCGCCGCACTGATCGACAACCCGCAGGGCTACGAGCTTTCGCAGCTCGCCCTGAGCGGCAACCTGGTCTATGCGCGCAGCGGTGAGACCCTGCTCTACACCAGCACCAGCAGCCCGACCCTGGCCGAGCTGAACCTCCCCGGTCTGCTGCGCATGGCGGTGGACGAGGAGGGGGTCTACCTGCTCTTCGCCGGTGAGCTGCAGCGTCGCGACCACGCCGACCTGAGCCGCATCGCCGAGCAGCACTACCACAGCCTGCTGCTGCCCCACGCGCTGGTGCTGGCGCCGCAACGCCTGCTGCTGTGCAACGGCCAGCAGATCGAACTCTACCGTCGCTCCGACCCGAGCAGCGCCGGTGAGCTGACCCGCCTCGGTCTCGCCAGCCTTGATCAGGGCGAGAGCTGTGACGGCCTCATCGCCACCCAGGGCGAGCTGCTTGCCGCCCTGGTAGAGGGTGACGGCGAGTCGCACCTGGCGCTCTACGACATCAACCTGCCCGCCACCAGCGGCGCCCCGCTGGAGCTGGTCGCCCTCGCCGAGGTCGGCTACAGCCGCCTGCCCGCAGGTGAGTTGCGCCTCGCCGGTGAGCAGCTGGAGTGGCGCGCCGCCGACGGCCTGCACAACAGCCTGGTGCCGATCCCCAACTGGGTGGGCCTCACCCCCGAGCGGCGTATCCCGAGTGCCGACGCCGACCTGCGCCTGCTCATCGGCGGCGAGCGTGACGCCTTCAAGGGCGTGCTGCTCGACGTGCGTCGCCTGAGCGACGCCAGCGCCATCAGCGGCAACACCGCACTCATCGGCGACGGCCTCACCTTCGTCAACCTCGGCGCCCTCTACGCCCTGGGCGAGGGTTACGGTATCCGCCTGTTCAACCCGCCGCGGCCGCTGCCCGGCATCGACATGGTCTACGACCTCGACTGGCGCCTGCGCGCCGCCGACCTGTTCGGCGTGAGCGAGAGCAGCCTCACCGCGCTCGCCCCGCAGGCGCTGCTCAGCGGCCAGCCGGTAACGCTGACCCTGACAGGTGTCGGTCTCGATGCGGTCACCGCGCTGAGCCTCAACGGCGAGGCGGTGGAGGCGTTCAGCATCAATGCCGCAGGCGATCAGATCAGCTTCAGCTACACCCCGCAGGGTGCGGGCCTGGTCGGCCTCAGCGCCACCACGCCGAGCCAGACCCTACTGCTGCCCGCGGCCCTGCGCGTCAGTCAGGCGCTGGTGCTCGACAGCCTCGTGGGCGACCACGCCCAGGGTCCGCTGGTGGCGAGTGCCGCCGGGGATACGCAGATGCTGCTCGCCGGTCAGGGCTTCGGTGCCGGGCTCGCCCTGCACCTGGTCGATAGCGCCAGTGGCGACAGCGTCGCTGCACACAACCGCATCGACTTCACCCTGGCCAGCGACGGTCTGCACTTCGTCGTCCCGGCACACAGCGCCGGTAGCCAGCTGAGCGTCACCCTGGTACGCAGTGCCACCGCCGAGAGCCAGAGCTTCGCCCAGCCCATCCTGGTGGTCGACGACATCGCCCCGCGCCTGACCAACGAGCGTCGCCTCGCGCGTGACGGCGTGCTGGAGCTGCTGTTCGACGAGCCGGTGGCCCTCAGCGGCTTCCAGGTGGAGCGCACGGCCCTCGACTACAGTGGCGACGCCGCCATCGATGTCAGCGCCCAGTTCCAGCTCACGCTCAACGCCAACCGCGTGCGCCTGACCCAGACCAGCGGCCCGCTGCTCGACAACCAGCGCTACCGCGTGGCGCTGCACGGCCTGCGTGACCTCGCCGGGAACCTGCCGGTGGATATGGGTCACCTGGTGGCCGGTGAGTACGCCGACAGCGTCACTGGCGCCGACACCCTGGCCCCGCGTGGCCTGAGCCTCCTCTCCAGCCACAGCGGCAGCGCCATCGACGCCGCCACCCAGCTGGTGCGCGGGCGCAGCTACACCCTCACCGCCCAGGCCGAGGACAACCGCGACAGCACGCTCGAATACCGCATGCGCCTCTCGCGCGACGGTGGTCTGAGCTTCGGGAACTGGATCAGCGGCAGTCAGCTGGCCCTGGCGATGCACGAGAGTGATGGGGCGATCGCCATCCTCCTGCGCAGCCTCGACGGCAGCGGCAACAGTGCCGAGCAGCGCTTCGACATCAGCGTGCGCGACGCGCAGATCGTCGTCGCCCCGCTCACCACCGCGCCGAGCCCGGTGGAGGAGATGTCGCGCGCGGCTATTCGTTTCACGCTCGGTGGTGACGCCG
>QKED01000030.1 GCA_003252455.1 Gammaproteobacteria bacterium
CGAGTGCTTGGGTGAACAGTGCGGTAGTGGGGTCGCTCATGGGATCGTCCAGATGGGGGATTGACTACGTGTTCAACACAAGATGTGGTGGTCGTGGTAAGCCGTTGATCTTAGCGTCTACCCACACTGATCGCGAAAGAGCCTTGAAATGTCGAATATGGCTCAAATCTTGTAATGACGTAGTTATATTCGTACGTCAAGACAAGACCCCGATCGCGTTCGGAGAGGATGGGTTACGGCTATACCTGCCGCTGAGGTCGATTCAGAGCGACTGAGTAGAGAGAATGTGGTGTTTCAAGACATGAACCCGGCTCGCATTTTATATGTGAGCGAATGCTTACGGCGTTTCAAGACCTGACCCCGATATTTCGTGAGCGAATGCTTACGGCGTTTCAAGACCTGACCCCGATATTTCGCGTGACCTCGATATTTCGCGCATGACCCCGATATTTCGCGCAAGCAAACCTTCGATAAAGCCACTAAAGTCGGCGGGTGTACAAGGAAGCGATACAGAGTATTTCGCGTCCTCATTATTTGTCGCAATACTATTATGACTCATGTTATTAAATGTGTTCAAGTTAATGATTTAAGACTAGATCTACGTAAGATGGGTCAGGTCTTGAAAAGATGTAAGGTAAAGATTACATCTTTTCAAGACCTGACCACGTTGCGTGTGTGCGCTTCCGGTCGGTGGCTAACCATTTCCGGGTGGGGGTAAGTACCCACTGGGCTCCTTCTCACACTTTCGTCGTCACGCCTGTGACGACTTACGAGTGACCAGGCATGCCTGGCACACCAAGACATGATCCTAATGAGCGCGTTAAGTGCTGTCGGTAAGAATCCAAGGGTGTACGAACTCGCTAGAGACGCTCCACATACCGAGTCCAGTTACGTCTTCTGCTCGTCCAACTATCAGTATCAACAACGCGCTTATGTTGAGTTGTGAGTTGGCGATAAGGCGACGCATCGCATCGTCATCTAATGTCGAAATTCTAGGGTGGTCCTCGGCATGGGTGTGCCATTCACCGAGGTACAGCAACCCCTTCATATGGCAATCATCAATGGTTGATTGTGCCGCAGTTGAGTTTGAACGATATCGGTACCTAGACTGTTCATCACCAGAGTAGGGACCTGACGCCACGGTAACACAGATCTGTCCAGTACTGATGGTCCCAAACAACTGGCCGCCAGCCTCTTTCGAGCGGAGTGTCGATTGGCGATAACGACCCACGTATTGCACCACCGTCTCAGCTATTAACAGTGATTGATGGATGTCGTGGAGATGACCGATTACCGAACGGCTCGATCCTGCTTTTACACACGTAGTGGTCATGGCCACACAAACTCCCGTAGAGCATACCTGTCTGTAAAAGTTGTCCGAATTATGCCCCCATTCTCGTTGACAACATCAGGATTTCCCATCCAAACCCGACGACACGAACTCGGTATCTTGTCAGTAAGCATGTCAATTGCTAGTCCGGCCGCCATGCTTACAGTTGGGTATAGGTCAATTACCCCGTGAGGTTGGAAGGTATTACCACAACCAGCTTCAACAATGAGCGCAGCTGCCCCTTCTGGCCAATCAGTTAATCTGAAGGTTGCCAGTTCTTCTTCGTCAAAGCCGATGAGGATAGATGCCTTACCGTATAATAGAATAGCGTGCCCTGCCGCAGCGAATGCCTCGGTCCAGGTACTTAGTAGCGCGGGGATTCGCTGCAGCCCTCTTCTCCAATGATCTATGGCTGCCTCTCCATCGAAGTCTATTCCGGCAGAGATGACTAGGTCAGCATCTGCAAGCTGAACAAGCTCCATCGAGCTAAGCTTTTCGAATGATTTTTGGAATGCATGCTGGAAAGTCAAGTGAGGAAACTCACGTCGCAAGTGAGCTTGTAATGCAATCGCCTTATTTGAGCCTACATTAGAGAACCCAAGCAAGTGTCGCGAAATGTTAGCCGTGTTAAGCCTATCAGGGTCGACGAATATCAATTCACCGATACCTGCCTGTGCTAAAAGGTGTGCCAAAGTTGCTCCGATCGAACCGCACCCAATGATGACAACCTTCCGGTTCTTAATCAACATATGGCTCGATGCGTGATCTCGACCGTGAATCCAAGCTCCATCAACACGTGTGACTATGCAACGCTCGACAGGTCGGCGAACATAGGAGTTGACTATACGTGCTGGTGGTACGCGCGAAATATGCCGAAAACCGCGAAGTACGTCACTGCGCTTGGCACTGTTCAATATAACAGCTACGAAGACGGGACCAGTCTCGGTCTTCGCTTCAAATAAAAATGGCAGACGCAATCCAGGCTTTAGGCACTTGTGGACAGCTTCAGATGGTACGAGTCTGGCAATCTCCACGCCTCTTTCCGGAAATTCATTCGGTGTCCATGGCCGCAGAAGGCGAAACAGCCAAGTCGTGGATATCTGTTTGTTGTTGGGATTCACGCCTGTGTTGCGAAGCCATCTCGAGAGCACACTTTTGTCATCAGCGATTATGTAGTAATTGAATCGCGTGTCAAAAAAATACGCAACTTCGCGCGTCGCTCCGCCAGGAGACACGAGGCTGTGCACTCGTGTGCGTACGGGGCCATTAGTGGCGCGCTGCGCCCAATAAGCGCTGAACTCACGCTCAAACTCTTTGTCCCGTTTTGATTCAGTGAAACTGAGTAATTCATCTGCATCTTTGAGATGCGCAACAATCCTATCTACTATCGGAGCAGTATTGCGAGTAGCTCTCAAGCACAATAGACCTAGCGGTTCCACGTGCGGCCAACTGTATTCATTGTCTGCTGCGGGAGCGATGACCCTGGGTTGTGAATTCGGGAAGGCAGAATCGACAGCCAAGATCAGATGGTCGACTTTCTCATGTTCGAGCACGCCCACTGGAACGCTCACCTGCCACCCCAGCTGAAATCCCGCGTGGATCTCCTTTAGCTCGTCGGAAGTTAGTCGCCGCCACTCGTTTGGACGATATTGCTCAAGCCCCTGTTCGATCTCACGCGTGATCTGGGTGCGCTGCACTTCTGTCCTCAACCGAATCTACCGCCACCATCATTGCGCCGCGCCGTACCCCCCGATGTGACTTTGATGGCTAACGCTTCGCCCCCATCATCGCCACTCCCGTCAGGTACCGAAGTGAAAAAGTCGGTGTCGAACACATCATTCCAGGCTTCCTGCGCTTGCTTCCGAGTGCAATCAGACGAATCCAGCGCCTCAAGAGTCTTGATTGCATTGTTCAAGCAATCACGGAAAAATGTGACCTCTTTGTCACCCTCCAAGGCCAGCATGTTGTCAAGCACCGGGTGTGTTATCTTTGTAGAACTCTGGAGCTTGGCGGAGATAGCTTTCCATGTCTCACGTAGCGCCCTGTCGTCCCGGTTCGAGATGGCTGCAAAGTGATCTACTACTAGTTTGGTGATGCAGATACCGCTAGCAATCTTGTTTTTCCAGTTAGCTCGACGTGCGAACTTCTTGGTCAATTTCGTGACGCGTCTCATCTGACTGCCGTCTGACTCACCGGAGTTTAGTTCACCAACAAGGTTATTAAACCAGCGGGTCACAGCCCGAGCGTCTGAGCAGATCCACTCGTCACCGCTGGCTAACTCGTATTGGTCAACCAAATTGTCATTCTCGTCCTTAGTAGTGACGACGCGGTAGACCGGAATATCGATGTGGTATCCAGCGGCATATACTTGGCGTACGCAGTTGCGTTTCACAGTGGCCTCTTGCTTGAGGCGGCCGTCCCAAGTCAGTGCGTCGCAAACTCGCTGGCGAGCAGCCAGCGGTGTGAGCGCAGTATCGGCATCATCCTTGAGGTCGGCAAACGCGAAATATGCACCATCGTCGATGTCGTAGTCGTTGTCATCGTCTTGGACCATAGTACGCATCTGGTACGAACCCTGCGACCGGATTTCCTTGGGCTTCGGTCTTTTGGCCTCATTGAGGCCGTTCTCCAAGCGCGTGCGCCCAGCATTCCGTCGCTTGCGCATCTCAGCTTGTTGCTTGTTCGAAAGTGTAACCTTCTCACTGTGGAAGCCCTTCATTTCGCTGTGGCAGTTAACGTCAGCCATTTAATTTCCCTGTTATTGGTTGGTGTCTCTTGGTTTCGCATCGGCTAGGGTAGCTCGGAAGGCTTCCATTTCCACTGTACGGGAAGCCCAGGCAAAATCGACATCAGATATGGCCTGACGTGCAAGTGCGTTTAGCACCTTCGGTCGCGCGTCATCCATGTTATCAAGGTATTCTCGAAGTTCGTTAGATGGGCACTGCGCGGGCAATCGGTACGCGAAGCTTCCATCGCCCCGAATCTCGGCCAATTTGGCTGCAAGGTAATCGTAGCCCACGGCTTGCGCGTTCAAACTGGCCGCTATAGCCCGAAGCCCAAACTTCCACCCGCGTGCGCCTCGGTGTAAAGAACGGTTGCTTACCTCTTCGCCGCCTTGTGACGGTAACGTGCCAAGCATGAAAAGGTGAATCGGGCGATGTTCCCCGCGATCATTCAGGATCTCGATCGCTTCAATCATTCCGATGAGTCCAGGGTTGTTGGCCCAGAGCCCTCCATCCACGTATGTTGCCGTTGCGCCCTTGCCACCGTGCTCGTCCAACCTTGCCATCGACCGGAGGATCGGCGCTGCGCTGGTGGCCATGCAAATATCGACTAGCGTCCTCCCATTGTCTCGTCCGTTTAGTCGTTTGAGATGTTGTGTCTTGAAAACCACCGCAGCATGACGATTGATGTCCAGTGTTGGCACAGCCAGTGCTATACCTCGCGAATCGTACATAGACTTGACGGTCATATTGCCAAAAATAGTAGCGAGGGTACTCCGCAATGCATCATCGCCTTTGCGCAAACCGACGCCAACTCCCTTCAGGAACAGGCCGATAAATGGAAGTGATCGCGCCCATTGCATAGGAAAAATCTTGGGGCCAGCCTTGGCATACAGAGATTGGATGTCTGGTAGTGGCACACCGGCAACTAATCCACACGCTACGATCCCACCAGTACTGGTACCTACGATTAGGTCGAAAGCTGTGCCAATGTCTAGGGACTGTTGACGGTTTAGACTATCTTCAATGCGGTCTTCAAAGGTAGCGAGATAAGCCGACTGATATGCACCACGCATACCGCCACCGTCCAGACACAGTACTCGAAATGGTTTCGTTTCTGTCACGTCGCTCACTACTATCAACTCAAAAGCCGCGAATACTCTGTGTTATGAGGAATCGGTCTAGAAACACCTGAATCCGGCAGGAAGACCTGGCAGTTCGCCATCTAGCATCCACTCCACCCTACTTAGCCAACGCCACAGGCAGATACGGACTCTCCGGATTCACACTCAACTGCTGTGTAGCCGGATGCAACACCAAGTCCATCATCTCCATCGGCACCGCCCCCATGAGCGGCTCATCACCGAACACCAACGCCGAGAGGTCACAATAACGGTCACCAAAGTGGACACGCAGCGGTCCCACCATCGGTACCCGCTTGCGCGTACCGTCGGCGAGAATCACCTCCCGCGTACTGAACTCCTCGGTGTCGTACCCGAGTTGCAAGGCCATGTGCTGTGGGATCACCATAAACACAGCCCCTGAGTCGACCAGCGACCGGACCTCGATTCGCCGACCGATAAAGCTGTTTTCCAGTGTTAAATTCGCGTAGGTCAAACCCATCAGTGGCCCCCTCTACAAAAGCCGAGCAACTACAACCTAATCACTTCACCCGAGCATGCGGAATATTCGGACTCGCCGGGTCCACCCCCAGCTCCCTCCGCGCGGGATTGACCACCAGATCCATATCCTCCATCTGCACAGCCCCGAGCAGCACCTCATCACCCAGCACCAGAGCCCCGACATAACAGAAGCGGTCACCAAAGCGGACCTTGATCGGCCCGACATAGGGCACCAGCAAACTCCGGCCATCGGCAACGCTCACTTCACGCTCAGATTCCGTCTCAAGTTGAAGCTGATTGGCGATGTGCTGCGGGATGCAGAGCATCAATGCCCCCGTATCCGCTGGTGCCTGGGTACGGATAGGTGCCAGCGCTGCATCACGCGGGTTGCTCAGCTCGATGTTGGCGAACACATGACCCATGTCCGAATCCTCAGGTATACGCGTAGAGCCGAGTATAGGGTCGTGAAGGTGCCGATGTCATGCCCGTCACTCCTTCTTCCCCCGAATCCCCTTCAACCCCTGCTCAATCTGCTGCAACCGCTTCATCACCGCATCGCTCACAGAGTTCTTCTCGTGCAGCGAGCGCAGCATCGGCTTGAGCGAGAGGTCGACCACCTCGATGAGCTGTTCAACCAGGGTCTGCATGGCGGGCAGGGGTTCGTTGACCAGGTTGATCTCCGGCTGTTTGGCGCTCAGTGCCTCCAGCGTCTTGTTCAGCCGCTGCAGGTAGAGCACGGTGGCGCGGGCGTTGTAGCTCTCTTTCTCCAGGCGGGCGTCGTGGCCTTCGCTCATGCTGCGGGCGGCCTGATTGAGGGCCTCCAACTGCTGCCCAAGCCCGGCGAGCTGGCCGGCGACGCGGGTGGCGGGGTCGTTTTCGTCGCCGATGACGGAGGCACGGCGGCGGTACTCCTGGGTGATGGCGTGCCAGCGCGCGGCCTGCTCGGGGGTCTGTTTGCCGCGCAGGGCGGCGAGCTTGAGCAGGTTCTCTTCGGCGCCGGTGGTGAGGGTCTGCGCCTCGCCGATGTAGTGGTCGTCGATCAGCGCCTCCAGTTCGGCGTCGTTCATCACCGCCACCACCTTCTCGGCCATCTTGTTCATGTTGCGGTAGCTGCCCTGGAGCTTGAACGGCGGCTCGGTGCGGTAGGCGTCGTGCTGGCTGGCGGATTCGATGTAGGCGAGGTTGACCTTGAGCACGGTCTGCTGGATGCGCAGCAGTTTCTTCAGAACGTCGACGATCTCGGCCAGCTCGGCGGCGGAGTAGCCGTGGCCCAGTTCGTTGCTGGAGATCTCCTCGCCCTGGGCCATGCGGATTAGTTTGTAGAGGTCCTGCATGTCGCGGGTGGCGAGCGGGGCGAGGGTGGCGTTGGAGGTGAGGGCGTTCTCGATGTAGGAGAGGGCGAAGGCCTGCTCCTTGCCGCCGAGGACGTCGCCGAGGTTGTAGATGTCGGCGCGGTTGGCGAGCATGTCGGGGATCTTGAACGCCTCGCCGGACTCGGTGTAGGGGTTGCCCGCCATGATGATGCAGAAGCGCTTGCCGCGCAGGTCGTAGCTGCGGCTGCGGCCGCGCCAGACCCCCTCGACACGGCGGGTGCCATCGGCCAGGGAGATGAACTTCTGCAGGAACTCGGGGTTGGTGTGCTGGATGTCGTCGAGGTAGAGCATGACGTTGTTGCCCATCTCCAGCGCCAGGTTGAGCTTCTCCAGCTCCTGTTTGGCGGCGGCGCCGGGGGCCTCGACGGGGTCGAGGCCGGTGACGGCGTGGCCGATGGTGGGGCAGTTGATCTTCATGAAGATGAGCCCGAGGCGGTGGGCGGTGTACTCCATGAGGGTGGTCTTGCCGTAGCCGGGCGGGGAGATGAGCAGCAGCATGCCCATCAGGTCGGTGCGCTTGGCGTCGCCCAGCGCCCCCATCTGCTTGGCCAGGTTGTCGCCGATGAGTGGCAGGTAGACCTCGTTGATCAGCTGGTTGCGCACGAAGCTGGTGAGTGGGCGCGGTTTGAACTCCTCAAGGCGTAGCGCCTCGCGCGCCTGCTCGGCCACCTCGCGGCGGCTCTGGCGGTAGGCGCGGAAGGCGGGCACGCGGGTGTGGCCGAACTGCTCCAGCCGCTGCAGGAACTCGTCCAGCTCCAGCACCAGGGTGCGCTCGACGATACGCGGGTGCTGGCCGAGCAGGCCGCCCACCTCGGCGCGGGTGAGGGTGGCGCTGGCCTGGTGGTCGAGGCGCCCCTCGGTGAGCAGCAGGGCGGTGGCGGCGGGGATGCGGCGGATGGCGTCCTCGCCCGCCCCGGTATGGCGCAGATACTGCTCCAGCCAGGCGCTGACCAGTTGGACCTGGTCGGCGAGGGACTCCTCCAGCGCCTCCAGGTCCTCCTCGAACTCGGCGCGGTGTCCGGCCTGCTCCAACTCGCGGCGCAGCCCGGCGACCAGCTCCTCGGCCTCGTGGCTGGTGGTGAGGCGCAGCGGGTGCTGGCGCAGCTCGGCGATGAGATAGGCCCCGGCGAGGCGCTGCTCGCCCGCGTCGAAGTCGAGGCGCATCTCGCCACAGAAGGCGGCGAGCAGGCCGACCGCCTCCTCCACCAGCGCCAGCTCGGCGCGGTGGGCACCGAAGCGTCCGGCCAGTTGGCCGAGGCTGCGGGCACGGCGTTGCAGCCCCTGCGGCCCCTGCTCGGCCCAGTAGAGCCAGGCGAGGGCGCGCGGACGTGGGCCGAAGCGCAGCAGCCCGGCCCCGGCGTGCAGGTCGAGCAGGGCGGCGAGGATGGCGGCGGCGTCGACGTCGTGCACGCCGCGCTCGTAGCCCTCTTCGTAGCGCTCGGCGGCGGCCCTACGCACCCGTTCGCGCAGGGCGTCGGGGTCCGCCGCCAGGGTGTGCAGCTCGGCCAGGGTGTCGCTGGCCTCGGCGGCGAACAGCAGGCTGGCGGCCAGGTACTCGGCGCGGTAGACGCTGGCGTCTTCCGATACGCGCTCCTGCTCCCAGTAGTCGCGGAAGGCGGCGAGGCGTTCGTCCTCCACCGGCTCGAAGAAATCGGTGCCGGTGAGGTGCAGACTCATCCTGCCGTCGACCGGCAGCAGGGTGAGGTCGAGCGGGCTGGTGGTGACACTGAAGCGGTGCTTGCCCAGGCGGATGACGTTGCCGCCCTCCTCGAAGATCTCGCTGCGGTCGCGCAGGGTGCGGCTCGACTGGTCGCGGGCCGACTTGAGGCGCGCCTCCACATCGTCGGCACGTACGCTGTCGCCCAGTTCGCGCAGCCGTTCGACCAGCTCGCGCAGCTTGAGGATCATCGGATCGGCGGCAAAGTAGGCGTTGATGGCGTCCTGGTCGGAGAAGCCCTCGACCCTGCGCTCGACCCCCTGCAGGATGCGGTCGGCGGCGGCGGCCATGTTCTGCGCGCGGCGCTGGCGCTCCTCGTTGAGCTGCTGTTTGCGCGCCTCGAAGCTCTCGTAGACCTCCTCGCGCTTGGCGGTGAGCTGGGTCAGGTAGTCGTCGAACTCGCTGAAGCGCCCCTCCAGCTCTTCGAGTTGCAGCAGCAGGCGGGCGAGCTGTTCGTCGCACGCCTCCGGGGTGTCGGCCTGGGCCAGGGCGGCGGTGACCGACTGGCCGTAGAGCTTGAACTCGGCGGCGAACTCGGCCACCGACTCGTGGGAGCGCAGCCCCTTGCGCTTGAGCTTGAGTTCGGCGCGGGTACGGTTGAGGCGGGCGAAGACCTCGCCGACCCGCTCCAGGATGGTGGTGCGCTGGGTGGCGTCCTCCACCTTGAGGCCGCCGAGCACCTCGTTGAGCAGCTCCAGCCCCTCCGCCTGCTGCTCCAGCGCCGCCTCGATGGGGTCGAGTTCGACCACCTTTTCCACCGCCTCGATGGCCGCGGCCTGGGCCTCCAGCTGCTGGTGGTAGGCGTCCAGCGCGTCGTCGCGCAGCAAAAAGTCGACGCTCTGGCGCGAGAGGCGCTCGAAGGCCTCGACCACCTCCTGCTCCAGTTCGTCGAGACGTTTCAGGTCGATGCGGCGCAGGTCGCGCAGGGTGATGAGCTGGCCGCGCTGACCGCGCAGGTCGGCCAGGGCGGTGATGAAGGGGTCGATGCTGTGCCACGACTCCGGGCGTGTCTTGCGCAGCAGCTCCTGCTGGGCGAGGGCGGCCTGCTCCAGGGCGGTTGCGGCCTGCTTGCGCTGGGCGGCGACCTTCTCGAACTCTCCGAGCACCAGCTCGGCAGTGGCGCGCACCGCCTTGACCGCCGGCAGCAGCGGGCCGGTCTCGGCCTGGTCGAGCCAGTGGTAGTGGTCGGCCATGCGCGTGCAGGCGGCGATGAGCGCCTCGTAGACGCCAACGGTGGGGCTGGCGCTGGTGACCATGCGGCGGATGGAGAGGGCGTCGGAGATGCCGCGCACCAGGTCGGCGTTGCCGATGCGCGCCAGCGGCGAGCCGTCGGTGGGGCGGGCGGCGGCGTGCTCGTCGCTCATGTAGGGCGTTTGCCAGATCTGCATCGGGTGGACGCGGGTCGGCTCATCTGAGTCGTAGCGGAAGACCACCATGCGCCCGTCGTCGAACAGCGAGTAGCCGTGGCAGACGATGGGGTTGGCCAGCTGTTTGCGGATGAGGTTGTAGGAGAGCAGCTCCTGGCGCCCCTCCATGTAGTGGTAGAAGAGGTAGAGCACATCCTCGCCGTTGGGCGAGCGGATGGTGCGCTTGTATTCGAGGTCGGTGATGTCGCCGTCGAACTGCTTGTGCTCGCCGCTCACCAGGTAGTAGCCGCCGGGGAAGATCAGGCCGTGCCCCTCGGGCAGCTGCACGCAGGCCTGGCCGATGGCGTCGATGCGCACCACCTGCTCGGTGCGGCTGTTAAACACCAGGTGGCGCCACACCTCCTCGCGATAGGGGCGGATGCGCAGCAGGATCAGCTCGCCGAGGTCGGCGTACTCGATCTGCGCGTCGGCCAGGGACTGATTGGCATCCTCCACCGGCTCTCGGTAGATGCCGAGGCCCGACTCTGTGTTGTTCTCCACCTTGATGGTGAGGTCGCCGCCCACGGTCTCGACGAACAGCCGCTCCTGGATCGAGACGTGGGGAAACTTGCCCGCCACATGATTATCGCGCGTGGTGGCGGTCCACTCGAAGTCGTGGGCGCGCGGGAAGGTGTGGTCGCGCTCGCCACGATTGTCGATGTAACTGACCTTGCCGTCGCGGTCGATGCCCCAACGGAAGACCTTGAAGTCGGCGCGGCGGCTGCCGGTCTGGAACACCGCGAGCAGCTTGCCGTCGAGCACACGCAGGGCGGTGAGGTAGGCCTCCTTGTAGTAGGCGTAGAGTTCGCGGAACTCCTTAACGAACTGCGGGTGGTCGAGGAAGGAGTCTTTCAGCGGCACCGACTCCACCTCGTAGCCGCCCTCGGCCTCCACCAGGCGGTTGAGGGAGAAGACGTCGCTCACCCGCGTCTCGGTCTTGAGGCCGATGAAGACGTTGTAGCCGAACAGCAGCAGCCCGCCCACCTGCACCATGTCGCGTGGCACGCAGTTGTTCTCGGTGCGCAGGCGCAGGGCACCGGTGACCGCCAGCTCCGTACCGCCGAAGAGTTTGAGGCGCTTTTCGTTGAGGCCGCTGGCGAGCTTGGCCAGCTCGCCGCCCTGGGTGGTGAGGCGCTGGCTCAGGAGTTCGTAGGCGCCGTCCTGGTCGAGGGTGGGCTCGGTGTTGTTGGCGTCGGTCATGGATTAGGTCTCCGCGGAGGCCGAGTGGGTGAAAGAATTAGTGCCCGCGTAGGACGGGCGTGGAGGCTATGGCTCACTCGGTGGACTCCGTGTCAGGCAGCTCCAGCCACGCGCTGACCGCGAAGGGTTGCTCGGGGCAGAGCGGCAGAGTCAGCTCGTCGCCTTGGCCGAAGATCGCGGGACGGGGGTAACGCCCCTCCTCCAGCCGGTAGTGCTCGATGTAGTTCTCCAGCGGGTCGACGATGAGGTAGTCGGGTACACCGAAGCGCTCGTAGAGGGCGAGTTTGTCGCGCCTGTCGCGTGTGGCGCTGCCGGGGGAGAGGATCTCGATGACGAGGTTGGGGGCACCCGCGTGATATTGGCCGTTGACCCTACGCGACGGGTCGCAGCTCACGAGTATGTCTGGTTGGACGACTGTAGATTCGTCGAACACAACATCGACTGGCCCTATTAAAACCTCGCAGACTCGGCCCATCCGCCGGAGGGCGAGGTCGAGTGAGACGGCGATCCGTCCAACCCTCAATTGGTGACGAATGGAGGGTGTCGGAAAAGAGGGCAAAATCACTCCATTGATCACCTCGCGCGGGGTCTCGTCCTTCCCGCTCAGATAGTCGGCGACGGTATACCGTCCTTCAGCTAGCGCTTCGTGTGCGCACATGGGTGGCCTCCTGAGCGTGACCCCGGATGGCGCTGCGCCTATCCGGGCTACGGTGCTGGCTCATATCTCGATCCCGCTCTCTTCTCGCTGACCAAACCAGGCGTGGATGGCCTGGGGCAGACCGGGGAGCAGCGCCAGTTCGAGGGGCGTGTCCGGGGTGAAGAGCATCGGACGCGGATAACGCCCTGCCACGAGCCGGTGGTGGGCGAGGTAGTTGTTGTGGGGGTCGACTACCAGATACTCCTGCACGCCGAACTGTTCGTAGAGCTCCAGCTTCACCCCCAGGTCGCGCACGGCGGTGGCGCTGCCGAGCACCTCGACCACCAGTTCCGGGGCCCCGTCGAAGTAGCGTCCGTCGCGCACCCTGTCGCGTCGGCGGTCGACGATCAGGTCGGGTTGCAGCAGGGTCGCCTCGCCGAGCACCAGCTCCACCGGTCCCAGGCCGATATAGGCCGTCGACAGCGGGCCGTCCGTGGCCAACTGCAGACCGAGAAAGTGCTGATAGATGGCGAACACCACCTCCTGATGACGCACCTCCTGCGTGAAGGGGAGAGTGGATTGCACCCCGTCGACCAGCTCGCAGTCGGGCGAACCGGGCCAACCGAGGTAGTCGGCGACGGTGAAGCGCACCGCGTGGCTGAGGTCGGGCATCGGTATCTCCCGTACGGAGTGCGATCCGGTCGGTGTTTATCGCGAAGTGGAGTACACGCCGAGGCGTGTACTCCAGGAGTTACTCCAGGCCGAGCTGCTTGGCCGCGGCGAGCAGGCGCTCCACCTTGGCCTTCTCATCCCCATCAGAGCCCTGCATCAGCTTGCCGAGGAAGGCGGTGAGGGTAAGGTTCTTCGCTGCCTCGGCGTCGATGGCCGGGTTGGTCAGCACGTCCTTCAGGTCCTGGCGCAGGCTGGCGTCGCCGTCGATGTAGTCACCGAAGATCTGCTTGGCGGTGTCGCCCTTCTCCAGGAAGCCGTCGAGCGACTTGGTGACCGAGACCGCCTTGACGAAGCGGTCGAAGAAGGCGCCGTCGCCGCCGATGATCTCGAACTTGGCGTTCTTCAGTGCGCTGCCGAGGAGCTGGGCCTGCTGCTCGGCCACGGCGCGCTGGGTGAGCAGCGCCTCGCCCTGCAGGGCGCGCACGTGTTCGAGCTTCATGCGGAACTGCTCGTAGGCCTCGCCACGGTCGCCCATCTGCTCCATCGCGGCGGTCTCGCTCTCCAGCACCTTGACCCGCGCCATGCCGATCTGCTCCTCGCCCTCGGCCTCGGCCTGCTTCTGCTCGCGCAGCACGCGCGCCTGGGCGGTGCCCTCTTTCTCCAGGGCGACGGCACTCGCCTCTTTCACGCGGGCGGCAGCAAGGCCATGCGCGGCGGCCTCGGCCTGGGTGCCCTCGGCGATGCGGATCTTGGCGGCGGCCAGCTTGTCGGCGG
The DNA here is from genome assembly GCA_003252455.1 of Gammaproteobacteria bacterium. Lineage (GTDB taxonomy): Bacteria > Pseudomonadota > Gammaproteobacteria > Thiohalomonadales > Thiohalomonadaceae > SZUA-467. The sequence continues at coordinate 13,455 of QKED01000030.1, forward strand.
CGGCCAGCTCGGCCTCGGCCAGGGTGAGCTGCTCACGGGCCTTGTGCTTGGCGGCCTCCTCGGCGGCCTCGGCTGCCTTGATCGACTCGACCAGGTTCTGCTGCGCGGCGGCCTCGGCCTCGATCACCTTGGCCTTGCGGCTGCGGTCCGCCTCGGAGACGATGCGCAGCTCCTTGATGCGCTCCTCCTCCTCGGCCACGGTCTTGTCCACGGCGGTACGCTCGCGGATCACCTCGGCGATGGCCTTCTTCTCCTCCTCCAGCGCCTTCTCCTTGGCGATGCGCTGCAGCTCCACCTCGCGTTCGCGGGCGATCGCCTCCAGGGCGCGGGCGCGCTCGACCTTCTCCACCTCGATGGCCACGGCGCGGGCGCGGTTCTGCGCCGCCACCTCGGTCTCGCGCAGCTTGTTCTCCTCCATCACCGCGAGGGACTCGTCGGTCTTGATGCGCGCCTGCTCGGAGCGCAGGCGCTCCTCGCTGCGCACCTTCTCGGTCTCGGCCTCTTCGCGGGCGCGCAGGGATTCGATCTCGCGCTGCTGCTTCGCCTCGGCGTCCGCCTGCTGGCGTTCGAGCTCCAGGATCGCCTCACGCGCCTGCACATCCTTCTTCTTGATCTGCATCTCTTCGTCGCGGGCGATCTCGTTGGTCTGGATGTTCTGCGTGGCGGTGAGCTGGGTGATCTTGCGGATGCCCTGGGCGTCGAGGATGTTCTTCGGGTCGAGGCTGGAGAGGGGGGTCTGCTCCAGGTAGTCGATGGCGGCGTCTTCGAGCACGTAGCCGTTCAGGTCCTTGCCGATGAGGGCGATGATCTGGTCGCGGAAGCTGTCGCGCTCCTTGTACAGGTCCTCGAAGTCCATCTGCTTGCCGACGGTCTTCAGCGCCTCGGAGAACTTGGCGTTGAACAGCTCTTCGAGGGTCGACTGGTCGGAGGCGCGGGCGCAGCCGATGGCCTGGGCCACCTTGAGCACGTCCTCCTGGGTCTTGTTCACACGCACGAAGAAGGAGACGCGGATGTCGGCGCGGATGTTGTCGGAGCAGATCAGCCCCTCCTTGCCGCGACGGTCGATCTCGATGGTCTTGAGCGAGATCTCCATCACCTCGGCCTTGTGGATCACCGGGTAGACGACCATGCCGGTGAAGGTGACCACCGGCTCCTTGCGCATAGTGTTGACGATGAGCGCCTTACCTTGTTCCACCTTCTTGTGGAACATGAATACCAGCAGGGCGATACCGCCGACGATGAAGACGAGGATGCCGAGCACGCTCAGGATCACATACCAGATGGAACTCATTGCGGGTCTCCTTGAGTTTTAGGGTCCGTCGTAGGGGGCCACCGCATAAGTGTCGGCGGCGGAGTCGTAGTCGATGATGAGCAGGGGGTCGCCACGCTTGAGGCCGTTCTCCTCGATATGGCAGGTGACGCTGAGGATGAGGTCGTTACCGCCCTGTTCATAGCGCGCCTGTCCATGCGTCTGGCCGACGCTGCCGGAGGTGAGGGTACAGAGTTTACCCACCAGTGTCTGTTTGCTGTCGGCGCCGTGCACGGCGAAAAACGGGCGCAGTGGCACGACGGCACGCCCGGCCAGCGGCAGGGCGATGACGAAGGCGGCGATGCCGACCGCCAAACCGGCCATGCCGCCGAACGGGCCCGGCAGCCAGGGCAGCAGGTAGAGGTTGGCCAGCAGGCTGAGCAACCAGGCGATGAGCACGACAAAGCTGAAGATGATGGCGATGGGCACCCCGGTGAGGCCGAGGGCGGCCATCATCCCGGCGAGGGTGTCGCCACGCCACAGGGGGGCACCCTCCAGGTCGATGTCGGCCCCGAACAGGTCGATGTCGAAGAAGCCGAGGATGACGAAGAGCCAGTAGATCAGCACCAGCGCCAGCAGGGCCGAGTAGAGGCCGGTGGGGAGGGCAATCAGGGCGTGAAGAAAGGGCTCCATGGGCGTCTCCATGCTTTGTGCGGGGCCGTTAGCGCCGGGCGCTGACCGGCCATCAGGCCACAGCCCCGGGAGGGCGTCAAGCACGCCCCGCACAAAAGGCGTGCACTAGCCTCGTTGGGCGAAGGCAAGGGAGAAGGCGCGTGGCCCGACGTTCACCGCGGCCGTGGTGCTCATCAGGCTGAGCAGCAGGTCGACCCCGCGCGCCTGGGCGGCGTTGACGAAGTCGATATAGTGACTATTGGCGCGGATCTCCTCCAGGTCACCCCCATAGCTCATGGCCACCAGTGGGGTGACGAGCCCCTGGTCGATCGCCTCCAGGGTGCGGGCAAAGAGGCGCTGCAGGGCGGCATCGAAGCCGGCGGCCTTGAACGCGGGTTCGGTGACACCGCGATAGCACTGCACCACCGGCTTGACGTTGAGCAGGTTGCCCACCTTGTAGCTGAACCAACCGACGCTGTTGTCGCCCTTCTCACGGGCACGCGCGTGCAGGTAATAGAGGTCACGCGGTACGACATAGGCGTAGACCTGGTCGGCCAGGGCGGCGAGGCGCGGCTCCAGCCGCTCCAGCTCCAGCCCCTCGTCGCGCAGCAGGCGTACCGCCTCGTGGGCGATGATCGCCTGGCCGGTAAACATGGTGGTGCTGTTGAACACGCGCAGGCGAAACTGGCTGGAGCCGGTCACGTCGCGGTGCAGCGCCTTGAGCTTGGGCAGCTTGATCAGCGCCGCTTCGCGGACGTTGTCGTAGATCTTGCTGCGCTCGGCGTTGATGGTGATCACCTGGGTGCCGTCGTAGTGGTGCAGCAGCTCCTCTTCGAGGATGGTGCTCATCTCGTCCACCGTCAGCGGGCTGGTCTGCACCAGGCCATCCTTGTGGTTGCCATAGTAGGCGTAGAAATCGAGGGTGGTCTTGGGGTCGCGAAAATCGCGGAAGATCTGCCCGTCGATCAACACCGTGATAGGTAGTACCTTGACGTTGTTCGCGACGATAAACGGGTGTGGCAGGTCGCAGGCCGAATCCACGGCGATACAGTAGTTGGGCATGCTCAGGTCCTTAGGCCTTATCGGCACAGACCGGGCGGACAGCGCGACCCGCTGAGCGCCTCGGGCGATATGTTACGAAGTATGTGATAAATATCGCTATTGAACCGAAACCGGTGGGGAAATGATACAGGGACTTTACGTACCGCAATCTGCCGCTAGGGGGTGTAGAGCTGCCGGGGTAGCCAGGTGGCCAACTCGGGCCAGAGCGCCAGGGCGCCGAGGGCCAGCAGCTGGATGAGGATGAAGGGGACCACGCCGCGATAGATCTGCAGCGTGGTCACCTCGGCCGGGGCCACGCCGCGCAGGTAGAAGAGCGCGAAGCCGAAGGGGGGGGTGAGGAACGAGGTCTGCAGGTTGATGGCGATCATCACCCCGAGCCACACCGGGTCGAGCCCCATGGCCAGCAGGATCGGCGCGACGATGGGCACCACCACGAAGGTGATCTCGATAAAGTCGAGGATGAAGCCGAGCAGGAACATCACCCCCATCACCAACAGCATGGCACCAAAGGCGCCACCGGGTAGGTCGCTGAGCAGTCCCTCCACCAGCAGGTCGCCACCAAAGCCACGAAACACCAGGGAGAAGAGCGAGGCTCCGATGAAGATGAGGAACACCATGCTGGTGACGCGGGTGGTGGTGCGCATCACCTCCTGCAACACCGCCAGGGTCAGTTCACGGCGCCAGAGGGCGAGCAACATGGCGCCGCTGGCCCCGACCGATGCGGCCTCGGTCGGGGTGGCGAGCCCGGCGAGGATGGAGCCGAGCACGGCGAGGATCAGTAGCAGTGGCGGGGCGAGCACGGTGAGCACGTCGCGCCATAGGCTGCCCCGCCCCGCGCGCAGCTCGACCGGTTGTGGCGGCATCGCCTGGGGCTTGAACCAGGCCACCAGGAGCAGCCAGGCGATATAGAGCAGTACCAACAACAGGCCGGGGAAGAGTGCACCAGCGAACAGGTCGCCCACCGAGAGGGGCTCGGGGGAGTAGTTGCCCATCTTCAGCTGCGCCTGCTGGTAGGCGGCAGAGAGTACGTCACCGAGCAGGATGAGGATGATGGAGGGGGGGATGATCTGCCCCAGGGTACCGGAGGCGCAGATGGTGCCGCAGGCCAGGGCCGGGTCGTATCCGCGCTTGATCATGGTCGGCAACGAGAGCAGCCCCATGGTCACCACGGTGGCGCCGACGATGCCGGTACTCGCCGCCAACAGCATCCCCACCACCACCACCGAAATGCCGAGCCCACCACGCAGGCCACCGAACAGCGCCGCCATGGTGTCGAGCAGTGACTCGGCGACACGTGAGCGCTCCAACATCACCCCCATGAAGATGAACAGGGGCACGGCGAGCAGGGTCTCATTGGTCATCACACCGAACAGGCGATTCGGGAGTGCGTGGAGCAGGGCGCCGTCGAACACCCCACCCGCCTCGCCAGCGAGGGCGAAGAGCAACGCGGTCCCCCCCAGGGAGAGGGCCACGGGGTAGCCGGCCAGGAGCACCAGGCCGACCATCAGGAACATCAGCAGGGGGAGCCACTCGCTCATCTCACAGCTCCCGGTCCATCTCGTGCAGGGGGGCCGACTCCGGGTGGTTGCGCAGCACCTGCCACGCCCGGAGCGCCTGACTCACCCCTTGAGTGATCAACAGCACCCCCATCAACGGGATGACCCCCTTGAGCAGCCAGACCAGGGGCAGTCCACCGGTCTCGCGCGACCCCTCCAGCAGGGCCCAACTATTGGCCACATAGCCCCAGCTCACCCAGATGATGAAGAGTGCGAAGGGGATGAGCAGCAACAGGGTCCCGAGCAGGTCGACCAGGGCCTGCCCCTTGGGGCCGAGGCGGTTGTAGATGAGGTCCACGCGCACATGGCCATCGTGGCGCAGGGTATAGCCCATCGCCAGCATGAAGACGGCTGCATGCATGTAGATCACAGTTTCTTGCAGGGCGATGGAGCCGCTGTTGAATAAATAGCGCAGCGCCACGATTAGCAGGGTAACGAGAACCATTCCTAGTGTTAACCAGGCGATGGTACGCCCGATCCACTCACTCACTGCATCCAGTCTGGAGGTCAACTTATCTAAGGAAAACATTATGCTAGCCGCCGACAGTCGTCTATTTTCATGATAACGGAGCAGCCTAGGCGACGACCCGCGAGCGGGCTAGAATCCTCTATTATCGGACCTAACACGTGACATATCTCACTGAAATTTTCCCAACTTTTCATCATTCGCTAGATAGCGTACGCAATCTATAGTAAATTACCTACAAAAATGAACTAAGCTTGAGCTGACCCAGACCCAAGCAACTCATCCTCCGAACCGAGCAACAGAGCATGGCCAGATACAAAAACATTACCGAACCCGACCAATGGGGTTACCAGGTACGCGTCGTGATCAACGGCACCGAACACAGCCGTTATTTCTCCCACCGTAAACACGGTGGTCGGCGTAAATCCCTCCGCGCAGCCGTCGAGTGGCGAGACGAGAAGCTCGCGCAGGCCGCCAAGGAGCGTACCCGTTTCCGTGGCCCCCAATCCAACAACCACAGCACCCGCGTGGCGGGCGTCTCGCGCGTGATCAAGAACGACAAGCGCAAGGGCACGCAGTACGTGGTCTATCAGGTCTTTTGGATGGAACGCGGCAAGCCGCGCAACAAGAGCTTCTCCGCCGGTCCGCTGAAAGAGGTGACCGCCGAGATGGAGGAGCACACCCTGAAGACGGCCATCCAGTTCCGCAGCGAGTACGAGCAGTCTGTGCTCGGGGGCAACAGCTTCCGCCCCAACCGCTACCGCAACTGGCGCAACGAGCGGATGTACGACTGAGGCACCAGCCTCTCCTCGACTTCGTGCACCGCAGATTCGACCGGGCCCCGCCCGGTCGAGGGCGCCCTGCCCTCCTCAATATTTATCTGTCTACCGCTCCCCGCGCCCCTTCGGCGTATCTCCCCTCGCCCTCTCTACCAGCTGAAGATGCGCCACTGATTGAG
>QKED01000010.1 GCA_003252455.1 Gammaproteobacteria bacterium
GTGGCGTTGGTCAAGCCGGGTTTCGGCAACAGCAACTCGGTGACCGCCAACACCTCCAGCACCAACGACCTGCGTGGCATGCTCGGTATGAGCTTGCAGGGTAAGAAGATGGAGATCAGCAACTTCGCCCCGCGCATGGGCCTCGACCTGCAGAAGCTGCCCTTCCCCGGGAATCCCGAGGCGCGCGCCTACGGCGCCAGCCCCGAGCGAGTAGGGCGCTTCTGAGGCGGTACTGGCGCTCGGTCGGTTCGCTCGGGAGTGGGCGGTACGTGGTGACACGTACCGCCTTTTTCGTTGCCGTCACGCCCCAGCCACCCGGGGCCGCTGCCCACCCTGTGGCGACAGCGAGCATGCCTTGCCCATGGGGGTATTGGCCTGGGTGTGGCCAGGGGTTACCTTCACTCTGAGCCGGATACCACTATGAGGGGGCAGAATGCGACTTGGTCGAATCGATGGGGTGCTGACCATACTGGTCGCCGCGGCCACCCTGCTGCTGTTCGGATGCAGTGACGAGTCACCTGCCCCCGCCGCCACCGCTCGGGTCGCACCGGGGGATGCCGCACCGCCCCCACCGCCCCTGCGCGTCCTGCTCCAGCGCGCAGACCCGGAGCGGCTACCGCGCCAGGGCAACCCCCTCTACCTGGAGCGTGAGCTGGTCGAGCAGTTTGCCCAGGGTGTCGGCCGCGAGCTACAACTCACCTATCTGGATGAGTTCGCCGACCTCCTGCCAGCCCTGGTGCAGGGACGTGGCGACCTGGTGTTGGCCAATCTCACCATCACCCCTGAGCGGCGAGAGCAGGTCGACTTCACCCTGCCGGTGGCCTACAGCCGTCAACAACTGGTGCTGCGTGCCGGGGCCACACCCCCACAGCGTATCGCCGAGCTGGCGGGTCTGCGTCTGGGGGTTCAGAGCGCCACCGCCTTCTACGCCACGGCCCTGGAGTTACAGCAAAAGGTCCCAGACCTGCAGTTGGTGGAGCTGCCGCCCGACCTCGACACCACCGGTGTGCTGGATCAGGTCGCGGCGGGTGAGGTCGACCTCACCATCGAGGACAGCAACCTGCTGGAGGTGGAGTTACCGCTGCGCGACGACCTGCAGAGCGGCCTCGCGGTGAGCGAGTTGAGTGCCATCGCCTGGGCGCTACGCAAGGGCGACGAGACGCTGCTCGCCGAGCTCAATCGCTTCCTCACTGAGCACCACTTCCTCGGCGCGGGGCATGCCCCCTCCACCGCCGACCTGACGGCAATCAAGGCGCGCGGCACCCTGCGCCTGCTGACCCACAACAACAGCGCCAGTTACTACCTGCTGCGTGGGGAGCTGCTCGGCTTCGAGTACGAGCTGGTAAAGCGCTTCGCTGAGCAACAGGGGTTACTCTTGGAGGTGGTGGTGGTCGAGGACCACGCCGCACTGTTCGACAAGCTGCTCGCCGGGGAGGGCGACCTGGCCGCCGCCTCACTCACCCCCACCGCCGAGCGCGAGGGGCGGGGTATCGCCTTCTCCCGCCCTTACCTCTACTCGGAGGAGCGGTTGGTGGCGCGCGCCGACGACCCCATCGAGCGGCCCGAGCAGTTGGCCGGGCGCAGCCTCTGGGTGCGTCCCTCCAGCAGCTATCGGCAGACCCTGGAGGCGTTACAGGCACAGGGCGTGGCGCTGCACATCGAGGCGGTCCCCGAGACGCTGGAGACCGAACAGGTGATGGCCAGGGTGGCGAGTGGCGAGTACGACCTGACCCTCGCCGACAGCCACCTGGTGGCCATCGAGCAGAACTACCGCGACGACCTGCGCAGCCCCTTCGCCCTGGGCCCTGAGCAGGGGCAGGCGTGGGCCGTTCGTGCCGACAACCCCGAGCTACTGGCGGCGGTCAACGCCTTCCATGCACAGATGTATCGCGGCACCTTCTACAACATCACCTACAAGAAGTACTTCGACAACCCGCGCAACATCCAGCGTGCCAAGGAGGGTCTGGCCGGGCTCGATGCCGAGGGGCGCATCTCCCCCTACGATGAGCTGTTCCGTCAGGAGGCCGACAAGCACGACTTCGACTGGCGGCTGATCCTCGCCCAGGCGTTTCAGGAGAGCCGCTTCGACCCGGCGGCCAAATCCTGGGTCGGCGCCAAGGGGCTGCTGCAGGTGATGCCGAACACCGCCAAGGAGCTGGGGGTGAAAGAGTTGGGCAAACCCGAGAACGGGGTGCGTGCCGGTGTCGCCTACCTCGCCTGGGTGCGGGAGCGGTTCGAGGATAGCCTGCCCCTGGCCGAGCGCATCTGGTTCAGTCTGGCCGCCTACAACGCCGGTGCCGGGCACGTCCAAGACGCCCGCCGCTTGGCGCAGCGGCAGGGGTGGGACGCCAATCAATGGTTCGGCCATGTGGAGCAGGCGATGCTTTTGCTCGGCCAGCGGGAGTACGCCAAGCAGGCGCGTTATGGCTATGTGCGCGGCGAAGAGCCGGTCACCTATGTGCGTAACATCCGCGACCTCTACCGCGCCTACAGTCGCTTGCTCGACCTGAGCGGGGCCCCGCTGCTCGGCACCGACCCCTCGGGCGAGATACGGTGAGACCCCGACTGTCACTCGTCTTCGGCCTGCTCTGTAGCGGGGCATGGGCCGACACCACGCCGCAGGCGGGTGAGTCTTTGCTGCACGGCGGCGTCTCCACCCGCGTGGTGCAGGGCCAGACGCTACGCCACGAGGGGCACAACTTTAGCCTCGGTCTCGGCCTCTACGGCCCCTGGCCGGGGCTCGCCCCAGCGCGCGGGGTCTCGGTGGCGCTGGAGCTCTGGCTGCTCGATCGACGCTTCGACAGCACCGTCCCCGCGTCTGGTTTCACCCAGGTCGACGGACGCATGTCGCTCACCTCGGCCCAGCTCACGGCGGGGCTGCGCTACGCCACCCCCGAGGCGTGGCCGCTGCGCCTGGCCCTGGCCGCCGGCCCCGGCCTCTATGCCCACCAGCTGACGGTCACCGGTTCACAGTGGGGGCTGCCGGTACGCAGCGACGCGCGTAGTCACACCCTGGGTTGGTACGCCGGGGCCGACCTGATCCTGCCCCTCGGCACGGTACAGTTGGCGCTCAGTGGCCGCCACTGGTCGAGTCATGGCGAGTTCGACCCCATAACCGAGGGACGACAGGCGCTGGAGATGAACTATGTGGGAGTGGGTGTGGGGCGACGCTGGTGAGAGGATGCGCGGGGTGGTGCGTGCATGAATCCCTGGCAGTTGCGTAAGAGCCCGGCGCTGAAGCGCCTACTGCTGCGCCTGCAGGGGTTGTTGGGGGCGGAGAGTTTTCGCCTGCTCGACCACTGGCCGGAGCAGCCCGAGGCGATCGGCCTGTGCAGCCCCGACGACCCGGCCACCTTCGCCTTTCTCTATCTTTACGGGCAGGAGCCGGGGCGCTACGGCCTGCATCTGGAGTACCCGCACACCCCCGGCGACCCGTTGGTGGAGGTGTTCGAGGGGCTCGACCTGCGTCAGTTGGTGGAGACCCTGGCGGCGCACCTCGACATCGCCCACTTCAGTCTACCGTGAGGTAGCGCTCCAGCTGGGCGGCGGGCACCGGGTGGCTGTAGAGAAAGCCCTGCGCCTGGCGGCAGCCGAGGGCGTGTAGGGTGTTGCGCTGCGCCTCGGTCTCCACCCCTTCGGCCACCACGGTGTAGCCCAGGCTGGCGCCGAGGGCGATGATGGCGGCGGCGATGGCGCGGTCGTTTTCGTCGCTCTGCACCTCGTCGATAAAGCTGCGGTCGATCTTCAGCTTGGTCAGCGGTAGGTGTTTGAGGTAGGCGAGGGAGGAGTAGCCGGTACCGAAGTCGTCGACGGCGATGCCCATGCCGCGTGCACGCAGTTGGCCGAGCAGGCCGATCACCTCCTCGGTGCGCGACATCACTACGCTTTCGGTGATCTCCAGCTCCAGGTATTCCGGCGGCAGGCCGGCGTCGCGGATCAGCTGGTCCAGCTCCTCGAGGAAGCTGGGGTGGTAGAGCTGACGCCCGGAGACATTGACCGCGATGCTACCGAAGTCGATGCCGCGCTGTAGCCACTCCACCCCCTGTAGGCAGGCGAGGCGTAGCACCTCGCGCCCCAGTTCGAGGATCAGCGTGCTCTCCTCGGCCAACGGGATGAAGGCGTCGGGCCCGAGTAGGCCGTGTCTGGGGTGGTGCCAACGTACCAGCGCCTCGACCCCGACGTGGTCGTCGTCGTGCAGGTCGGTCTGCGGTTGGTAGTAGAGCTCCAGTTCGCCGTTGGCCAGGGCGTGGTGCAGCTCGCTTTCGAGCTGCACGCGGCTGAGCGCCTGACGGGTCAGCTCCTCGGTGTAGAAGTGGTAGCCGTTGCGTCCCCCCTGCTTGGCGCGGTACATGGCCGCGTCGGCGTTGCGCAGCAGCTCGTCCGGGGTGTCGGCGTCGTCCGGGTAGAGGCTGATACCGATACTCGCCCCCAGGTGCAGCTCGTGACCACTCACCACGAACGGTTCGACCATGGCGGCGAGCAGGCGCTCGGCCAGTTGTGAGGCCTGGTGGTCGTCGCGGATGCGCTCCTGGATCAGGGTGTACTCGTCGCCACCGACGCGGGCGAAGGTGTCCTCCTCGCGCAGCAGGGTGGAGAGGCGCTCGGTGACCAGCTTGAGTAGCTCGTCGCCCACCAGGTGACCGAGGGAGTCGTTGACCAGCTTGAAGCGGTCGAGGTCGATGAAGAAGAGTGCCAGACGCCCACCGTCGCGGTCGACACGGGCCATGGCATGCTCCAACCGGGCGCTGAACAGCAGGCGGTTGGGCAGACCGGTGAGGGGGTCGTGATGGGCGAGACGCGCCAGCTCCTGCTGGGTCTGCTTGAGGCGGCTGATGTCGGAGAAGACGCCGACATAGTTGACCACCTTGCCTTGGGGGTCGCGCACCTCGCTGATGGTCAGCCAGGCGGGGAAGATCTCGCCGCTCTTGCGTCGGTTCCAGATCTCCCCCTGCCACCCCCCATCGCGCTTGATGGTGGCCCACATCGCCTGGTAGAACGCCTTGGCGTGACGCCCGGAGGCGAGGATGCCGGGACGCTTGCCGAGTACCTCGTGGTCGCTGTAGCCGGTGATCTCCTCGTAGGCCTGATTGACCGCCACCAGGTGCAGTTCGGTGTCGGTGATGGCCACCGCCTCACCGGTGCTGCGGAACACCGCGGCGGACTGCAGCAGCCGTTCGCGGTCCGCCTTGCGTGCGCTGATCTCGATGAAGGTGACCACGCGCCCGATGATCTCGCCATCAAGCCGCTGTGGGTGGGCCCACACCTCCACCGGAAAGGGGGTTCCGTCGGCGCGGTGGAAGGTCTCCT
>QKED01000096.1 GCA_003252455.1 Gammaproteobacteria bacterium
CGCGCGCAGTTCATGGATTGGTATAGCTGGGCGAGACGTTGTCGGCTCGAACCGTTCAAACGGTTGGCGACCACGATCCTCACACATCTCGACGGTATCCTCACGCACTTCGATGAACGTTATAGCAATGGTTTGGCTGAGGGGCTCAATTCCCTGTTGCAGGCAGCCAAGGCCCGAGCAAGAGGCTTTCGTAGGGCAGAGAACTATATCGTCGTCGCCTACCTGATCGCAGGGAAGTTGAAGCACCTACCGGCATCACCCTTTGCTACAACATCTTGTGCTCATACTGGCTAACGAACGCTATGGATTACCCACTCGACCCGCGAAAGAGCCGAAATTTGCCTGGCACTTGGGAAGCTTGGCGTCGCTGAAGCAAAAATTGAAAAATTAATTGGACATAAAGATAGGTGGGTAAGTCAAGAGGCGAAAAATGCAATTAAAAAACTTACAAACAACGATTAACAAGTACAGCTAGAAGGAAAAACATTTCGCTGGCGCTATATTTTTACTCTGCTGTTGGCGTTAAATAAATGGAATGGCCATATGAGCTGCCCTATTGATAGAGAGCAATGGTCTGCATCTAGCAAACAGTCGTACGCATTTTATTATAAAAAATCCGAGTATGAGGATATTTCGTATTGCTGCATGAAGTGTGGCGTGCTTGCTGTCTTCACAGCTGAGGAACAAAAGGTCACCTATGAGGTCAAGAAGCAGTACATTTGGCGTCGGCGAACCTTATGTCATAAGTGTAATGGCGAGTTATACAGGCTTAGGAATTCAGAAAGAGAGTTTCAGCGACGTTGGGCCAAGGAGCGAGCTGTGCTAAGAAATGATAGGGAGTTTTTGGGCCAATGGCTGGGTGTTATTACTGCTATCCCTGCATATCGCCCAAGATTGCGCAGCGGGATGAAAAGAACACTTGAAAAATTGCTGAGACTTGAATAAGTCAATGTCTAGCTACTGGTTCAAGTCGTTCGCTTCGCTCACTGGGACGTCCGCATAACGCGGCCGCCCCTTAATCAAATGTCAGACATCAACCTAAACATGTCACATTTAGAGCATAATTAAACCGACACTACACCACCAAGCCAAAAGCCGCGCTATCCGCTCACCTCCTCCAGACAACCCTTGCCACTCACCCCCTGCTCACCCCACGGCACCATCAACAACGGCGCCCCACTACTCCAAGGCAAGCCACTACGCCCACCCCAGGCGAGGCGGCTCGCTGTGCCTGCGCGCTCTGCACAGCCGCCACTAAAGAGTCTGGCGGGGTCCATGTAGGGGGTCTCCAGTGCTGCTAGTTCTCCGGCTAGGTCGAGGTCGGGGGCGGTGATGGTGATGATGCCGTTCACGCCGCTGGGGGCGGCGGCCTGGATGACGTTGACGCCGGGGGTGAAGGGTTGGCGTGCGGGGTCGGCGACGCTGACGAGGCCGCCGTAGGGGATGAGGCTCTGTGTGTTGAGGGTGATCTCGCCGCCGCTGGCACCGCTGGCGGCGGTGTTGGCCTGGATGAAGCCGCCGTCGAGTACCAGATGGTCGGCGATGAGGTGGATGTCGCCGCCGTTACCGCTGCTGCCGCTCACGGAGGTGGTGATGCGGCTGTCGCGCAGAAGCATCACCACGGGGTCGATGAAGATGTCGCCGCCGTTGCCGTTGACCGCTGTGGTGGTGATCTCGGCGTTGGCCAGTTCGATGCGCCCGGCAAAGCGGATGTCGATGGGGCTGGCGGGGGCGTCGCCGAGGGCGGCGCTGGTGATGCTGGCGTCTTGGCCGAGCAGGAGTTGCGTGCCGGATAGGCTGAGGCTGCTGAGCTGGGCGAGGTCGGGTTTGGCCAGGCCTGATTGGTTTTCGCTGTTGATGGTGGCGCCTTGGTCGAGGGTGAGATTGACCACCTGGATCTGGATGTCGCCGGGGCGGCGGTAGCTGGCTTGGCTGTTGTCGGTGGGGGCGACGAGGGTGAAGATGCCGCTGGGGTGTGCGTTCCCGCCATCATCGGCGACACCGCTGATCACTAGCTGTTGTGCGTTGATGGCGATGTTGCCCGCGCCCCAGTCGTCATCGTTGCGTGTGGCCGAGCCGACGGTGGCGCTGCTGCTGATGCGCCCACCTGCGCTGAGCCGGGCGTCGCCGCGCAGGTCGACCTGGATATCGCCCGCTGTTCCGCCCGTATAGGTGCCGTACCAACTGGTGCCGTCACTGCTGTTGGTGTAGAGGCCGCTGTCGAGGCCGTCGATGTAGAGGTTATCTGCACTGAGGATGAGGGTGCCCGCGTTGCCGCCGCCGATGCTCTCTGCGTCGATCCGGCTGGCGTTTTGCAGGGTGAGGTCACCGCCGAGGACGAGGGTGATGGTGCTGCCGTTACCGAAGGTGCTGTAGCCAACGCCATAGGTGCCGCTGCGAATGGTGGAGCCACCATCAAGTAGCAGGTGTTCGGCGATGTCGAAGTAGATATCGCCGGCATTTTCATGATAAGCGGTGGTAGAGCTGTTGATGGTGGCGCGAGAGTCGAGTGTTGCTTGAGGGGCGGTGATCAGGATGTCGCCACCGGCCCCATCGAAGGCGGTCACTGTGGTGATGGTGCCGCCTTGCATGGTGAGGCGCTGGTCGAGGGTGAGGCTGATGGTGCCGCCGTCGAGGGGATTGGGTGCGTTCGGGTCGGGCGGTGGGGCCATGAAGTTGGCCATGGCGTTGTTTTCGGAGCTGAGGGTGGCGTGGTCGATGATGAGGGTGCCGGCCTGAATCTCGATGTTGCCAGAGGGGCCTGCGAAGTGGCTGGCGCTGGAGATCTCGCCGTTGTTTTCTAGGCGCAGTTCACCGCCGTGCAGATTGATCAGTATGTCGCCCGCTGCGGCGTCGAAGAAGCCCATGGTGTAGATGAGCCCGGCGGCGGTCTGAAGGCCAGAGGCCACCAGCTCCAACGGTGGGGTGGCGATGCGTTCGGGGTCACGTTCGTTGAGCAGTTGCTCGTAGTCGAAGTTAGTGCCACTGATGCGTAGGTTGGCAGCATCCAGGGTGATGCTGCCCGCATCGGTGCCGATCTCGGAGATGGTCGAGGCGCTGATCTGCGCGCCGTAGGTGAGCGTGGCGTCGCCACTCAGGGTGATACGAATATCACCACCACGACCGCTGTTGTAGCCCGCGGCGGTGCTGATGGTGGCGGCCTCCATGTTCAGGTTCTGGGCGGCGAGGAGGATGTCGCCCGCGTCGAGGGTGCTGAAGGTGGCGCTGGTGGTGATGCGGCTCTCGCCGTCCATCCATAGGTTGCCGCTGAGGGCGATAGTAGTGAGTGCGTTGGTGTCGATGGCGGCATAGTTGTGAAGCGTCAGGTCACCGCCGGTAATGGTGACACTGCCACCGCCGCTGCCACCGTTGAGGCGACTCGCTAGACTGGCAGCATGATCGAGAGAGAGCCGTTCGGCCTCTACGCGTAGGCTCGGGGCGCTGCCGGATGCGCTGTCGCTCACACTCAGGCTGCTGGCGTGGTCGAGGGTGAGCTGCGTGGCGCGTAGGAGGATCTCGCCGCTGGCGTCGAGGCCGCTGCCGTTGTCGCTACTCAGGTGGGCCTGGTCGAGGCGCATTTCCGCCGCGTGTAGTGCGAGATTCGCGGAGCCGTCGCCGCTGAGGTCGAACGTGGCCTGATTGGTGATGGTGAGTGTGCCGTCGTCCCCGACCTGCACCGCGCCTGCACCGAGTGCCACGCTCCCCGCCGCGCTGCCCACGGCGGCCAGTTGCACCTGAAGGTCTTCGCCCGCGAAGCCTGTGGTGTCGATGGTCAGATCGCGCGCCGCCAGGGTGAAGCTGCTGCCGCTAACGAGGGTGTGACTCGTGCGGTGGGTGATGGTGTCGGTATAGGTGCCACAGGTGCCGTCCCAGTCGCACGCCTCGTAGCGGATGCTCTCGTCCCACTCCTCGCCCTGCACGCTGAGCTGGCCGCTGCCGCCGCCTTGGTCGAGAAAGCCGAACGCCTCGGGTGGGGCGCTGGTGAGGGTGGCCTGGGGTGTCGGGTCGCTGGCGCTAAAGCGGCTGCCGTCGGCCAGGCGCAGCTCGTCTGCCGTGCCGAGGTGCAGCGCGCCGGGTACGTCGAAGCTCGCCCCTGGGCCGATGAGGATCCCGGCGGGGTTGAACAGGATGAGGTCGGCACCGCCCACCTCGGAGCGCAGCGCGCCGTTGATCTCACTGGCGCTGCCGCCGGTGACGCGCCCAATGACATGGGTGATGTCGGCGCTGCCGGTGAAGGTGGCGCTCTCGTCGCTGGCGATATTGAAGCTGGCAAAGCTGTGGAAGAGATTCCCGCCCCGGCGCTGACCGAGCGCCTCGGGGATGGTCATCGCCCCCGAGAGCTGCTCGACGGCACCGAGTGAGCCGTCGGTGACGACCTCGGCCTGTGCCGTGGGCAGCAGGGCGAGGCCGATGGCGAGTGAGAGTCGCTGCATTGCCAGCATAGGTCGATTCCCGAGTCGGATACTGAGGTGTGTACCATACTCGATCCGCCTCTCACCGCGCTTACGTAAACATGCTGGTGCGCGAGTTGAGCTGAGTGGGCGTTTGGATTTCGCTGACGATACGCACGCAGCGCTGCTCTAGTGCCTCTTGCTGGAGTCGACCGGGCAAGAAGGCGCCGATGGTCTCCAGATTGGTGAGGCTGTGTCCGCTCAAGGGGCCGGTGACGTAGCGACCACCGGCGAGGGCCAGTGGCAGCATCAGCTGGTCGGCCAACTGCACGCCCACCGGCGCACCGTGGGCCAGGTGCTTGTTCACTATCCCCGCCAGCTGATGCGCCACCCGCTCGGCGGGCACGCCGCGTTCGCCGAAGGTGCAGAACTGCTCGGTCAGCCCCTCGGCCACCAGGGTCGCCTGGAGCGTGTTGCCCGGGCCTTGGTCGTTGGGCAGCGGTTCGATCTGGCCCGCATCGACCGGCCAGCGCAGACGGTCGAGCAGCGTCTCCAGCTCTCGCTCGCCGACGATTAGTGGCAGCGCCGCGAGCAGCACGCGGGCACGCCGCTCACGCACCTCGCCGCGCGTCTCCAGCACCAACGGCTTGAGCGCCGTGGCCGGGCGGATGTGCAGGGTCAGCTCGCCGCCTCCGGCGGGGTAGAAGCCGTGGCGGTGCAGCGCCAACTCCACATCGGCGCCCATGCGTCGCAGCAGCGGCAGGTAGACCTGGGTCAGGTAGTCCGCCGTCGGTGCCTGGGTGTTGTGCGTGCCGCCACTCAGCTCGACGCGCGCCTCGACCCCGGCGGCCATCAGCGCCGGGATCAGCGTCTGCGCCACCAGCACGGTGCTGCCCGCGCTGCCGATGGCGAAGCGTGCCTCGCCGCCGCGTACCGCGCCGGGCACGAAGCGTAGCCGCTGCGAGCCGGGGGTGGCGCCTTCCAGCTCGGCGTCGCAGAAGTGCGCCGCCGCCTGCACCGCCGTGAGGTGCTGGCGCAGCAGGCCGGGGCGCGAACGGCGCGCACGGATCTGCTCGATGGTGAAGGGGCGACCGGTGATGAGCGCCAGGCTCAGGGCCGAGCGCAGCACCTGGCCGCCGCCCTCGCCCTGGCTGCCGTCGAGGGTGATCATCGCCTGTGGTTCGGTCATCTCACTTTTCCTTATTTTTCCTTGGCCATGACACCCCGATAGAGCAGGGCGTCGAGGGGCGCGTAGTCGGGTGGTGCACCTGCGCTCGGCGCCTGTTCTGCGAGGCGCTCAAGCTCACCGGCGAGAAAGCTGTCGAGGACGGGGATGGGCTCACCATATTCCGCCTCTCCCGCGCTGCGCTTAAACGCCAAGAGTGCGTCGATGGCCTGACGCAGTTCGGCGTCGCCGACCACCCCGCCCACCAGGTTCTCAAAGCGCATCGGTACACGCCCGAGGCCGCGCTCGACCCAGAGGCAGGCGAGCAGTGGTCTGAGCACGTAGAGGTACTTTTTCAGGCGGATCTGCTCGCCCAATAGGTAGCTGCGGTGGTTGCCTCGGGCCATATGCAGGTAGTGGTGAAAGCTGCGCTCGGGGCGATGTAGCGCCCCGGCCACCGCGTTCAGCTCGGCGACGAAGGCCTCGTCCTGCCGATAGACGATGGGCGAGGAGAGCCACTCTTGCAGGGTGGCGTTGCCGCGCCCGAGCAGGCCGAGCGCCTTGCGCAGCTCCCAGCCGTTGATGTCCAGCTCGTCGACGATGGGCAGCTCGATCACATCGCGTGTCGGGGTGACGCGCAGATACCAGTCGAGTGGATGCACGTAGATGAAGCGCACGTCGTAGTCGCTGTCGGGCGAGGCGAAGCCCCAGCCGCGCGAGCCGGTCTCGCAGGCGTAGAGGATGGTGACGCCGTGCGCCACTTCGATGGCCGCAAGCTCGGCGTCGATGCGCTGGCGTACCGTGTCGGGCACCGGATGGAGGAGGGTGTCGTGAGTCGTTGTCGCTGTCATGATCTCGCTTCCTTGTTTGACCCGACAGCGGGGTGCTGCGGGTTCTATCAGCCTTTTACACAGAGTACCTGTTTGAGGGTATGGAGCACCTCGACTAGTTCGGATTGTGCCGCCATCACCGCGTCGATGTCCTTGTAGGCCATGGGGATCTCGTCGATCACCTCTTGGTCCTTACGGCACTCGACCCCGCTGGTGGCGGCGATCTGGTCGGCTACCGTGTAGCGGCGCTTGGCCTCGTTGCGTGAGAGCAGGCGACCGGCGCCGTGGGAGCAGGAGCAGAGGCTCTCCTCGTTGCCCTTACCGCGCACGATGAACGACTTGGCGCCCATGCTGCCGGGGATGATACCGAGATCACCCTTGCCTGCACGCACCGCGCCCTTGCGCGTGACCCAGAGCTTCTCGCCGAAGTGCTCCTCCTGCTGCACGTAGTTGTGGTGGCAGTTGACCACCATGGCGTCGGTGCTGAAGGGCTTGGGCACCTCCTGGTGCAGCGCCTGGAGCGTCGCCTCCATCATCAGCTCGCGGTTGAGGCGCGCGAACTCCTGTGCCCAGTGCACCGCCGAGACGTACTCGCCAAAGAACGGGCTCCCCTCGGGGAGGTAGGCGAGGTCGTGGTCCGGCAGGTTGATGTACCAGCGCTCCATCTCACGCTTGGCCAGCTCGATGTAGCGGCTGCCGATGGCATGGCCCACACCGCGAGAGCCGGAGTGGAGCATCACCCACACCTGCTGCGCCTGGTCGAGACAGATCTCGATAAAGTGGTTGCCGGTGCCGAGGGTACCGAGGTGCTTGCGGCTGTTGCTGTTCTTCAGGCGCGGCTGTAGCTCGGTGAGGTGGTTGAAGCCCGCATCGAGCTGCGCCCACGCCGCGTCCACCACCTTGGGCGGCTCACCCCAGCTGCCGCTGTCGCGCTTGCTTCGACTGACGCTACGCCCGTGCGGCACGGCGCGCTCGATGGCGCTACGTAGCGCCGCGAGGTTCTCCGGCAGGTCGGCGGCGCTGAGGCTGGTCTGCACCGCCATCATGCCGCAGCCGAGGTCGACGCCGACGGCGGCGGGGATGATCGCGCCACGGGTGGGGATCACCGAACCGATGGTGGCGCCGAGGCCCACATGCACGTCGGGCATCACCGCCACCCAGGGGTGGACGAAGGGCATCCCGGCGGTGTTGAGCAGCTGCTGTTTGGCCTTCTCGTCGACCGGGACGCCTTGGGTCCACATCTTGATCGGACGGCCGTTGCCCTGCTGGATGACGTTGTGGGTGTGCATGGTGGTTCTCCTTTTTCTCGAACCCGTTCCTGATGGAAAATTGGTGGACATGGCGGGACTCGAACCCGCAATAACCCTTACCCTGGGCATTACTCCAGGGCCTGCCCGATCTAAAACGCGCGCCAGTGACAGACCCCTCACGAAGCCAGCACCTGCATCCTCAAATTTCATCGAACAGCTACAGGGTCTCGGTTTTACCCTTCACCGGCTAAGTGTCGTTTACCGGCGGCTCGCCTTTTCGCCTTCATGCCCGTGTCGTGTGGCCCCTCTGCCGGGGTGTGTAATAAGGTGGGCGACAAGGAGTGATGCGACATCTTTACCCTGAGCTCTACCAGGCTGAGCTACCCCACTGTTGCCAGCGGGAGCGGGATTCGAACCCGCGCACCAGGGCCCCTTTCGATGTAGTCACATCGGCATTCGCCCGAAATCGTTGTGTCGACGCAGGAGGCGCACCGTTTGTTCAGGTGCGGTGCGCTTCGTTCCTCAGCGCACCCTACGTACTTCGGCTGCGCTGGCTAATAGGTGGACGACAAGAGGTGATGTGATCAATATCCCTGTGTTCTACCGATAAACTACCCCCCTGCTGCCAGTTAGGGGGCGGGATTCGAACCCGCTCTCCAGGGTCCTGGATGTAGTCACATCTGCATTCGTCCGAAAGTGTTGTGTCGGTTATCCGTTGATAGGGTGTGCCGACGTAGGAGGCGCACCGTTTGTTTGAGTTCGGTGCGCTTCGTTCCTCAGCGCACCCTATGGCTCTCTCTACTCTGAAAACCTCCGTGTTCTCTGTGCTCTCGGTGGTGAACCGGCTGTTGGTGCGGGTGTTGATGCCCGCACACCTTGAATAAGGTGGACGACAAGGAGCGGCGAAACGTCGTGCTCTACCCCTGAGCTACGCCCCCATTGGTAGGGGCGGAGGGACTCGAACCCCCGACCTCGTCGGTGTCAGCGATGTAGTTCCGCCTGCATTCGTCCGTAATCTGGGCTCCGCCGTGGCGGGGCCTGCGTGTAAGGTGGGCGACGAGGGTGTGTGGAACGTGTCTCTGCTCTACCGTGCTGAGCTACACCCCCATTGGTAGGGGTGGCGGGATTCGAACCCGCGACCAAAGGTTAATGTAGTTCCACAGGCATTCGCCCGAAATCGTTGCTCTCTTCTCGCTCCCACGCTCCGCGTGGGAGTGTGTACCGTGGTCGACGAGAGCCTGTACTCTGTTCGCGTCCGGTCTGCGTTCCCACGCGGAGCGTGGGAACGAGAGGGAACCCGTCCGAATTCGTGCGGCTTAGCCGCGCGGGGTGGGCCCCATTGCCCGCCCCATTCTCTGTTGCCGTTTAGGCGACGCGTGCGCCGCCCGCCTCGATCACGCCCACCCAGTGGTCGGCGCGCAGCTTGCCCTGGGCGAAGAGGGCGATGAGCCCGAACACCGCGTCACTGAAGCCGCCGATGTTGAGGATGTCGGCGCGCTCCGGGGCCTGCGTGGTGGCGTAGGGCTGGATGTCGAGACAGACCAGCCGTGCGCCGGGGTTGAGGGCCTTGAGCTGCTCCCACGCCGCCAGGGTGTCGGAGCTGCGATGGCGCCCGCTGCTCATCCATGACTCGTTGTCCGAGACCAGGATCAGCAGGTCGACCGCCGCCTTCTCCTTCACCAACTGGCGCAGCGGCGCGCTGATGTCGGTGCCGCCACCCTGGATGCGCGAGAGCGTGTCGGCGTTCTTCAGTACCCCCTTGCGCGCATCCAGCGCCACCTTCACCACATCCAGGTCAAACGGCATCACCCGCGCCGTGGGGTTGCGCTCCAGCACCGCCGCCGCCACCAGGGCCGCCACGTCGATGCAGCGGGTGACGCTGGTCGCCCCCTTGCGCCAGCCGGTGGCGGGCATGCTCATCGACCCCGAAACATCGGGGCAGACCACCACGCGACCACTCAGCTCGGGCACGTTGGCCAGGGCCGTCTGCATCGCCTCGGCCAGCGCAGCGCGCACCACCTTGGGCTGCTCGGTGGCCGCCTTGTAGGCGGTGAGCAGCTGGTAGGGCAGCACCCGCGCCTTGGCGATGGCGCGCGGGTTGCGCAGCTTGGCGGCCACCTGCTTGTCCATACCGTCGAGGGCGTAGACGCCGTGACGGGCGAAGCTGTTGAGGTTCATGCGCACCATCTGCCAGCCGCCACGCTGGGCGATCTGTGCCCACGCCTGGTCGCTCAGCGGCTGGGCGGTGAGCAGTTGGAAGGGCACCTCGGGCAGCTCGCCGCCTGCGTCCCCCTCACGCTTGTAGCGCTCGAAGGCGCGCACCGCCTCGGGCAGGTCGGCCTCCACATAGGGCTTGCCGATGAGCCAGGCGAAGAAGGCCGAGCGCCACGCCTCGATGGGCTTGGGGTGGACCATCTTCACCACGTCCGCCAGCGAGGGGGCGTTGCCTACCGCCGCGTGCAGCAGCTGCTGTTCGCTGGCGTTGTTCAGCCACTGCTGCACCAGCCGCTTGGGCAGGCTGCCGAGGGAGCGCCGACCGAGCACGCCGCTACGCAGGATCTGCACGAAGTTGCGCAGCATGCGCCCGTTGTCGATCACCTGGGCGAAGGTCTCGGGCAGCCACTCCTTGCCGCGTACCGCGAGGTAGGCGGTGAGCAGGGCGGGCATATCCTTCATCTGACCCTCGCGCCGCGCCCAGATGGCGGTCTGGGCGATGAAGGCGGGCTCCACCTGCGTGCAGAGGCGCAGCACCTCGTCGAGCTGGGTCTGTGCATCGGCGTAGTAGGTGTGGCTCAGGCAGCCGGTGGCGGCGTACTGCGCCAGCGCCTGCTTGGGGCTCAGGCGGTAAGCGCGACCACCAGCCTCGTTACGGGTGTCGGTGGCGGTTTGACGGCCCTTGCCGGGGAAGAGTGCTCGGTTGGCCATGGCGCTGCTCCTTGTCTCGCTCTGTTGTTGTTGAACAGGGTATTGCGAGGGGCGTGCCAAGTTTTTAGGTAATTTGTAACACCATGAAAGTATTGATGATTTATGATTTATGGCGGTTCTGTGGTTATTCGGCCTGATGCGCAAACAAGCCTTTGTTTAGAAAAATTGATAAACTCATATCCGATTGTGGTGGGTCGTAGCCCGGATGGAGCGCAGCGGAATCCGGGGATTGGGGCTTTGCTCTCCCGCATTCCGCATTGCTGCATGAGGGCTACGGGGCCTTTGCCCACCGACTCACAAACCTTCGTGTTCTTCGTGCCCTTCGTGGTTAATCGCATTTCAGGACCCTCTCGAATGAAACAACGCGTCGTTATCGGCTTTCTCGGCACCGTGCTCGACGAGGGGCGCACCGCCAAGCGTTGGGAGCGTTGGCGCCCGACCATCGCCCTGGCGCAGCAGGAGGATTGGGTGGTGGACCGCCTGGAGCTGCTCTACGACCCCAAGCATCAGCGCCTGCTCGACCGTATCGAGCGCGACCTCGCCTCCATCTCGCCGGAGACCGAGCTGGTGCCGAGGGCGTTACCGCTGGCCGACCCGTGGGACTTCGAGCAGGTCTACGCGGCGCTGCACGGCTTTGTGCGCGGGTACAGCTTCGATACCGAGCGCGAGGAGTATCTGGTGCACATCACCACCGGCACCCACGTGGCGCAGATCTGCCTCTTTCTCCTCACCGAGGCGCGCTACTTCCCCGCGCGGCTGTTGCAGAGTTCGCCACCGCAGCGGGGGAGCAAGGGTGTGGGGGGCGAGCTGCGTACCATCGACCTCGACCTGTCGCGCTACGACCTGCTGGCTCAGCGCTTCGCCGAGGAGCGCGCGGCGGACCTGAGCCTGCTCAAGTCGGGTATCGCCACGCTCAACCCGGCGTTCAACCGCCTGATCGACGCCATCGAGCGGGTCGCCACCCGCTCCCGCGCGCCGATGCTGCTGCTCGGGCCCACCGGCGCGGGCAAGTCGTTCCTCGCCCGCCAGGTCTACCAGCTCAAGCGTCAGCGCCACCAGTTGAACGGCCCCTTCGTCGAGGTGAACTGCGCCACGCTGCACGGCGAAGGGAGCATGGCGGCGCTCTTCGGCCACACCAAGGGGGCCTACACCGGCGCGGTAGGCGAGCGGGCGGGGCTGCTGCGTCAGGCCGACGGCGGGCTGCTGTTTCTCGACGAGATCGGCGACCTGGGCGTCGACGAGCAGGCGATGCTACTCAAGGCGATCGAGGAGAAGCGCTTCTACCCGCTCGGCTCGGACCACGAGGTGGAGAGCGACTTCCAGCTCATCGCTGGCACCTGTCGCGACCTACAGCGCGACGTGGCCGAGGGGCGCTTTCGAGAGGACCTCTACGCGCGCATCAACCTCTGGACTTTTCCCCTGCCGGGGCTCGCCGAGCGGCGCGAGGATATCGCTCCGAACGTCAGCTTCGAGCTGGAGCGCCAGGGGCGTGAACTGGGGCGCATGGTGCGCTTCAATAAGCAGGCGCTGGTGCGCTACCTCGCCTACGCCGAGTCGGGCGAGGCGCAGTGGCGGGGGAATTTCCGTGAACTCTCCGCCTCGGTGACGCGCCTCGCCACCCTGGCAGAGGGGGGACGGATCACCGAGGTCGATGTGCTGGAGGAGATCGAGCGGCTGCGCACGCAGTGGCACGCGCCTGTGCCGTCGGTGGGTGGGGTGGATCTGGCCGATTTGCTGGGGGAGGAGGGGCTGGCGGGGCTGGATCGCTTCGACCGTATGCAGCTCGCGGCGGTGGTTGCGGAGTGTCGCCGTCATGCCAACCTCTCCGCCGCCGGGCGGGCGCTGTTCGATGTGTCGCGCATACGTAGAAAGAGCAGTAATGATGCGGACAGGCTGAGGAAGTATTTGACGAAGTTTGGGCTGGATTGGGAGCGGGTGAAAACGGATAGATAGGAATGTAAATGAATAAACAAATGATAGTTCGAACGGCATACGACGAATTTAAGTCGTTTGTTCGGCCAGAACACTTTACGAATCACACCTGTTGTGAAGAGTGTGCGGAACATGACGAAACGATGAGGTCGTGTGATATGGAAGCCCTGGGTCCTGATGAGGTAGGACAACCTTGCTGGACGCCATTGCCTCTGTTGACGGAAGAGGCACTAGGACATGTAATGCCACGTCTGATTGAACTGGCACTTAATGAATCTTTAAACAAGGATGGAGATACGTTTGTATTTGACTTTCTGCTGGTACTGATTCCGTCTAGTGGATATTCTAAGTTTTCGAGATATAAGAAAAAACAGGTTGCGTGTGTTTGTGCTGCGTTAGGGTATATAAAAGATAATCTCTGGGGTCATTGTGTCGATAACTGCTTTGAAGACACGCTCATCGAAGCAGTAGCATTTTGGCATGGGTTGTATGGTGCGCCTCCTGCGACATCGCTCCCTCTGCCAGAGTCCAAACCTTAGGGACGAGCAAGCGAAAGCTCGGACCCCTAATGGTGAGTCTACGGCACGTTGTCCTCGATGAACTGCTTGTAGACATCGGCGCAGACGATCTGTGTGCCGTCGCAGTTGAACTGCATGCGCACCACATCCTGCACGATGCAGATGGTGACGTTGCGCAGGTAGTAGTCCTCCATGCCGCGCAGCACCTTGAGCGAGGCGATGATCTCGGGGATCTGCGCCGGGTCCATCGGCTGCCAGCGCTCGCCGCGCTTGGTGATGATGTTGCGCCAGTAGCTCGGTAGCAGGTCGTAGAGGCGGCTCCCGCGCAGGTAGGCGTAGAGGTCGCGCATCGCCTGTGCCTTGGTGTCGAAGTCGACCGGCGGGAAGTGGCGCTCCAGGTAGGTGTGGTCGGCCACCTTGACCCCCTCGTGCACCTCTTCGCGCAGCGGGTCGAAGATCGAGGTGGTACGCACCTCGCCGCTGTTGAAGCCGACGTAGACGCGCAGGGTGCTGCGACCGAGCAGTAGCTCTTGCAGGTTGGGCAGGAGCTGGTCGAGCACGCCGTCGATGGCGCTGGCGTAGCGCTGGCGGCTCATGCTGGTCTCGCGCATGGAGGGGTCGCCGCGGATGCCGATCTGCAACCGGCCGGGGTCCATGCCGGTGGCGCTGACGATGCTCTCTTTGAGCACCAGCTCTTCCATCTCGTTGTCGCTGTTCGGGGCAGGGGTGTCCATGGCTGCATCTCTACCTAGATGAGGCGGTGCTGCGCATTATGCCTGAGTGGGGCTGGGGATGGATTGATGCGGTTGCGATATCGCATGGGTGTGATGCGCTTTGCTGCGCTCGGCACATCCTTGGGGGCTGAGCAGGGCAAAGCGCATCGAGGGCGGGTGCGATGTGCCCTATTCGAGGGAGAGGGTGTGGCTGGCGATGGTCTCGTAGCGTAGCTCGGTGGCCTCGAACAGCGCCTTGAAGCGGGCCACCAAGGCGACATTGTCGGCGTCTTGGAACAGGTCGGCGAGGAAGGGGTAGCCGAGGGTCTGATAGCGCATCTCCACCACCAGCTTGGCGGCGTCGCCCATGCCACTCAGTTGGTAGTGGATCTGGTCGCCGCCGCCGGCGAAGTCGGCATCGTTGTAGGCCGCGCCGATGGTGGCGGTGGCGGGGTCGTCGCTGTTCTTGTTGAAGCCCTCGGGGAGCAGTCTGTTCTCTTTTAGATAGTGCGCGGAGCGCAGCAGGGTGTGGTTCACCTCGCCGTCGTCGTTGCCCATCACCGCCTCGTAGATGACCACCTGGTCGGCGCGGGTCACCTGGTCGTGGTGCGGCTCGTAGCGGGTGGCGTCCCAGTCGCCGTCGGCGCCGCTGATGCGCCCTTCGGCATCGGTGGCGCCGGACTCGAAGAGGGTGGCACCGCTGGCGTCCTCTATGCGCACGTAGACCCAGGCGCGGCGTGAGGGGTAGCTGGTGGGGAGTTTGTGGCCGCCTTTGTTGGCCAGGTCGACGTTGAAGGTGAGGGTGCCGTCGGGCGCGAGGGTCAGACCGCTGACGGTGAGGTCGACCGCCGAGGCGAGCATGGCGCGGGCGGCGGCGATGCTGGTGGTGAAGTCGAGGGCGTCGACGCCGAGGCTCTCACCGTGCTGCTGCATGAGCGCGAGCATCTGGCTGTTGCCGCCGACGATGCGGTGGCTGTGCGGGGTGCGGGTGGTGGCGAGCCAAGGTGGCAGGGATGCGACCTTCACGGCGGCGCTGCCTGCGGGCATGTGGCAGCTCTGGCACGACTCGGTGGCGGCCGGGTCGGCGTAGCGACTCTGCGCCCACTCGCTGTAGACCGACTGTTCGTGGAAGCTGGCGCCGCTCGGGGTGCCGCTGCCATCCACCACCGGGGTGGTGAGGTTGTGGCAGCTGGCGCACAGCTCGGAGCTCTCGACGTGGGCCCCGTGCACCGGGGTGAAGCCGTTGGTCTGGTTGAACATCGGGCCGGTGGTGGTGGTGGTGAAGGGGCCGTAGATCTGCTTGTTGTCGCCGATGCTGTAGCCGCCGTCGAAGCCCGCCTCGGTGCCGAGTTCAGGGCTATCCTGGATCTGATGGCAGAGGGTGCAGCTGACCCCCTCGGCGGCGAGGTCGTAGTAGCGGTGGTCGGGGTCGAGGAAGCCGTCGGCGAGGATCGCGCTGCTCTGCCCCGACTTCTCCGCTTGCACGTTGGCCATGGGCATGTGGCAGCGGCTGCAGGTGGCCTCGATGGTGCTCTGGAGGCCGGGGTTGCGCGCCACCTCGCTGGCCACCTTGGCCTGCCAGAGGGGATCGCGAGAACTCTGCGCCATCATGCTGGTGCGCCAGTCGCTGATGTGGGCGAAGCCGCCGCTGATGCTGTCGTGGCAGCTCTCGCAGTTGCCCGAGCCACTGAAGTGGCTGCTGGTGACTGTGGTGTCGTGGGCCGGTTGAGGGGTGATGAGGGAGGTCTGTACCCCACTCTGTGGTGTGCTCGGGGCGTTGGAGCCGCCACAGGCGCTCAGCAGCAGCAGGGCGAGGGGGGATAGACGGTGCAAGGGGGGCATGGGTGACTCTGGCTCGGCGACGAAGGTGGCTCGCACGATAGGTTTGGGGCGAGAAAATGTCACATCGCGGCGTTGCGTGATATGCCGCAGTTTCTGCGCTAAGGCCCGGATTCTTGGCGCATATCGGCAGAGAAAACGAAGTTGTATCAAGTTGTTAACGGTCTTGCCACCAGGTCATGGCTGACCCCTCTGCTTATATAGGTCGTTATCATCCGCGGTGGCCTGGGAGGGGGCGTGGGTGCGCCGGGGACCGTGCCGAAGTGAATGAGGGGTGTCGCCGGTCGGAAGATGCCCAGGATGAGCGGCATCTGGGGTTACAAGATTGTCAAATTCGACGCAGAATCCCTGGTTGCCGCAGATGGCATTTTTTTGGGTGACGAGGTGAGTGCGGATGCGCAGAGATTGGCAGTTGATTCGCTACATCTTGGTGGCGGTGGAGGCGTTGGACCACGCGCGGGAGGAGAACGCGGCGGTATGGCCCAACAGTTTCGAGGGGTATGGCACCGGGGAGGTGAGTTACCACATGCGCATCCTGCAGGAGGCGGGGCTCATTGAGGCGACTTGCCGCTCCGGTACCTCCGAGCCCTTTTGTCTGGCCACCTCGCTCACCTGGCAGGGGCACGAGCTGCTCGAATTGCTGCGCAGTGACCAGATGTGGGAGCGGATTCAGACAGTGTTGGCGCAGCGCGGGCTGGGGACCTCGTTTCGCACCATCAACCGGGTGGCCGACGAGTTGATCGGCCACCCGGAGGGCTAGTGGATGCCTAATGGCTGTAGGGGTGGGCCTGCCACCAGTCGTGCAGGCCGCGTACTGCGCCAGGGAGCAGCTCGACCCAGTCGTCGTACTCCTCGTCGCTCATCTCCGGGGGCTCCTCCTCGTCGCTGAGCATGGCCAGGGAGGCGATGGGCAGCAGCAGCGCCTCCTGCTCCTTGGCCAGACCGTCCCACGCCTCCTGGTACATGGCCACGCCGAGCATGAAGCCGTAGCACCACCCCTCGTAGGCCTCCAGCAGGTCGCCGTCCTCCTCTTCGATCTCGACCACCAGGGGTTCGAAGGGCCCCCGCTTGGCCAGGGCTGCCTTGACGTCGGCGGCGAGGCGGTCGAGTAGGTCGGCGATATGTGCCTGCTGGGCGGGGCTCTCGAACTCCGCCTCGCCCCACACCTCCGTGTGCCACCCCTCGCCCAGTTGGCCTGGGCAGAGGCTCAGGGCGGTGAGCAGACCGTGGGCCTCGTCGATGGCCAGGGCGTCGTCGGCACAGGCGGGGGAGAGGAGAAAGCTGTCGAGGAGGCTCATCTCGGCCTCGTCGAGCGGGTTGTGCACGGACATGGGGGCGGTACCGGGTTGGTGTGGGGGCACCTATTGTGACACGCGCGGGCCGGTGACGGGCAGCGCGTGAGGGGGTGTTCAGCGGTGCGGGCGATAAGTCACTAGAGCATCCTTGCAATGGTTTGAGTCACAAATCATAATGACTGCTGAATCATAATTGACACTATTATTGTAGGGTTTTATGCCCGCAATAAAGCGCATACACCGTGTGGTTTGCCAACATTTCGCGGGACAGGCACCGCTCTCTCCCCGTCGACGCGGAGGCACATGTTCCCCTTGTGCGTACCCGCGCGGTCGCTGGTGCAATGGACGGCCACACCTCTCAGAACGATATCGATTCATGCTTACATCAGGAAACGGGGTCAGGTCGATGCTGCACAGACTTCCACTCGCCTTGCTTGGGATCATCTCCCTCAGCGCCACCACGCTCCCGCTACACGCGGCACCCGCCGAGATGAGTAGCGACATCATCGTGGTCGAGACCAATAACAAACAGAATCTGGTCTTCCTGGGCGGTACCGTGGTGCCGGCGCGCGAGGTGACCATCGCGGCGCAGATGCCCGGGCGCGTGGAGTACATCGCCGGTGTGGAGGGCGACAGCTTCGCCACCTCCACCGTGCTGGTCGCCCTCGACGACGACGACCTGCTGGCCCAGCGGCGCGCCGCCTGGGCTGCACTGGTCAACGCCGATGCGGCACTACGCAACGCCGGGGTGCAGTACACCCGCGAGCTGGTCAACCCCGGTTCCGACCGCACCATGCAGGGCATGGGCGTGCCCTCCATGTTCGACTCCATGTTCACCAAGGGGGCCAGCAACATGATGGGCACCCGCTCCAGTGGTATGGACCGCCACGCCGACCTGATGAACCGTAGCGCCGGTATCCAGCAGGCGCGTAGCGCGCTGGACCAGGCCCGCTCCCGCCTCGAAGAGATCGATGCCAAGCTGCGCGACACGGTCGGTAAGGCCCCCTTCGACGGGGTGATCCTGAAGAAGCTGGTCGAGGTCGGCGATACCGTGCAGCCCGGCATGCCGCTGCTCAAGTTCGCCGACACCAGCAAGCTGCAGGTGCAGGTGGAGGTGCCTGCGCGACTGATGTTCGGCGTGCGCGAGGGGGATGTCTTCGATGCCCGCCTCGACGTCAACAAGGACGAGACCCTGCGCGTGGTGGTGGCCCAGATCTTCCCCATGGCCGACCCGGTGCGCCACACCGTCACCGTCAAGCTCGACCTTCCGGCGCACGCCCAGGCGGGCCCCGGTATGTACTCCGAGGTGATGATCCCCGACGTCAACTCCCCGACCCAGACCCTCCCGGTGGTCCCCCTCGCCGCCCTGGTCTGGCGTGGTAGTCTGCCCGCTGTCTACGTGCTCACCGACCGTGGTGATACCGAACTACGCGTACTGCGTATCGGCGATAAGGATGGCAAGGGCAACGTGGTGGTGCTCTCCGGCCTGCACGGTGGCGAGCGCATCATCAACCGTCCCAATGCCAACATGCGCAGCGCGGACGGTTTTCGCTAAGTCCTCCATGGGCGGCCTCGGTCGCCCATGTGCTTGTATAACGACAACTTCGGCGAACAGCTACCATGGCGAATCAGGACGCACAGCACCCGACCCACGAAACGGCACACGAGAGTGAGAAGCAGCTAGGCATCGCGGGCCGTATGGCGCGGGCCTTCATCCACTCCCCCCTCTCGCCGTTGCTCTTCTTTGCCATGCTCGCCATGGGCGTGCTCGGCCTCATCTTTACCCCCCGGCAGGAGGACCCGCAGATCTCCGTGCCGATGGTCGACATCTTCGTCGAGTACTCCGGCGCCTCGTCCGAGCAGGTGGCCAGCCTGGCCATCGACCCGCTCGAACGCATCATGAGCGAAATCCCCGGTGTCAAGCACGTCTACTCCGCCTCCCAGCGTGGTATGGGCATGGTCACCGTGGAGTTCGACGTGGGTGAGCAGCTCGGCCCGTCGATCGTCAAGGTTCACGACAAGATCCAGTCCAATCTCGACAAGATCCCCCCCGGCGTCAGCATGCCGCTGGTCAAGCCCAAGGGGATCGACGACGTGCCGGTGGTGACCCTTACCCTCTGGTCGCAGAACAACGCCAACGACGGGGTCGACGACGGTGTGTTGCGCACCCTGGCCCTCGACCTGCTGCAGAGCCTCAAGCAGATCCCCGAGACGGGGCAGGGCTTCGTGGTCGGTGGGCGTCCAGAGCAGGTGCGTATCGAGGTGCTCCCCGAGCGCCTCTCCGGCTACGGCATAACGCTCGACCAGGTGGCTAACACCATCCGTACCGCCAACAGCGAGAAGAGCGCCGGTAGTGTCGAGAGCGGTAACCTGCACTTCGCCGTCTACACCGGTGCCTTCCTGCGTACCGCCGAGGAGATCGGTCGCCTAGTGGTGGCGATCCACAACGACGTGCCGGTCTACGTGCACGATGTGGCGCGTGTCTTCCAGGGACCCGGTGAGGCCACCAGCCTGGTGCAGTTCTATACCGGGCTTGCCTACCCCAGCGAGCAGGTCAAGGGGCATGGCGCCCCCGCCGTCACCCTCGCCATTGCCAAGAAAGAGGGTAGTAACGGCGTCACCGTGGCCAACGCCATCATCGAGAAGGTGGGCAACCTCAAGGGGCGCCTGATCCCGGACAACGTCAATATCGATATCACCCGTAACTACGGTGCCACCGCCGACCAGAAGGTCAACGAGCTGATCGTCAAGCTCTTCGTCGCCACCGGTGCGGTGGCGGTGCTCATCTGGTGGGCCCTGGGGCTGCGTCCCGCCCTGGTGGTGCTGTTCGTCATCCCGGTGGTGATCCTGATCACCGTCTTCTCCGCCTGGGTGCTCGGTTATACCATCGACCGCGTCTCGCTCTTCGCCCTCATCTTCTCCATCGGCATCCTGGTGGACGACGCCATCGTGGTGGTGGAGAACATCTATCGGCGCTGGCTCGAAAACGGTGCCATGGATACCGATACCGCGGTGGATGCCGTGCGCGAGGTGGGTAACCCCACCATCCTCGCCACCTTCACTGTCATCGCCGCGCTGCTACCGATGGGCTTCGTCAGCGGCATGATGGGCCCCTACATGGAGCCGATCCCGGCACTCGGCTCGGTGGCGATGATCTTCTCGCTCATCGCCGCCTTCATCTTTACCCCCTGGCTGGCCATGCGTATCCGCCCGAGCATGGAGCAGTTGCAGAAGGCCGAGGAGCGCGAACACCGTACCAGCGCTCGGCTCGACGGTTTCTTCCGTAAGCTGCTGCTGCCGATCATCGGCAACCGCGTCATCGGTTACCTCACGCTGGCCGTCATCATCGGCGTCTTCTTCCTCTCCGTGCTGATGTTCTACACCAAGGCGGTGACGGTGAAGATGCTGCCGCTCGACAACAAGCCCGAGTTCAGCGTGGTGGTGGATATGCCCGAGGGTACCGCCCTGCCGGTGACCGCCAACTTCACCCAACGGGTGGCCGAGGCGGTGCTCAAGGTGCCGGAGGTGACGGCGATTCAGACCTACATCGGGACCGCCCAGCCCTTCGACTTCAACGGCATGGTACGCCACTACTACCTGCGCAAGGAGCCGTGGCAGGCCGAGGTGCACGTGCAGCTGCTCGACAAGCACGACCGTAAGCGCACCAGCCACCAGATCGCCGTCGAGGTACGCGAGATGATCGCCAAGATCTCGCGTAACCAAGAGGGGGTCAGCACCACCGTGGTGGAGATGCCACCCGGTCCGCCGGTGCTGCAATCTGTGGTCGCCGAGGTCTATGGGCCGAGCGCCGATGTGCGCCGCCAGGTGGCGGCGGACCTGACTGAGATGTTCCGCGAGGCCGAGGGCATCGCTGACGTCGACAACTACATCCAGAGCCCGCACAAGGTGTGGCGTTTCGAGGTCGACACAGAAAAGGCGGTGCGCCGCGGCGTCTCCGTCGACACCATCAACCGTAACCTCTCCATGGCGATGGGGGGCTACAAACTCGGCGATGTGAAGCAGGGTACGGTGCTCGACCCCACCTTTATGGTGATCCAGGTGCCGCTGGCCAGCCGGTCGCAGGTCTCGCGCCTGGGCGATCTACCCATCGCCACCGCCAGCGGCGCGACCGTGCCGCTCGGCGAGCTGGGGCGCTTTGTCCAGGTGGAGCAGGACCCGATCGTCTACCACAAGGACCTGCGTCCGGTGGAGTACGTGGTGGGCGAGGCGGTGGGGCGTCTAGCCGCGCCGGTCTACGCCATGAGCACCATCGAGTCGATGCTTGAGGCATACAAGGCCCCCGATGGGGTCGAGCTGGATGGGCACTGGATCGGACCGCCGCCCGACAATGGTCAGTCCGGCTTCGAGTGGACCGGTGAGTGGACCGTCACCTACGAGACCTTCCGTGACATGGGTGCCGCCTTTGCCGTGGCCCTGATCCTTATCTACATCCTGGTGGTGTGGGAGTTCGGCAACTTCATCATCCCTGCGGTGATCATGGCGCCCATCCCGCTGACCCTGATCGGCATCGTCCCGGGCCATATGCTGCTCGGGGCGGAGTTCACCGCCACCTCGATGATCGGCTTTATCGCCCTGGCCGGTATCATCGTGCGCAACTCTATCTTGTTGGTGGACTTCTCCATCCATCAGGTGCGTGCCGGCTCGGATGTGCGTGACGCGGTAATCCTCTCCTGTAAGACGCGTACCCGCCCGATCATGATCACCGCCTTCGCCCTGGTGGGTGGTTCCATGGTGATCCTCTTCGACCCCATCTTCCAAGGCATGGCCATCTCCCTGCTCTTCGGCGTGCTGGTCTCCACCCTGCTCACCCTGGTGGTGATCCCGCTCGGGTGTATCAGTGCCCGTGCCGTCTTCTGCCCACCGGGCCCCGACGGTGAGGCATGCGCCAGTCAGGTGGCCCAGTGCCAGGCCGATGCCAACGCCAATGCCCGCCAGGGGAGTGGTCGCTTGGCCGCTGTGTTTACCTGGATCGGCTCGATCCTCGGTCTGTTGTGGATGATGCTCAAGGCCGTGATCGGAGACCTGCTCGGGCTACTCAAACGCCTGCTGATCGGCCTGCTCACTTGGCTCGTGGGTAGCATTGCACGACTCATCTTCCGTGACGATGAGCCGTCGAAGCCTGCACCGCCACAGCAGAACAAGCCTGTGGCCGCCCCGCCGGCCCCGGCCCCCAAGGCTGACGTGGCACCGGTCGTCAGCCCCGTACCGCCCCAGGCAGAGCCCGAGCCAGAGGTCCAGATCGCGGCAGCACCGTCGCAGGCGCCCCAGGTGGTCGAGGCGCAGCAAGTGGCGCCTGAGGTCGAGGTGGCAGCGTCGCCCGTCGTCGAACCTGCAACGGCGGTGCTCGCTCCACATGCGGAGGTGGTCGAGGCCCCCGAGGCCGTATCGGTAGAGGTGAGTGCTCACGACGCAGTCGCCGTAGCGGTCGAAGAGGTGCCTCCGACCGAGGCCAGCATGACGGTTGCCCCTGCAGCGGCGAAAAAGAGGGTGGTGCCGAAGAAGAAGGCTGCCGCCAGCAAGAAGAGCACCCCGCCGAAGAGCGCCCCCAAGGCGAAGGCGAGCACCAGCAAGAGCGCCCCCGAGCCGAAGAAGGTGGTGCCCAAGAAGGCGGCGCGGCGCGGCATTCGGCTCAAGCCAGGTCTGCACGAGGATGGCGAGGGTTGAGCCCTCGCCATCGGCGACGCACTTGGGGAACACCCGTAGGCGACACGGTTCTAAACGGGTCAATCCATCGGCAAACTTAGGATAATCGGATGCGATACCTGACGAGATCTCTGATTGGCAGCGCCGTACTCCTCACCTGTGGGGTGGGGCAGGCCGATGATGCCCTGTGGGGGATGCAGCCCCTGGAGGAGTCCAACTACCGTGACAGTCAGGAGGGGGGGCGCCTCGGGCACTACAACCCCTGGCAGTTGCCACCTTCGAGCTTTGCCAATCAGCAGGAGCCGATGCAGACGCGCACGCCGAGTGGTGACAACCCGGTGAGTGGCCAACGCGCCCCCTGGGGCTGGCAGTTCGGCCAGGAGCCCAAATCACCCAAGGCACCGGGCTACGACCCCGGCTACGACCAACTGCCCGGTTACACCGATGGCAAGCGTAGCGAGGCGCGCCCGCAGCAGAGGGTCCCGCAGGGCTACGGCTACCCCGACCCCACGCAGTACAGTGCGCCACTCAACCCGCAGCAGCCCTACTACTACCCCGAGGCCGGTTACCCCTACTACGATGACCCGAGTCGGGTCAGCCCCTACCTCGATACCTATCCCTACAACGTGCCCGACGTGGGGGCCATGCCCACCTGGCCGCCCGTTCGCTAATCGATACAAGCGCCCCATGAAGACCCATCCCCTCCTCATCGCCGTGCTGCTCGCCAGTGCCTCGTTACCCGCTTTCGCGGTCGAATTCAGTGCCAAGAGTGTGGTCAGCGTGCCGCAGCAGGGAGAGCAGGAGAGCCGCCTTTTCGTCGGGGCCCACGCCCTGCGTCGTGAATCACAGCGTGGTGAACAACCGATAGTGGAGCTGCTGGATACCCAGAGCCAGCGCATGCAGCTGCTTATCCCTGCGCGCCACACCTATATGGAGCGCCCGCTTCCGCCCGGTGTGGCCTTGCCGGGGCGATTGGCAGATGCGGACCCGTGTCAAAACGGTGTCCCCGCCGGGGCGAGCTGTCGCCTTCTCGGCGAGGAGATGGTGCTCGGACGGCGCGCGTTGAAGTGGTCCATCACCGCGACCCATGAGGGGAAACAGGTGGAGCTGATGCAGTGGAACGACAGCCAGCACCACTTCCCGATACGCCAAGAGCTGGAAGGGAAGAGCCTCCTGGAGCAGCGCTATATCGGCAACGAGAGCCTCGAAGGGCGTAGCGTTGAGCGTTGGGAGGTAGTAAGCAGCTCACCGGATGGCACGGCCCTCAAGGTGGTGCGTTGGTACGACCCGGAGCTGAACATGCCGTTGCGCGAGGAGATGAGCAACGGCTACAAACAGTATCTGACCGAGATTCAAGTAGGGCCGCAGGCAGCCGAGCTGTTCAGCGTGCCCGCCGACTATAGCCGCGTGGAGCCGCCAGCCCTGCCTCAGGGAGGCCCCGCGGCGCGCCCCTAGGGCGGACAACAATAAGAGTTCCCTACGAGCGTGGAGGGGGAAGCATGATTTCGGTGATCGGCAATCTGAAGGGTGGCTCGGGCAAGAGCACCGTCTCATTCAACCTCAGCGTCTGGTTGGCCACCTTCAGTGGTGGCCCGGTGCACGCCTTCGACCTCGACCCGCAGAAGACCTTCAGCGATGTGATGGAGGTACGCATCGATGAGGGTTTCGAGCCCACCTTCGACGTGCAGCACGCCAGCCCCGATCTGGCGGTACGCCTCAAGGAGAGCGATGGTGAGGTGCTGGTCGATGTGGGCACTATGGATATGGAGGCGCTGAAGACCGCCATCGCGGTGGCCGACCGAGTCATTGTGCCGGTACCGCCGAGTCAGGCCGACATCTGGTCGACGCAGCGCTTTCTCGGCATCGTCGAAGAGGCCGCTGCCGGGCGCAATATCGAGGTGCTCTGCTTCGTCAACCGCGCGGACACCCACCACTCGGTGACCGAATCGGACGAGGCAGAGGAGGCCCTGGCGACCCTCAACGGTATCACCCTCATCCGTCAGCGCCTCTATCAGCGTACCGCCTATCGCCGCTCCTTCAGCGAGGGCCTCGGGGTGTTCGAGCTGGAACCCAACAGTAAGGCCTCGAAGGAGTTTCTACTCTTTGCCGAGATGCTCTACCCCAAATACGTGTAAGCCGGGTGCGAGAGTGCTTTACTGTCACGCGACTAAGCATTAGCATCCACTGATATTGCACCCGCTACTACCCGTTATAGACCGCACGCACGGCGAACAACCAGTCGACGTGCCCGCATGAGGCCCAGGCGATGACCACGACCAGCGACAACGGCAAGGCATTAGATACCCAGCCCGACAACGGCCAGATGGGCAAAGACCCGCACATCGAACGCCTGGCGAAGACCTTCGAAAACAGTGCGCGGCGCTGGGAGCTGGTGGTCTACCCCTCGCTCTTCGCGTTTATTGTCCTGGCCAGTTACGGCTTCTTTCTCATCTACAGTCTCACCTACGACGTCGCCTCCCTGGCGCGTAACGTCAATGAGCTGACCCAGAGCATCGAGAAGATGACCACCAACATGGACGCCATGACCCGTAGCGTCAATCAGATGAACGGCAACATCTCCACCATGTCGGGGAATATCTCGCAGATGTCCAACGATATGGATACCATGAGCGGGAACATCGCCTCCATGACCAGCAACATCGGGCACATGGACGGGTCCATGACCACCATCGCCGACACCATCGGCCTGCTCGCACCGATGAACGAGCGCATGGAGGCGATCAACCAGTCGATGATCCAGATGAACATGAGCATGGATCGCATGAATCACCACATGGGGGCACTGGACGCCAATATCGGTCGTCCGCTGAATCGCATCAACAGCATCATGCCCTGGTAAGCGCACGCAGCGCCTTACCGGCCCCCTCCAAACCAAGGCACAACCAGCATGTTTGGCGCAGACAACAGCATCGAGAACCGGCTTCAGAGCCTCGAACGCAACCTGGAAGCGGAGAACCCCATCCTCCTCGCCGCGGTGAAGAGCTTCCGCGAGATGGACAAGGTGGCCTACCGCATGGGGTTCCTCCGCCGCTCCGAGTCCTTCGCCACCATGATCCCCTGGTGGCCGCTCATCTCCGTGCTCGGCACCTTCTCCGCCGGTAAGTCCACCTTCGTCAACGACTACCTGCAGTACAAGCTGCAGACCAGTGGCAACCAGGCCGTGGACGACAAGTTCACCGTCATCTGCCACAGCCGTGAGCAGCAGGTCCATGTGCTGCCGGGACTGGCCCTCGATGCCGACCCGCGCTTCCCCTTCTACCAGATCAGTGAAGAGCTCGATAAGGTTGCCGCAGGTGAAGGTAAGCGTATCGACTCCTACCTGCAGCTGAAGACCTGCCCGAGCGAGCGCCTGCGCGGCAAGATCATCATCGACTCCCCCGGCTTCGATGCCGACGAACAGCGCACCGCCACCCTGCGCATCACCGACCACATCATCGACCTCTCCGACCTGGTGCTGGTGTTGTTCGATGCCCGCCACCCCGAGCCGGGCGCCATGCAGGACACCCTCAACCACCTGGTGGCCAAGTCGATACACCGCTCCGACGCCACCAAGTTCCTCTACATCCTCAACCAGATCGACACCGCCGCGCGCGAGGACAACCCGGAGGAGGTGTTCGGTGCCTGGCAGCGCGCCCTGGCGCAGAAGGGGCTCACCGGTGGGCGTTTCTACACCATCTACAACGAAGCGGCCGCGATGCCCATCGACGACGATGCGCGCCGTGCCCGCTTCCAGAGCAAACGTGACCACGACCTGGCCGAGATCCAGGCACGTATCCACCAAGTCGAGATCGAGCGCGCCTACCGCATCGTCGGCGGGCTGGAGAAGCAGGCACGCAAGTTCGAGGAGCGCTACCTGCCACTGCTCGGCGAGGCGCTGCGCCGCTGGCGCAAGTTGGTGCTGGTCGGTGACGCGGTGCTCTTCGGGGCCATCATCGCCGCGGTCGTGGCCTACACCCTCCAGGCCGGTTACTGGCAGGGGCTCAGCTTCAGCGCCCCGTGGTCCGACACGCTGCTGGCCAACCCGTTCTACGCCGGCGGTGCCGCCGCTGTGGTGCTGCTGCTGTTCGGGTATCTGCATTTCTTGGTACGTGGTGCCGCCGCCAAGTGGGTCGGTCGCTGGTTGACCAAGCAGGCCAAGGACAGCATCGAGCGCCGCGGCCTACTCGGCGCCTTCACACGTAGCACGCGTAAGCTGCGTAGCCTCTTCATCCGTGAGCCTGCCGGTTGGGGGCGTAACGCCCGTAGGCGCCTGGCCAAGGTGATTGGCGACACCGACAGCTTCGTGCAGCAGCTCAACGACCGCTACGCGAATCCCAACGGCGCCCACGCGAGCGAAGCGCCCAAGGCCCCGGACCTCGCCCCTGCGCCTGCGCCCGTCGCCGAGACGGCCCCCACCGTGATCGAGGCCCACGCAGAGGGCGCACCCAAGGCGTGAGCCCACAGGCCCCTCGCAACCGCCCAGCGCACAGGCGATGGGCATTGCGGGCCGCCGTGGCACTTGAAAGTGCCGGCAAAACCCCAATTCATAGGGCCAGTGTAAACACGGCTGCCGACGAGGACGCGCCATGCTCTATTTGAGTGAACTGATGATCCAAAACCCCGACGTGAAGAGCTTCGACGAGCTGTGTGAGCTGGTCAAGGAGCGCGCCAAGGGGGAGATGCACTTTCGCATCGACGTCAAGCCGTCGTTCCCCGAGACCCCGGAAAACTGGGAGGACCGCCTCGAAGCGGCCTTCTACTGATCCCTCAACGATGGCCCGACTGGACACCGCGTGAAGTACCTGAACAAAGAACAAAACCTCGGCGAGGCCGAGTGTTCACAAGACGCCCTCAAGCCGAGTGAACTGCTCTACACCAAGATTGCCGAGATCGAGGCGCAGCTCACCGACCCCGAGCTGGACAGCGCCACGCGCACCAAACTGCTGCTCGACGCTGGCTATATCCAACTCGACCTCAAGCGTGAAGCGCAGGCGTGGCGCAGTGCCGAAGAGGCCTTCGCCCTGGCCCTGCCAGCGCAGGCATGGGAGGCCGCCGTACAGGCCACCGACATCATGGCCCAGTGCGAGCACCCCAACACCGTGGCCGCCATCGCCCACGGCATCTGGCTCGGTGTCACCTACCCCATCGACCCCGAGCTGAGCGTAGCGATGCTCCAGCACCTCATCGAGCAGACCCCGGACAGCTCCGATGGCGCCGCCGTGGCCGCTGCCGTGGCCGGCTACATCGTCAGTGTGCGTGCCGAGGGAAAGAAGCGTGAGGACCTGCTGTTTTTCACCGCCCAGATGCTCGGTAACGTCGCCCGTCGCCACAGCCAGGTGGAGGAGCAGGAGCTGTTCGACTTCTGGGTCGAGCGCATGCAGCTCGACGACATGGGTAAGAACCTCGAACGCCTGGCCAAGATCCTCGACATCATGGTCGGCGACGCCTGGTGGTACGACCGCGACGCCTTGCGCGCGCGCATCCCGGAATAGGGCGAGGAGTAGGCCATGTTCTGGCAAGAGGAAGAGGATCAGGAGCACTATCGCGTCCCCGAGCGGGTGCAGGAGCTCTCCTTCTCCATCCGCTGCAAGAGTCTGCCGGTAGACCATAGTGCCCAGCTCGCCAGCGCCCTGCTCGCGGCGCTCCCCTGGCTCGATCAGGTAGAGGGGGCCGGTGTGCACCAGATCCACGTAGCCGAATCGGGCAACGGCTGGGAACGGCCTCAAGAGGCGACCGATCGACTCTACCTCTCACGGCGTACCAAGCTCACCCTGCGCCTGCCGAGCGACCTGCTGACACGTGCCGCCGATGAGCTGACCGGCCAGTGCTTCGAGGTGGCGGGCGAGCCGCTGGAGGTGCGCGAGGCGGCTGCCCCGCGCCTGCTGAGCCTCTCCGCCACCCTCTACGCCCGCCATGTGGTCAGCGCACCGCAGCAGGATGAAGAGGCCTTTATTGCCTGGGCCGTCGCGCAGTTGCGCGGTGCCGGACTGCGCTTCACCAAGGTGCTGTGCGGCAAGGAGCATCGCCTCGGAGAGGGCGCGTCGCGCCTGCTCACCCGTAGCCTGCTCATCTCCGGCCTCTCTCACGACGATTCGGTACGTCTGCAGGAGTTGGGCCTCGGCCCCGAGCGGCTGCGCGGTTGCGGCCTCTTCATCCCGCACAAGCCGGTATGACGCATAGATTGCAATGACATATGGGTTTCACTATCATCCCATGCGTTTTTATCAATAAAAGCAGAGACTAAGGAGACTGCACATGTCTTACGAAGTGAACGGCGCTACCATCGAGGCCGACAAGAACGGTTACCTGGTCAACATCGACGATTGGAACGAGGACGTGGCCAAGGCCATCGCCGCCGAGGAAGGCCTTGAGCTGACCGACGGCTCCTGGGAGATCATCAACTACCTGCGCGACGAGTACATCAACAACGCGGGTAATCAGCCCAACGAGCGCAACATGGTCAAGCACTTCAAGGATGTCTGGACCCACCTCGACAAGGTCGATGCCAAGAGCCTCTACGAGTTCTTCCCCCGCGGTCCGGCCAAGCAGGCCTCCAAGATCGCCGGTCTCCCCGAGACCAAGCGCAAGGGCGGCTACTAAGCCGAACCGCGCACTACCCCCGGCCTGAACGGCAGGGGTGTATGGATGAGATACGACAACACCCGCCATGTGCGGGTGTTGTCGTTTTCATACCGAACGCCAGGACGGAGTTTTCAGCTGCGGGCACCACCACCCTTAGCAGGGCGGGCGGTGTGTGATGAAGGGTGGCCGTTAACAGGTGCGACCGCTAGCTATGGGCAACACTGCTCTACTGCTCCCCGCACGCTTGGACAGGGCGTCATCCGCTGGATAACGCTTGCATAACGTCGGCCAGGTGGTCGCGCACGACAACCGCGCACAACTACCGATCGTAGGGGCCTATCAAGATGCGCCCCAACAACTGTTCCCAGGTGGGGCCGAGGGTACATCCGGCCCACTGTCCGCCCCTCTCGGCAGCAGGGTGGAGGCCTGTTGGCGCTCGGTGCGTCGCCCCAGGGCGGTGCCCAGGTCGCGCTCCAGCGACAGGTCGGTGAGCGCCACGGCCATGGGGCCGGGCTGGCGACGCCGTTGCCACACCTCCAGCATCTCCCAGATCACCCGACGTAGGGATTCACGGCGCAGCACTATGGTGTCGAGACGTGGCGATTGCGGCGCACCATTGCATGACGCAGGCCCGCACGGGGAGTTCAAACACGCGTGCTGTAGGGGGATCGCTAAAGCACAGGAGGGGAGGACGAGGAGCCCACTGATGGTCGATGAGTGCGGCGGCTGAGGGTGCCCCTCTAAGGGCCGGTTTTCGGTGATCACCGAGGGCGCTGCTCCGCATTCGAGCTGGCTGGGTGGCCTTTGCGCCGCAGTCAAACTCGTTAGGGGTGCTGAACTCCTTAGCGAATATGGAGAGAGATCTCCTCAGGCACACCCCATGGCAGTGCCTCGGCCGCCTCCGGGTAGGAGCGTCCCACCTTCACGTCACTCGGGCTGATCCCGAACTGCTTACGAAAGGCGCGTGAAAAGGCGGTGGAGTGGGTAAAGCCCAGGTCGTAGGAGAGTTGTTTGATCCGCGGGCGCTCTACGCAGGGGTCGCTGAGCACCCGTAGGGCGTAGCGCAAGCGGCGCTCGGCGATATAGCAGGCGACCCCACCGAGCGGGGCGAACATGCGGTAGAGGGTCGCGCGCGAGAGGCCGAACTGGTCCAGCAGATGTTGGGGGCCGAAGTCATGCTCGGTCAGCCGCTGCTCGACGGCGATCTTCAGTGCCGCCAGTGAGACCAGTCCGTGATTTCTCTGATCGCTCAACGGCACCCGCTCCGCCAACAGGCAGGCGGTGACCAGGCGCAGGGTCGCCTCACCGAGGGCGGGGGACTCCTTGGCGAGTACCTCGCCGGCCCGCTCGTTCAGACACCGGAGGTGTGTCACCAGCAGGTCGCGCGCCACCCCACCACGCAGCACCAACCCGTGCGCATCGCTCACCGAGGGGAGTAGGGGCTCAAGGCGCCTGCGCGCCACGATGAGGGAGATGTTGTCCACCGCGTCCGCGCTGATGCGCACCGGCTTGGCGAGGTCGAAGAAGGCCACCTCCAGCGCTTCGACATAGCCGCTGTGGCCCTCGACCTCGAAGCTGAAGCCCCCGCTCTGGTAGATGAGGACCAGCAGGTCGTCGGCACCCGAGGTGGTGATCTCGTCGATCGAGCGTACAAAACGGCTACCGGGACAGGTGGCGGCAGAGAGCAGCATATCCGTCAGCACGTGGATCGAGACACGCGCCTCGAATGGTGTCGTGTCATCGTGCCGACTCAACTCGAACAT
Source organism: Gammaproteobacteria bacterium (assembly GCA_003252455.1). Taxonomy (GTDB): domain Bacteria; phylum Pseudomonadota; class Gammaproteobacteria; order Thiohalomonadales; family Thiohalomonadaceae; genus SZUA-467. The sequence goes on from QKED01000096.1 coordinate 30,868, forward strand.
CGGTCTGACCGAGGCGCGGAAGTTCTCGAAGCTCGTCTCTATGTGGGCTGGAAAGTGCAGCTGGTAGGACTGGATCTTCTGGCTGTCGGGCATCTCAGTGGCTCCTCGTTCACGCTACAAAAGGTATCAATGGGATGGTTCAGTCGTCGACCGTCATCGTTCGTGGATAGGCAGGCTCGGAAAGTGACCCAGCAAGCTGCACGGCCCAGACTATCGCACACAAGAAGTTCACGTTGTGAGACGTGAAGTTCGTCCGATATTGGCGGTTCTGCAATTGAGACGCTGAGTTTATTGAGACGAAAGTCCCAGAAAAAGTGTGACCTATACAATGCTTCACGAATTACAGCGCGGAACAGTTGAATATTCGTGGAGCTGCCGATTTCGTGGGTGCGCGCCCTGCTGAACGGGTGTACCAAGCACCATCGCCCCTCTCAGGCAGCCCTTCGCCTAGCCGACCTCATCTCCGCCTCAACCATGGCCACCTGCGGCAGCTAGGCGTGAGAAGCGATGACCCAACCCCTACCGAACCCAGATGAGCGCAGTGGCCGACACCTCGCTAGGGGGCACGTCCGGCTCGGTGTCGCCCTGCTCCTACTCATCGGCCATGCCGGTGCCCTGGCGGCACCCCCGGCACCTGGGGCGATCCAACAAGAGACGCTCCCTGCGCCGCTGCCCCTGGCCCCCCCTGGCGAGCTACTCACCCTCCCCTCGTCCCCCGAGGCGAGCGGCGACACGCAGGTCGCGATCCCCCTCACGCGCCTGCTCATCGAGGGCAACCAACTCATCCCCAGCAGCGCACTCGAACCCCTGCTGACGGGCCTCGCCGGGCGCACGGTGACGCTGGCCGAGCTGAACCAGGCGGCCCAGCGCATCACCGACCACTACCGCAGCAAAGGCCAACTGCTCGCCTACGCCTACCTCCCGGCGCAGACCATCCGCGACGGCGTGGTCACCCTGCGCGTGGTCGAGCCGCGCTACGACCGCATCGCCATCCTCGGCGACGCGCGCCTGGCCCCGACCCAGGCGCTGCGCACCCTAGGCCTCGCCCCGAGTGAACCCATCGCCCGCGCCCCCCTGGAGCGCGGCCTGCTGCTGCTCGACCAGACCCCCGGCATCCGCGTCGCCGGGACCCTGGTCCCCGGCGCCGAGCCCGGCACCAGCGGCCTGGAGGTGACCCTGCACGACGGCGCCCTGGTGAGCGGCAGCCTGGGTGCCGACAACTTCGGCAGCGACTCGGTGGGGCGCCTGCGCAGCTTCGCCGACCTGGCCCTGGCCAACCCGCTCGGCTACGGCAGCCGCCTCGCCCTCAACGGCCTCACCAGCGAGGGTGGGCTGCTGCGCGCCGGGGGCTTCGCACTGCTCACGCCCGACCTCTACCAGGGGCTGCGCCTCAACCTCTTCGGCTCCACCACGCGCTACCGCCTCGGCGGCGAGTTTCGTGCCCTCGACCAGCAGGGCGAGGCCGACCAGTGGGGCGCCAGCCTCGGCTACCCCCTGCGCCTGCGCCCGAGGGAGCAGGTGAACCTGCGCGCCGAACTCAAGCGCAACCGCTATGCCCAGCGCAACAGCCTGCTCGGCCTCGACCAGCGCAGCCACCTCGACCTCGCGCGCCTCGCCCTCGACGGCAGCCTCGCACGCCCGCGTGGCGACACCCTCGCCGCCAGCCTCGCCCTTACCCACGGCGAGCTGCTGCTCGACAGCGCCGACGCCCGCAGCGCCGATGCCGCCGGGCCCAACGCCGCCGGACGCTTCTACAGCGCCCAGTTCAGCCTGCGCCACGCCCTGCCGCTGCCCCAGGGGCTGAGCCTCACCAGCGCCCTGAGCGGCCAGTGGGCCTCGCGCAACCTCGACAGCAGCCAGGGCTTCTACCTCGGCGGGCCCAACGCCGTGCGCGCCTATCCGGGCAGCGACCTCGGCGGTGACGACGGCCTGCTGCTGCAACTGACCCTGGCCCGCCCCCTCGACCTCGGCCTGCCGGGCGCCTGGCTTGGGCGCCTCTACGCCGACTACGGCCAGGTGCGCATCCGCCACGACGCGGCGACGGCCAGTGGCCCCAACCGCGCCCAGATCGCCGGGGCGGGCCTGGGCCTCGACTACCACCTCGGCGCGCGCCTGAGCCTGACCCTCGACTACGCCCAGCGCCTCGGCCCCACCCCGGTCCAGGCCGACCCGGCGGACCACGCCTATCTCTGGGGCCGCCTCGTGCTCAGCCTCTAAACAACACCAAGCCAACACCGCAGATTTTTTGCAGGGAACGAAGGAGAGACCACCATGAACCACCTCTATCGCCTCGTCTGGGACCGCCGCCACCAGATGCTCATCGCCGTGGCCGAGAACGCCGGTAGCCACAGCCAGGGCGGCACCCCGCGCCGTCGCCGCCCCCTCGGCGCACGCCTCGGCCTCAAGCCGCTGGTGAGCGCCCTGCTGCTGGCCCTGGGCAGCGCCCCGGCCCTCGCCCTGGAGCTGCCGAGCGGCGGCCAGGTGACCCGCGGCAGTGCCAGCATCACCACCAGCGGCAACGCCATGACCATCACCCAGGCCAGCGACAAGGCGATCCTGGAGTGGCAGCAGTTCAACATCAGCGCCGACGGTGCCGTGCGCTTCGTGCAGCCCTCTAGCGCCAGCGTCGCGCTCAACCGCGTGCAGGGGAGCGACGCCAGCGCCATCTACGGGCGGCTCGACGCCAACGGCCAGGTGTTCCTGGTCAACCCCAACGGCGTCTACTTCGCCCCAGGCGCGCAGGTGAACGTCGGTGGTCTGGTCGCCTCGACCCTGGTCATCGGCGACGAAGACTTCACCAACGGCCACTACCACTTCAGCGGCGAGAGCGGCGCCGAGGTGGTCAACGCCGGTGCCATCCAAACCACGCTCGGCGGCTACGTCGCGCTCATCGGCAACCGCGTGGTCAACAGCGGCACCCTCACCACCCCCCAGGGCACCAGCGCCCTGGGCGCGGGCAGCAGCGTGCAGCTCACCCTGGCCGACAACGCCCTGGTGAGCTTCCAGGTCGACGGCGATGCGCTCGACGCCCAGGTGGCCAACGGCGGGCTGATCCAGGCCGACGGTGGCCGCGTCGTGTTGAGCGCGCGTGCCCGCGATGCGCTGCTCGACAGCGTGGTCAACAACAGCGGCGTGATCCGCGCACAGAGCGTGGCAGAGCACGACGGTGTGATCGAGCTGTTCGGTGGCGCGAGCGGCACGGTGCAGGTGGGCGGCACCCTCGACGCCTCGGCACCGAACGGCGGCGATGGCGGCCTCATCGAGACCAGCGGCGCCCACGTGACGGTGGCCGACACGGCGGTGATCAACGCCTCCGCCGCCACGGGCGAGGCGGGCAGCTGGCTCATCGACCCCGACGGCTTCACCATCGCCGCGAGCGGTGGCGACATGAGCGGCCTGGCGCTCTCCAACGCCCTGGCCCTGGCCAACGTGCGCATCGAGAGCGTGAACGGCAGCGGCAGCGATGGCGCGATTAAGGTCGACGATACGGTGACCTGGGCCGCCAACACCCTGACCCTGAGCGCCAGCGGCGACATCCACATCAACACCGCGATGAACGGCTCCGGCACTGCCGGGCTGGCGCTGGAATACGGCCAAGGGGCCGTGGCGGCGGGCAACACGGCGGAGTACCACGTCAATGCCCCGGTCAACCTGGCCAGCAGCGGTAGCTTCTCCACCAAGCTCGGCAGCGACGGCACGCCGCTGGACTTCGTCATCCTCACCAGTCTGGGCACGGAGGGGAATACCACATCCGGCACCGACCTGCAGGGCATCATCTCGGGCCAGGCCTATGTGCTCGGCGCCGACATCGATGCCTCGGCGACGGCCACCTGGAACAGCGACGGTGAGCCGACGCCCACCTATGCCGGTTTTACTCCTCCAGGAGTGAGTGGTGTCGGGGTGTTCGATGGCCTGGGCCACACCATCAGCAATCTCTACGTCAATCGCCCCACGGAGACTCAAGGCACTGGACTCTTCAAGTTCATTGAGGCGACAGTACAAAACCTCAACCTGACCAACGTCGACATCACCGGCAGCAGTAGTGTAGGTGGTTTGGTGGGGCAGGCCCATGAGTACAGCCCCATCAAGCATGTAACGGTGTCCGGTAGCGTCACCGCGGTGGGTTACGCTGTTGATGGCTCTTCGTGGGTTGGCGGCTTGACTGGCTGGCTCTCCGGCTCCATCAGCGACGGCCACTTTTCCGGTACGGTGACCGGGGCAGGGAATGCGGTGGGCGGTCTGGCCGGTGTCCTCCAGTACGGTTTTGCAAGCGGCCACTCACCGTTACGGATCGAGAACTCGTCCACCTCCGGCACCGTGAGCGGTGTGAACCAAGTGGGAGGGCTGGCGGGCTATGTAACCCTGAAAGAAAATTATGCCACGGAGATCGACAACAGCAGCTCCTCCAGCACCGTGACCGGGGCGACCAATGTCGGTGGCCTGGTCGGCTATGCCAGTATCTCGCCCCCTTGGTCGCCAACCCAATCCGTTTCCATCACAGACAGCCATGCGAGCGGTGCGGTCAGCGGAAACAACGCCGTCGGCGGGCTGGTGGGCTGGAACGGCGGCTACATCACCGGTAGCGATGCCACGGGCGCGGTCACGAGAATCGGTTCAATCGCTAATTATTCTGTGGCCAGCGTCGGCGGCCTAGTCGGCGAAAACGCATCGACCGGCGCCATTGCGACCAGCTATGCCACCGGGAATGTCGCCAGCAACATCGGTGCGCTGGGGCATGACAGTCAGATCAATCTCGGCGGCCTGGTCGGCCTAAACGCGGGCGCGGTGAGCGACAGCCATGCCACCGGTAATTCCACCAGCGCTATCACTGACGGATCTCAACCGGATATTAATAACTCCTCGGTCAGCGTCGGCGGCCTGGTCGGTCGCAACAGCGGCACCCTCAGCAATGGCTACGCCAGCGGGGCCTACGTCAGCAACATCACAAGCGGCTCTATTCCGCAAAACAGGAAATTTGACAACAACCTGGGCGGCCTGGTCGGCGTCGACACGGGAACGGTCAGCAACAGCCACTACAACATCGACCTGTTGGGTGGGATCCCCACCCGCTATGGCGTCTACGACGGCCAGTACCAGGCCTGGTTTGACAATGGCAGCCTCACCCCCCTGAGTATCGGCAACTACGCCAGCACCCTGGCCCCGCAGGGCAGTGGTGTTTACGGCATCAGCACCGTGCAGGGCCTCAAGGAGATGCTGGCCTTTGCCGACGACTCGGCCTACAGCTTCAAGCTGCTGGCCGACATCAGCCTGCCGGCAGACTACGCGGTGCCGCTGCTCGCCACCGCCTTCGACGGCAACCAGCACACCCTCTCCAACCTGAGCCTGAATACTAATCAGGGCGAGGTGGGGCTGTTCCGCGCCCTGAGCAGTGGCGCCAGCGTCAGCGATCTCACCCTGACCAATGCCAGCGTCGCCGGCGGTCCCCGGATCGGCCTGCTCGCAGGCGCGAGCGACGGCGCCAACATCAGCAACGTACATGTGTATGGTGACGTCTTCGCCACCTCAATCCATATGTATACAGCTGATCTGTTCGGCACCAATGCGGGCGGCCTAGTGGGCCTGTTCGCAAACGGCCAGATCAGCGACAGCTCGGCCACGGGCAATGTCACCGCATCCAGCAGCTCTACCACTGGCGGCCTTGTCGGTAATTTGAATAGCGCCGGTATTACTCGCAGCTATGCCAATGGCGGGAGCGTGAGCTCCCCCTATCCCGGAGGCTACATTGGCGGCCTTGTGGGGGTGGTTTCAGGTACGTCGACGATCAGCGACTCCTTCAGCGCCCAGGATGTTTCAGGGAGCTTCAACGTGGGCGGGTTGGTAGGTTATCAACACTCTGGGAGCCTAACCGCGACCAACGTCTATGCCACGGGGCGTGTGACGACCTCAGGTGAATTTCCCGCTTTCTTAGGCCTCTCCGCCGGTGGGCTGTTTGGTAGGGTGGGTGGTGGCTATGGTGATAGTAGCCTTACGTTGTCCAACGCCTACTACGCAGGGCCGCTTACCCATAGCTCCTCTGCGGGCGTGATCGGCACTATGGCTCCCGGGACGTACACGATCAGCAACACCTTCTACGACACGACGCTCAACCCGGGCATGACGTCGGGCATCGGCATCGCCAGACTCGGGTCTACGACGTTAACCCTTAACTCGGTGGTCATTAGCAACTCAGGTAACGCCTACTACCTCCCCGACGAAGCCGGCACAGCCTGGGGCCTCTCCACCGCCGACCTACAGACCCAGGCCAACCTCACCTCGGCCACCACGGCCAACGGCGCCGTCGACCCGGCCTGGGACTTCAGCAACACCTGGGTGATGTACGAGGGCCACACTGCGCCACTGCTGCGCAGCTTACTCACCCCGCTGACCATAACCGCCGTCGACAAGGTCTACGACGGCCAGAGCGGTAGTGGCCTGGAGTACAGCGTCACCCCGGACGCCGCGCACCTCCTCGGCACCCTCAGCGACAGCAGCCTCGGCGGCAAGGATGTGGGCAGTTACACCGCCACCCTCGATGGCCTCTGGTCCGACCAGCTGGGTTACCTCATCAGCTATGTGAGCGGCGGCTACGCCATCACCCCCGCCGCGCTGACCCTCACCGGCAGCCGCGCCTACGACGGCACCACCGTCATGGCAGGCGGCAACCTCACCGCCACCGGCGTCAACGGCGAGAGCTTCAGCATCAGTGGTACGGGCGATGCGAGCAACCTGGCGAGCCAGAACGTGCAGAGCGACAGCGCCCTGGCCAGCCTCACCGGCCTGACCCTCGGCACCAGCGGTAACGGCGGCCTGGCGAGCAACTACCAGCCCCTCAGTACCGTTGGCAGCCTCATCACCATCGACCCCGCCGTGCTGCGCGTGGTCACCCGCTCCACCAGCAAGGTCTACGACGGTGTCGCCTACAGCGGCGGGGCCGGGTACGACCTAATCGGCCTCGTCGGAGGGGAAGATAGCTCTGTGCTCAGCGGCACGCTGAGCTACACGGGCAGCGCCCAGGGGGCGGTCTACACCGGCAGCTACACCCTGCTGGCGCAGGGGCTCAGCGCGCAGAACTACGTGATGCAGTACGAGGCGGGCAGCCTCACCATCAGCGCCCCGGTGGCCACCTCGACCGGACCGGTGTCGCGGCGCGGCAGCGGCAGCCGCTAAGCGTCGTCGCGGCCCCGGTGCGGCTCGACGCGCACCGGGGCCGGGCATCGAACCAACGCCTATCTTTTTGGAGTTCACCTAATGTCACGCAACACCCTGCGCCTTCTGGCCCTCGGCCTCATCGCCCTACAACCGCTCTTGGCGCAAAGCGCCCACGCCGTCGTCGGCTTCAACCTCGCCACCTCCACCGCCTACGGCAGCGGCTACTCCGGCGGCTACGACACAGACCCCAACACTATCCCCTGGTACGAGCAGCACACCGCCGCCACCAGCACCACACCGCTCAGCAGCCTGGTCGACTTCGGCAACGTCTTCGTCGATAACAGCAGCAACAGCGTCACCTACTCCACCACCGTCATCGGCGGCCTGGAGCCGGGTTACAGCGACCTCATCGCGCAGATGAGCGGCAACATCGCCGTGCACACCGACCCGTTCGACCCCGGCAGCAGCGGTACCGTCTACCAGAGCGGCGGGGCGGGCATACTGCTCGACGTGGTGACCAAGGTCGAGGTGGGCTTTGAGGCCCTGGTGGGGGCCGCGTTCAACGACATCGCCGGTACCTACGACCTCTACCTCGGCGTCTACGACCTCGCCTGGAACCCCATCGACACCATCAGCGCGCTCGACATCGGCGACGCCACCAGCCTCTACAGCCACACCGCCCAGCTCACCGCCGGGAGCTACTACCTGGACTACTGGGCCGAGGTCAACTCCGCCAACAACAACTGGAGCGGTGCCGACCTGAGCATCGGCTACAGCATCAGCCTGCACTACATCCCCGAGCCGAGTGCCGACCTCGCCCTGCTGCTGCTCGGCGCCACCTTGCCCGGTGCCTGGCGTCGGCGGCATCGCCAAGGGTGAGACGCGCGGGCTAGAGGGCGACCCCGCGCCACTGCTCACCACAGCGCTGGGCCAGGCGCGCCTGGAGCGCCTCGTCGTCCGCTTGCTGCGCCCCTAGGGCGAGCAGCTCCGCGGCCAGGGCCTGCCAGTGGCGCGCCCCGGCCTCCACCGCGTCGGCCAGTGCCGTCGGGCCCTGCGCATAGGCCTGTTGCAGGGTTGGGCACAGCGCCTTGCGTACACCACTCAGGTTGGCGAACCAGAAGTGCAGCGAGGGGCGTCGGGCCGGGTCGGCGAGCAGGGTCGGCAGGGTGAGGGTGCAGTCGGCCAGGTGGTCGCGCACCGCGCGCAGGAGCAGCTCGTAGGGGCTCATCAACAGCCGCTCCAACAAGGTCTCCCAGGCGGGGCCGAGGGTGCGTCCGGCCCACTGTTCACCCTTTTCGTGCAGCAGGGCGGAGGCCAGCTCACGCTCGGTGAGCCGCTCCAGGGCGCCGTCCAGGTCGTGCTCCAGCGGCAGGTCGGCCAGTGCCGCGGCCATCGGGCCGGGCTGGCGGCGCAGTTGCCACTCCTCGACCATCTCCCAGATCACCCGACGCAACGACTCGCGGCGCAGCACGATGGTGTCGCCCAGGCTCATGGCCGGAGGGGCAGTGAGGTCGCGGGCCAGTTCGCGCCCTACCACCAGCACCTCGCCATGCTCATGGGTATGGCGCTCCAGTAGCTCGCCGAGGACGAAGTGCGGCTTGCCGTAGAGCCCCATGCCGCCGCTGTAGACCAGCCCCTCATCGAGCAGGTGGCGATTGACCGCATGACCGAAGGCGGGGTGGCGGGCGTCGGCGTAGTCGAGTGGGGCGATGGGCTCCTCTTCGAGCCCCTCCCAGAGCGCCTCGCGCTCGGTGAGCCAGCGCCCCAACTCCGCCTTGTCGAGGCGGGCGGAGAAGGGCAGTCCCTGCTCCCAGCGGTAGAGCTCGCGCATCTTCAACAGATAGATGCAGAGGGTGTAGTTGCGGGCGAAGCCAGCGTCGGAGATGTGGCAGTTGCGCCGCACCTGGTCGATGAGGGGGTGTGCGTGGGGCATGGGCGTCCTCCCGTGGGCCTATCGCTTAACGTAGGCGCGCGCGGGGGGAATTCAATCGGACGCCGGGTGGGGGAATCGCCTCAGTGGAGGCAATAGAGGGCGAAGAAGGCCCAACTGGCGACCAGCAGGACCCAGGGCAGGGCGGCGCGCCAGGTCGGGGTGGAGGGGGCGCAGGCGGGTAGCGCCTCCAGCCGTTCGGTGCCGTCGTCCTGCGACGGCTCGCGCAGGCGCCGCTTGCGCGCCTTGTCCTGCTCCCGCGCACGGGCCTTCTGCTGCTTCTTGTAGGCGGCGATCCCCTTGGCGATGCCTTGGGCGACCAGTTTGGTCTGCTCCTTGGTCTGGCCGGGGCGCTGGTTGGCGCGCGCCAGCGCCTCGGCCTCGGCCAGGGCCTCGGGAGAGGGGGCGTCGTTCTGCTGTTGTGTGCGTCTGGCCATTATTCGAACCGGGTCTGGTCGGGTTCGCCCTGGGTGTCGAGGCGCACGCGCACGGTGCCGGGGCGGCGGCTCAGGATGTAACCGGCGGCGAGGTAGGCCAGCTCCTGGTTGTGCCCCTCGATGGCGGCGAGGAGCTTCTCGGCGGCCACCTGGCAGCGCTGTTCGCCGCTCGGCGCAGCCACCCAGTTGCGCCCCAGTTGCACCCCCTCGGCCATCTGCGCGTCGAGGCGGGTGAAGGCGTCGGCGTGGGTCTGCATCAGGTCGGCGGGGAGCACCAGGTCCATGGTGTAGTCGTCGATGATGAGGTTGAGCTGCATGGTCTCTCTCTTGTTGGTGGTGCGGGCATCTTACCCTGTATGGCGGCGCGGGCGCAGGGCTCAAGTCCGGATTGCCTGGGGATTGGCCACGGAGGCACGGAGGACACGGAGAGGTGGATGCTGGGGTGGACTATCTCTCTCTCCTCTCGTTCCCACACTCTGCGTGGGGATGCAGACCGGACTCGAACAGAGTACGTGCTCCCGTCGAACAGGGTACACACTCCCACGCGGAGCGTGGGAGCGAGAAAGGCGTGTACTCCAGGTGCCCTGCGGTGGGTTCCCTCTCGTTCCCGCGCTCTGCGTGGGAATGCAGATCGGACTCGAATACCGTGCTGCTGACCGGGGACATACACGCCAAGGCGTGTACTCCATCTGCCCGGCAGTGGGTTGCAGACTGGACACACTCCCACGCGGAGCGTGAGAGCGAGAATTCGGGACTTGGAGTGCACGCCTCGGCGTGTGCGGCCTCGGCCTGCACCACCCGGTGCGCCTCCTGCGTCGGCACACCCTATGACTGTCTCCTTTCGGCATGCAGTGCCCGACCGGCCTAGCTTAACTTAACGGCAGAGACGCTCCGCGTGGGAGCGTGAAAAACGGCTCTCCTCTGACCTCACTCTTCTCCGTGTCCTCCGTGCCTCCGTGGCAAACGGGTGTTCCCCCCGCAGAAACACGAAAGGCGCCCGCAGGCGCCTTTGCGTGGGGTGCGCGTCAGCTTAGAGCTTGCGACCGGCCTTGGCGCCGATGCGCAGGCGCAGGGCGTTGAGCTTGATGAAGCCGCCGGCGTCCTTCTGGTCGTAGGCGCCCGCATCGTCCTCGAAGGTGGCGATGGAGGGGTCGAACAGGGAGTCGGGGGACTTGCGCCCGGCGACGTAGACGTTGCCCTTGTAGAGCTTCATGCGCACGGTGCCGTTGACGTACTCCTGGCTCTTGTCGATGAGCGCCTGGAGCATCGCGCGCTCCGGGCTCCACCAGTAGCCGTTGTAGATAAGCTCAGCGTACTTGGGCATCAGCTCGTCCTTGAGGTGGGCGGCGCCACGGTCGAGGGTGAGCGACTCGATGGCGCGGTGCGCCTTGAGCATCACGGTACCGGCGGGGGTCTCGTAGCAGCCACGCGACTTCATACCGACGTAGCGGTTCTCGACGATGTCGTCGCGCCCGATGCCGTTGGCCCCGGCCACCTTGTTGAGGTACTCCATCACCGTGGCGGGGCTCATCGCCTCGCCGTTGATGGCGACGATGTCGCCCTTCGCGTAGGTCAGCTCCACATAGGTGGGTACATCCGGGGCCGCCTCGGGGGAGACCGACCAGCGCCACATATCCTCCTCGGGTTCGTTCCACGGGTCTTCGAGGATGTCGCCCTCGTAGGAGATGTGCAGCAGGTTGGCGTCCATGGAGTAGGGGGACTTCTTGCTCTGCTTGGCGAAGTCGATCTCGATGCCGTGCTCAGCCGCGTACTTCATCAGCGATTCGCGGGAGTTGAGGTCCCACTCGCGCCAGGGGGCGATCACCTTCACCTCGGGCATCAACGCATAGGCGCCCAGCTCGAAGCGCACCTGGTCGTTACCCTTGCCGGTGGCGCCGTGGGAGATGGCGTCGGCGCCGGTGGCCTTGGCGATCTCGATCAGGCGCTTGGCGATCAGCGGGCGGGCGATGGAGGTGCCGAGCAGGTACTCGCCCTCGTAGATGGCGTTGGCACGGAACATGGGGAAGACGAAGTCGCGGGCGAACTCCTCGCGCATGTCGTCGATGTAGATCTCCTTCACACCGGCGGCCTTGGCCTTGGCGCGGGCCGGCTCGACCTCCTCGCCCTGGCCGATGTCAGCGGTGAAGGTGACCACCTCGCAGCCGTAGGTGTCTTGCAGCCACTTGAGGATGATGGAGGTATCCAGACCACCTGAGTAGGCCAGCACCACCTTTTTCACTTGCGACATTGTCTTGGTTCCCCTGTTTGGAAAAGGTAATCGATGGGACGCCCGGCAGCGCCGGGTGAGACCGGGCATTATAACGCAGGGGGGATGGGGGGCGTCCATGTGCGCAGTGACGGGAGGTAACTGAGCGCGGGTCGATTGTCCCAACAGTGTGGCTAGTCGGGCTAAAATGGCCGACACCCCGTAAACCGCAATGATCCCCATGCCCATCACCCGCCGTCAGGTCTTCGACCACCTCACCCTCGCCCGTACCCGTGAACTGCTCGCCGAGCTGGGGATAGAAGGCCTCAGCGGCCTCAACAAGGCGGCCCTCATCGACACCTTGAGCCGCAAGCGCAGCCTGGCGCCAGAGGCGATCTTCGCCCTGCTCAAGCGCGATGAACTCAAACAGCTCTGCGAGGCCCTGGGGCTCGATAGCGGCGGGCGGGAGAAGGCCCTACTCATCGAGCGGCTGCTCGGCGAGGCCGAGCCCGAGGCCGAACAGCTGGCCGAGCGGGTCGCCGAGACCCCGGCCCTGTATGCCAAAGCCGCCAAGGCCGCCAAACCCGCGCCACGCGAGGCCGCACAGTTCGTGCAGGCGTTTCGCAACATCGACGACGTGCTGTGGAAGGAGGCGGGCTGCACCACCGAACTCGACTACACCGAGCAGACCTCCTGGATGCTCTTCCTCAAATACCTCGACGACCTGGAGGGCGAGCGGGAGATGAACGCCGAGCTACTCGGCCAGCCCTACAGCCCGATCCTCGACCCCGAGCACCGCTGGTCCGCCTGGGCCGCACCCAAGGACGCAGAGGGCAACTTCGACCACGACAACGCCCGCACCGGCGACGACCTCATCTACTACGTCGACCAGCGCCTCTTCCCCTACCTGCAGGGCTTCAAGCAGCGCGCCGCCAGCGCCGACACCATCGAGTACAAGATCGGCGAGATCTTCAGCGAGATAAAGAACAAGTTCCGCAGCGGCTACAGCCTGCGCGACGCCCTGGAGCAGGTAGACGCCCTGCGCTTTCGCTCCCAGCGCGAAAAGCACGAACTCTCCCACCTCTACGAGGCGAAGATCCGTAACATGGGCAACGCCGGGCGCAACGGCGGCGAGTACTACACCCCGCGCCCGCTCATCCGCGCCATGATCAAGGTGGTGCGCCCCACCATCGGCGAGCGGATCTACGACGGCGCCTGTGGCTCCGCAGGCTTCCTCTGTGAGGCCTACGACTACCTGCGCTTCGACGCCCAGGGCCAGCCGCGCCGCGACCTCACCACCAGCCAGCTAGAGACGCTCCAGCGCGACACCCTCTTTGGCCGCGAGAAGAAGAGCCTCGCCTACGTCATCGCCATCATGAACCTCATCCTGCACGGCATCGAGGCGCCCAACATCGTCCACACCAACACCCTGGCCAACCACACCGACCAGATCCAGGAGCGCGACCGCTACCACGTCATCCTCGCCAATCCCCCCTTCGGCGGCAAAGAGCGCAAAGAGGTGCAGCAGAACTTCGCCATCAAGACCGGCGAGACCGCCTTCCTCTTCCTGCAACACTTCATCAAACAGCTCAAGTCCGGTGGCCGCGCAGCCGTGGTGATCAAGAACACCTTCCTCTCCAACAGCGACAACGCCTCCATCGCCCTGCGTCGCGACCTGCTGGAGGGCTGCAACCTGCACACCGTGCTCGACTGCCCCCAAGGCACCTTCCTGGGCGCCGGGGTGAAGACCGTGGTGCTCTTCTTCGACAAGGGCGCACCGACGCGCAAGGTCTGGTACTACCAGCTCGACCCCGGTCGCAGCCTCGGCAAGACCAACCCGCTCAACGATGGTGACCTCGCCGAGTTTGTCGCGTTGCAGGAGTCTTTCGCCGACTCTGAGAAGTCGTGGAGTGTCGATGTGGGGGAGATAGATACCGCCACCTGGGACCTCTCGGTGAAGAATCCCAATCGTAGCGATGAGGTGGTGTTGCGGGAGCCGTTGGCGATCATCGAGGAGATGGTGAGGCTGGATGCGGAGAGTGCGGATATTTTGAACCGAATTCGGGGCGCAGTGGGCTCATGATGCAGAGTGAAAAGGCCGTTACTCGCACTGGCGGGCGTGAGGCAACAGAAACCTATATTCCGGGTGATGTTGCCCTCACTGTTGGTACCAGCAACGACCTCGTGGCTCCGCAGGGTTGGCAGTGGGTTAGGCTAACGGATGTCGCGCGGTTGGAGTCAGGGCACACGCCAAGTCGTAGGCACCCAGAATATTGGGATGGAGAGATCTCGTGGCTGGGTCTGCGGGATGCCAAAGCGAATCATGGTGGTGTTATCAATGAGTCGACGCAACATATCACTCAACTTGGACTAGACAATTCGTCCGCACGGTTACTCCCGCCCGGTACGGTTTGTTTGTCTAGAACTGCATCAGTTGGCTATGTCGTTGTGCTCGGGTGCGAGATGGCAACTAGTCAGGACTTTGTCAACTGGGTCTGCTCAGATAAGTTGCTCCCAGAGTTTCTACAGTATTTGTTGTTGGCAGAAAAGCGGGCGTTGTTAATGTTTGGGGCTGGCGCAGTCCATAAAACGATCTATTTTCCGCTAGTGAAGGCATTTCATATTTGCTTGCCGTCGAGAACAGAACAACAACGCATTGTCGCCATTCTGGACGATTCCTTTGCGGGCATCGCCACCGCCACCGCCAATGCCGAGAAGAATCTGCAAAATGCCCGCGAGCTTTATCAACGCGCTCTTCGCAACTGCTTCGATCAAGGAAAGCAACTGAAACTCTGGTCTCATATCGAGCTAAGTGATAGGCAATGCCCTGAAGACAGGCCGAGAAAAATGAGAGCTGAAGTAGGAAGTACCAGCACAAAAGGACGTGCTGCTACAGATCGTTTAATTGAGGGTATGTATTCTTTGTCTGTAGGAATGCCAACCATCGAACCTCGTGCTGGTTGGAAATGGGCCCCGCTATCTGAGTTGGCCCGACTGGAGTCCGGTCACACACCTAGCCGAAAGCATCCAGAGTACTGGAATGGTGATGTGCCTTGGATCGGGATTAAAGATGCAAAGCTGCACCATGGCGGGGTGATAGATGAAACACAGCAAATGACCAATGAGGCCGGGATTAATAACTCTGCTGCCAGACTGTTGCCGAAGGGCACAGTTTGTCTCTCACGGACCGCGTCCGTCGGATATGTGGTAGTAACCGGACGTGAGATGGTAACAAGTCAAGATTTTGTGAACTGGGTGTGTGGCCAAGAGCTTGAACCACATTACCTAAAGTATTTGTTTCTTGCTGAGGGTAAAGATCTCCTGAAATATGCAAGTGGCGCAGTCCACCAAACCATCTACTTTCCGGAGGTAAAGGCATTTCATATATGCCATCCAAGTATTGGTGAGCAGCGGCAGGTTGTTGAATATCTTGATGATTTGCGTGACAAAGCCAGAAGGTTAGAAGTGGTCTTGAAACGCAAGCTCTCGCTCTTGTCAGAACTAAAACAATCTATACTCAATAGGGCCTTCGCCGGAGAGCTGCACTGATGGCCGGAGTGACTGGCATCGGCGTAGGTCGGGTTAGCGAATGCGTAACCCGACAATCCCCCGTCGAAGGTGGCGGGGTGACTCGTGGCCCGTCGGGTTACGCTGGCGCTAACCCGACCTACGGGCTGGTGGGTTGGTGTCGGTGGTTGGGGGGCTTCGCGGCTGGCGTAGGTCGGGTTAGCGAATGCGTAACCCGACAATCCCCCGGTGAAGGTGGCGGTGTGACTCGTGGCCCGTCGGGTAACGCTGGCGCTAACCCGACCAACGGGCCGGTGGGTATGTTTCGGTGGTTGGGGTACTGCGCGGCTGGCGTAGGTCGGGTTAGCGAATGCGTAACCCGACAATCCCCCGTCGGAGGTGGCGGGGTGTCTCGTGGCCCGTCGGGTTACGCTGGCGCTAACCCGACCTACGGCTTGCCCCGATGAATGCCAAGCCCTACCAGCCGCCGTTCACCTTCACCAGCCCCATCGTGGCCTCGGTGTCGCGCATCAGCGAGCGGTTGGGGGCGTGGAGCGCGCGCAGCGAGACCACGCTCTCGCCGATGCTGCGTCGGGGCAATCGCATCCGCACCATTCAGGCCTCGCTGGCCATCGAGCACAACACCCTCTCGGTTGAGCAGGTGAGTGCGATGTTCGACGGTAAGCCGGTGCTGGGGCCACCGCGTGAGGTGCAGGAGGTGCGCAACGCCATCGTCACCTACGAGCGACTGCCGCACTGGCGCCCGACCAACGAGCACCATCTGCTCGATGCGCACGCCTTGCTGATGGCCGGGTTGATGGAGGGGCTGGGGCGGTATCGCGCCGGTGGGGTGGGGATCTACGACGGCGACCTGCTGGTGCACATGGCCCCGCCCGCCGACCGCGTGCCCTACCTGATGCGGGACCTGTTCGCCTGGCTGGCCGCGACCGACCTGCCGCCGCTGGTTGCCAGCTGTCTGTTCCACTACGAGTTCGAGTTCATTCACCCCTTCGCCGACGGCAATGGCCGCATGGGCAGGCTGTGGCAGACCCTGATCCTCTCCCAGTGGCGGCCCGAGCTGGCCTGGCTGCCGGTCGAGACGGTGGTGCGTGAGCGCCAGCGTGAGTACTACGCAGCCCTGGCCCAGGCGGACGCGGCGGCGGACTCCACCCCCTTCGTCGTCTTCATGCTGGAGGCGCTGGAGCAGGCGCTGACGCTGGCACTGGAGAAGGGTGAAGAGGTAAGTGAGGGTGTAAGTGACGGGGTAAACCCTCTCTCTCCCAAGCTGGATGAGCTGGACCAGCAGCTGATGGCGCTCATGGCGCAAGCGCCGCATATCACCCAGCAGGCGTTGATGGAGCAATGTGGTAGGTCGCTGAGCACGATTCAGCGCCACATCCGTAAGTTGCGTAGCCATGGCCTGATTGAACGGGTAGGCTCTGACAAGAGTGGCCACTGGAAGGTAAAGGGATGAACGAAGCCGAGACCCGCGCCGAGCTGATCGACCCCGCCCTCAAGGCGGCGGGGTGGGGCGTGGTCGAGGAGAGCCGTATCCGCCGCGAGGTGATCGCGCCGGGTCGCCTGCAAGGGGGCGGGCGGCGCGGTAAGAAGGAGATCGCCGACTACGTGCTGGTCTACCGCAACCAGAAGCTGGCGGTGATCGAGGCGAAGCGACGTGGCCTGGCGGTGGGTGAGGGGGTGGCGCAGGCCAAGGCCTACGCCGAGAAGCTGCGCACCCGCTTCACCTACGCCAGCAATGGCGACGCTATTTACCAGGTCGACATGCAGAGCGGGGCCGAGGGGCCGGTCGAGCACTTTCCCTCTCCCGATGATCTCTGGGCTCTCACCTTCCAAACCCCCGACCCGTGGCGCGAGCGCTTCGCCGCCGTACCGTTCGAGGACCGTAGCGGCACCTGGGAGCCGCGCTACTATCAGCACAACGCCATCGAGCGGGTGCTGGAGGCCATCGTCGACCACCGCGACCGCATCCTGCTCACCCTGGCCACCGGCACCGGCAAGACCGCCATCGCCTTCCAGCTCGCCTGGAAGCTGTTCCACAGCCGCTGGAACGTGAAGGATTGGCGTGCCGGGAGTGAGCCGTGCCGCAGTCCGCGCATCCTCTTTCTGGCCGACCGTAACATCCTCGCCGACCAGGCCTACAACGCCTTCTCCGCCTTCGCCGAGGATGCCCTGGTGCGCATCGCACCGGACGAGATCCGCAAGAAGGGGCGGGTGCCGAAGAACGGCAGCCTCTTCTTCACCATCTTCCAGACCTTCATGTCGGGCACCGACGGAGAGGGTAACCCGGCGCCCAACTTCGGCGACTACCCGCGCGACTTCTTCGATTTTATCGTCATCGACGAGTGCCACCGGGGCGGGGCCAACGACGAGAGCAGCTGGCGCGGCATCCTCGACTACTTCGCCCCCGCGGTGCAGCTCGGCCTCACCGCCACCCCAAGGCGCAAGCTCAACGCCGACACCTACCGCTACTTCGGCGAGCCGGTCTACGTCTACTCGCTCAAGGAGGGGATCAACGACGGCTACCTAACGCCGTTCAAGGTGCGCCAGATCGCTACGACCATTGACGACTACGTCTACACCCCGGACGACACCATTCTCGAAGGCGAGGTGGTGGCGGGCAAGCGCTACAGCGAGTCGGAGTTCAACCGCATCATCGAGATCGCCGAGCGCGAGCGTTATCGCGTCAAGACCCTGATGGGGATGATCGACCAGCGCCAGAAGAGCCTGGTCTTCTGTGCCAATCAGGAGCACGCCGCCGCCGTGCGCGAGCTGATCAATCAGCACAAGCGCGATAAGGACCCCCACTACTGCGTGCGCGTCACCGCCAACGACGGCGCCAGGGGCGAGGCGTGGCTGCGCCAGTTTCAGGACAACGAGAAGCGCATCCCGACCATCCTCACCACCTCGCACAAGCTCTCCACTGGGGTGGATGCGCGCGATGTGCGCAACATCGTGCTGCTGCGTCCGGTGAACTCGATGATCGAGTTCAAGCAGATCATCGGTCGCGGCACCCGCCTGTTCGACGGCAAGGAGTACTTCACCATCTACGACTTCGTGAAGGCCTACGAGCTGTTCAGCGACCCGGAGTGGGATGGTGACCCGGTGGACCCAGAGCCGTGCAGCCGCTGTGGCCAGAACCCCTGTGTGTGCGACAAGAGGCAGCCCGTGCCCTGTCCGGTGTGCGGCCAAGCGCCCTGTGTCTGCCGGAGCGAGCCTGAGCCATGCGCGCGCTGTGGCGAGTGGCCCTGTGTCTGCGAGGGCGGGCCTGGCAAGGTGAAGATCAAGCTGGCCGACGGCAAGGTGCGTCAGTTGCAGCACATGGCGGTGACCACCTTCTGGGACCCGAGCGGCAGGCCCATCTCCGCCGCCGAGTTCGTCGAGCGCCTGTTCGGTGAGCTGCCCGCGCTGTTCAAGGACGAAGACGAGCTGCGCGCGATTTGGGGTGAGCCGCAGACGCGCAGAAGCCTGCTCGATGCCCTGGCCGAGCGCGGCTTCGGCCATGAGCAGTTGGAGGAGATGAAGCGGGTGGTGGATGCGCCCGAGAGCGACATCTTCGACGTACTCGCCTACATCGCCTTCTCCCTGCCGCCGATCACGCGCGCCGAGCGGGTGGCGCAGAGCAAAGGGGTGATCTACCCCCACTACGACTACCGCCAGCAGGCCTTCCTCGACTTTGTCCTCGCCCACTATGTGGAGCAGGGGGTAGAGGAGCTGGACAACGCCAAGCTGCCCCAGCTGTTGCAGCTGCGCTACAACGCCATCAGCGATGCGGCGGCCGAGCTGGGTAGCATCGCGCAGATCCGTGAGGTGTTTGTCGGCTTCCAACGCTACCTCTATCAGGTACAGGCGGACGCGCCCTAGCTTGAGCCCGTGGGGCCTGGCCTCTATTGTGTCTCGATTCACATTGAGGAAACCCCATGCGACTCTACCGCCACACTCCCCTCGCCGAAGCCGACCCGGCCGCGCAGATCCGCGAATACCACCAGCGCACCAAGCACAGCCTCGACGCCTATGCCGCCGGGCCTATCTCCCTCGATTGGGGGGATCAGCCGGAGGCGTTTCGCTGGTTTGCGGGGGCGCCGGGGCTCGACCTGCCGTTATTAGAAGCGCAGGGCGGGCCGAGTTATGCGGCGCTGTTCGATCCGGTGGCGGGGCCTGCGCCGTTCGATCTGGCGGGTGTTGGGCGGCTGTTCGAGCTGGCCTTGGGGCTGGCGGCGTGGAAGTCCTACGGGCCGGATCGCTGGGCGCTGCGTTGTAATCCGTCGAGCGGCAATCTGCACCCGACCGAGGGGTATCTGGTGACGCCGCCGCTGCCGGGCGTCGAGCCTGGGCTCTACCACTATCTGAGCCGTGATCACCGGTTGGAACGGCGCTGTGGCTTGAGCGAAGAGCAGGGCGAGTGGCTCGGTGAGCTGTTGGCGGGGGACGGGGTGCTGGTGGGGCTCTCGGCCATCGCCTGGCGCGAGGCGTGGAAGTATGGCGAGCGCGCCTATCGCTACTGCCAGTTGGATGCGGGGCACGCCTTTGCCTCTCTGGCGGTGGCGGCGGCGACGCTCGGTTGGCGGGTGGAGCAGCTCGATGGGGTGGGCGATGCGGCCATTGGCGCGCTGCTCGGGCTCGACCGCTCGGCAGAGTTTGCCGGGGCGGAGGGCGAGGAGCCGGATATGTTGCTGCGGGTGAGTCGTCTACCGCAGCCGTCGCTGGAGCTGGAGGCGGTCACCAAGCTCATCGCCGAGGGGCAGTGGGCCGGTCAGGCGAACGACCTGCGCGCCGAGCACTACTGCGATTGGCCGCTGGTGGCGGAGGCGGCCAAGGCGGCGCACAAGCCGGTGACGGCGCCGCTCGAAAAAACTGCGTCGAGCTGGCCTGCGCTGCTGTCGGGCGAGACCGGCGTCGCGGCGGCCAAGGTGATCCTCGGGCGGCGCAGCGCGCAGGCGTTCGATGGGGTGAGCAGCATGAGTGCGCCGCGTCTGTTTCGCCTGCTCGATACGCTCTTGCCGCGTGATGAGGTGATGCCGTGGCGCGGTTGGCGCGGCCCAGCGCGGGTGCATCCGCTGCTCTTTGTGCATCGGGTGGGTGGGCTGCGCCCTGGGATCTATCTGCTTGCACGTAGCGCGGAGGGCGAGGCGCTGCTGCGCGAGGAGCTGCGCGGTGACTTTGCCTGGGAGCGGGTCAAGGAGGCACCGGGGCATCTGCCGTTCTACCGCTTGCAGGAGGGGGATGCGCGCCAGGCGGCGGCGACGCTCGCGTGCCACCAGCCCATTGCGGCGAATGGCGCCTTTGCGGTGGCGATGTTGACCGAGTTTGAGGCGGGCCTCGCGCCGGGGGCGTGGGGTTATCGTCGTCTGTTGTGGGAGGCGGGGGTGATCGGCCAGCTGATGTATCTGGAGGCGACGGCGGCGGGGCTCTCGGGCACCGGCATCGGCTGCTTTTTCGACGATACGGTGCACGAGCTGCTCGGCATCGAGGGGACACGGCTGCAGTCGCTCTATCACTTCACCGTGGGCAAGGCGTCGCCCGATGGGCGTATCGAGACGCTCTCCCCCTGGCACCATCTACCGGCAGGTCGGCGTTAGAACTCCACCTCGGCCTGACGCGCCTCGGGGGGGAGGTGACGATAGAGGGCGAGGCGGTTGCGCCCGAGTTTCTTCGCGAAGTACATCGCCTGGTCGCTGTAGCGCAGCAGCTCGGCGGCGTTGTCGGCATCTTCCGGGTAGCAGGCGACGCCGATGGAGGCGGAGATGCTGATCATCTCCCCCTGGATGTTGAACGGCGGGCTGAGGGTGTCGAGCAGCTCGTTGCCGACGCGGGTCACCCCCTCCTCTTGGTCGTCACCATCCAGCAGCAGGGTAAACTCGTCGCCACCGATGCGCGCCAGGGTGTCACTGGCGCGCACCACGCGGCTGATGCGCTCGGCGACCCGTTGCAGCAGCAGGTCGCCGGCGTCGTGGCCGTAGCGGTCGTTGACCTGCTTGAACATGTCGAGGTCGATGAACATCAGGCTGGCACGGCGCCCCTCGCGGGCGGCGTGGGTCAGGGTCTGTTCCAGTCGGTCGTTGAACAGGTTGCGGTTGGGTTGGCCGGTGAGCGGGTCGTAGTTGGCCTGATGCCAGATACGTTCGTGCAGCTCCTTGCGCGTGGTGATGTCGCTGAAGTTGATCACCGAGCCGACCAGCTCGCCCTCGTCGTGGATCGGGTGGGCCCACACCTCCACCGGGAAGTGGGTGCCGTCGGCACGCCAGAAGGATTCACTGTCGGTGTGGATGGTGGAGCCGTCGGCGTAGGCCTGACAGAGGGGGCAACGCTCTTCGTCGATGGGGCTGTGGTCGGCGCGCGAGTGGTGGATGAGGGTGTGGACGTTGCGCCCCATCAGCACGTCGGCGCGTTTGTAACCGAGCATACGTAGTGCTGCCGGGTTGCAGAAGATGCACTCGCCGTGGGTGTTGACCGCGAACATCCCCTCGCCGGAGGAGTCGAGTAGGGAGCGCAACTGCTCCTCGGCGTGCTCGCGCTCCTTCACCTCCAGGGAGAGCTGTTGGGTGCGCTCGCGTACCAGGGACTCCTGGTGATCGCGCTGATATTTGAGGTCGAGCAGGGCGCGACGCTGGCGCTGTAAAAACAGTAGGCTCAGGCCACTGAGCAGCAGCCAGGTGGCGAGGTGGCTGATGCGCAAGCGGATGTACTCGGTGCGCAGTGGCTTCTCTAGGTCGTCGGTGTTGAAGGTGACACTGATGCCGCCGCGCACATCGCCCACCTGATAGCCCTGGTGGGCGTGGCAGGCGAGACAGGCGGGGCGCACTACCAGCGGGGCCATGTAGCGGGCGGTGGTCTTCTCCCCGTGCCGGAACAGGTTGAAGCGCTCGCTGGTCCCCTTCTCGAAGGCGTTGAGGGCCTCGCTCTCCCAGTCGTCGGCGGCGTTGATCGGGTTGAGCGGTTTGAGGCTGGTGATGTGGATCTGCAGCTTGTGGTAGGTGCTCACCAGGTCGGCGAGTTGGCGGGTCATGTAGGCCGGGTTGATCTTGGTCAGGGTGCCGAACTCCCCGGCTTGGATGTCGCGACCGTAGAGCGGCAGGTAGGGGTTGGGCGGGTTCCCCTCGCTCACCGGGGCGTAGACGCCGCCGTGGCGGGCGTTCCACAGGCGGATCGACTCCACCAACTCGAAGACGAAGCGCCCACGCGACCACGAGACCTGCTCCAGGTGCTGTTCGAGCTGGCGCACCCCCCAGATGTAGGAGGCGAAGACCAGTCCACCCCAGAGGAGGATGGGCAGGAGCCAGAGGCGCGGATGGAGAATGAACCTCACGGACGTCCCTCGATGCTCGGTGCGGCATGTGTGTCGGTCGGGTTGGCCGTACCGCAACGCCAACAGTGGGTAAATTGACCGGCGTGCGGCTCACCGCAACTGGGGCAGACCCACGGGGTGTGTGGTGTGGGTTGTTGCAGCTGTTGCAGGAGACGTTCGGCCCGCGCCCGCTCGCTGGGCTCGACCCACAGCTCGGGCCACACCTCGTTGAGGGGCAGGTCACCGGCGCCACCCGCGAGGTAGAAGTGACGCCGCTCGACCTCCACCCCCGCCGCCTCCAAAAGGTTGGCGGCGTGACCGACCAGTAGGGGGTTGGGGGCGGTGTAGATCAGTTCCATTGAGTGAGCATAAACCAATTGCACAGCGTCGGCGCGCGCGCCTGTTTATGGGTTGTTACGTTCCGCACGTCTACGCGAGATGCTCTCCACCGAGGCTAGGTCGAACGGCCTAGAACGGGCTAGTGGGCGGTGGTGGTAGCCTGCAGGCGTCGCACCAGTAGTGCCTCCAGGGCGGGAAAGTGTAGGGCGTCGTCGAACAGGGTGTCGGCGCGCTGCTGCCCCGCCTTGGCCAACCGCGCGCGTAGGGTGGGGTCTTGGCGCAGGGTTTCGAGCTGGGCTTCGAGGTCGTCCACCTCGGTGGAGCGGAACAGCAGGCCACTGACGCCGTGTTCGATGATCTCCGGTACGCCGCCCCGGTCGCTGCCGATCACCGCCACCCCGGCGCGCATCGCCTCGGGCAGTACCAGGCCGAAGGTCTCCTCAACCGTGGTCAGCACCACGCAGTCGCACGCCTGCATGATCTGCTGCGGCTGCTCGATGAAGTCGCGAAACAGGATGGCCGCCTGCCAGCCGTTCTCTTGCACCCGACGTTTGAGATTGTCGAGGTAGGTCTGATCCATGGCGTGGCCGACGATGAGTCCGGCCACCCTCTCGCCACGCGTGAGCATGCGCCCGAGCGCCTCGACCAGGAGGTGCTGGCCCTTATAGTGTTTGACGCGCCCGACCAGGCAGACGGCGAAGGTGTCGTCGTCAAAGCCCAGCTCGGCGCGCTTTGCGGCGCGCTCTTCCACGCTGAGGAAGTGCCTGGGCGGGGCGACGCCGTAGTAGAGGCGCTCGACGCGATCGGCGTAGGCGGGGTTGAGGAAGCGGCGCAGGTTGCCCGCCAGGTTGTCGGTGATGGCCAGGTGCACTCCTACCTGGGCGTAGAGCCAGTCGTGGTAGGGGTCGCGTTTGGGGCGGGTGATCTGCATCTGCCGGGTGGAGACCAGCAGCGGCTTGCGCCGCGACAGGCGTCGTGCCAGGGCGGCGAGGGGCAGGTCTTTGGTCCAGTGCATGTGCAGCACGTCGATGGCGTGCTGGTCGATGTAGGCGGCGAGGCGCCGGGCGCTGAGCCAGGGCAGGGGCCCGCTGCGTTTGGCCAGGGTCTGCGGGGTGAAGCCCTCCTCGCGCAGGCGCGTATCGAGGCGCCCACCGGCCACCACCCAGGGGTGCAGGGTGTGGCGCGGGGCCAGCTCGCGGCAGCAGCGCTGCATGTAGAGCTCTAGGCCGCCGAGGTCGGGGGAGAGACAGAGTTCGAGGATGTTCATGTGTCTTGCTTCTCGCGGGCCTTCTGTTCGTGTAGCTCGTTGAGCTTGAGGTACTTCATGTAGGCGTGAAAGGCGGTGGTCACGGCCACGGTCATGCCGTCTTGGCCCTGGAAGAGGCCACCCTTGAAGATCAGCTTGCGTAGCAGGGCGGTGAGGGCGTGCAGGGTGGGGGCGCTGCGCGAGGGGCCGCGACCGCGGTCGTACATGGCCCAGGCGTCGCGCGAGCTGAGGGCGTTGATGCGCTCGACCCAGTGGCGGTAGTCGCGATAGGTGAAGTGGCTGAGGTGGGCGTCGAGGGCGACAATCTTCTTCGCCGCGACACTGGAGTGCCCCTTCTTCGGCAGGTAGGCGGCGCGCCCCTTGTGGTAGAGACGCACCACGTCGTCGGGGTAGAACCCGGCGGCGCGGATCCAGTGGCGGTCGACGAAGTTGCGCCGGTGCAGGCTGTAGGCGTCGACCTCGGTGTGCTCCAGGTCGAGGGCCAGGATGGCCGCTACTGCATCGGCCTCCAGGCGCTCGTCGGCGTCGATGCTCAACACCCAGTCGTGGCGGGCGTGCTGGGCGCCGAGGGCCTTCTGCGGGCCGTCACCCAGGTAGTCGGAGTAGATCAGCACGGCGCCGGCGGCCTCGGCGATGGCGGCGGTGGCGTCGGTGGTCTTGTTATCGACGATGACGACCACCTCGGCACAGACCGGGCGCACGGAGTCGATGCAGGCTTGGATATTCTCCGCCTCGTTGTAGGCGATGATGGTGGCGGTGATGGACATGGCGCGGGCCGGTGGCGGGGGGAGCCATAGGATAACGCAGAAGCCACTGGGGGCTCATCCACGCCGGAGGTGGGGCCGGGAGCAGGGGAGGGGGCGTGTCGGGGATGAGGCGGTCTGGGCGACAGTGAGCAGGGTCGTGGGGAGGGGGGAACGGGGCCGGGTGGCCCCGTTCGGGCAGGCCTTTAGGGCGCTGCGATGACACTACCGTCGGTGATGGTGAGACGGGTGCCCTGGCTGAGGAGGTAGCCGGCCATCTCGCTCTGCATCTCGCTCATCACACTCAGGTGGTCGATGTCGGTGACGCTGTTGAGGCGGCTGTCCGGGGTGAGCAGCGAGCCGTGGTCACCGGCACTGTAGCGCACCACGGCGTTGAGGCCGGCGGCATTGGTCGCGTTGGTGGACTTGGAGACCAGCCCCAGGGCGCGGATCAGCGGCTCGGTCCCGGCCAGCGGCGAGGCCGCGGTGGTGTTGGGGATCACCGTGTCGGCGGGTGAGCCACCACCACCGACCACCTCGAAGAGCAGGGTGGGGACGCTCACGGTGCCGGCGTAATTGAGCGGGTCGCCCGCATCCAGGGCCGCCGAGGCGACGGCCATGAAGCTGGCGTAGTCGGCGCTGCCGGGGGCGACACCGTTGGCGGCGAGTCCAGCCTGGATCTCGGGGCCGAACTCCACGGAGCCATCGAGCAGACGCGGGATGCCGCCGCCGGGCATCGCCAGGACGGAGGCCACGAGGTCGGGTTCCAGGGCGGTGAACAGGGTACCGACCATGCCACCCAGGGAGTGGCCGACAAAGCTCACGTTGTCGCCATCGAGCGGGCCGAGCTGGTCGAGGGTGCGACGCAGGCCGATCAGGTCGAGCACACCCTGACGCACATTGTCACGTGAGGTGAGCAGGCTGCTGAGGTTGATGAAGTGGGCGCCGGAGGGGTCGGCCACGCCATCGCTGCCGGGGGCCCTGGTGGTGTTGTTGATGTAGTCGACGTTGAAGGTGCGCGCGCCGTGGAGCGGTAGGTCGATGGCGATGCCTGCATAGCAGGCCTTGGCCAGGGTGTCGGCGATGGCGTAGAGGTGCTCCTTCTGCTGGTTGATGCCGTGCGCGAAGATCACCACGGGCCAGCCACTGCTCGGCAGCGCGCAGCCGGAGAGGAGACCGGCGGTGGCGTTGGGCAGGGTCATGATGTAGGGCACGGACTGGGTGGAGGTGGCGCTGGCCACACGGGCGTAGCGGGTCACCTCGCCACCGCTGGCGGTCAACCAGTGGGTGGTGATGGGGGCCGTGGGGTTGGCCACGCTGGGGGCGCTCAGGTAGTAGGGCAGGTCGAGGGTACCGCTGTAGATATCGGCCAGGCCCGGTAGGCTGGCGTTGACATCGTGGGTGGTGAGCCCGGTATTGGCGCCGCTGTAGCTGGCGGAGGCGCCCACACTGGCGGCCATGGTCTGCAGGGCGCTCATGGTGCTCTGGGTGGTGAAGGTCCAGCTGAGGATGATCTGGCTGGGATCGACACCGCCAGCGGCGGCCACCGCCTCGAAGCTGTTGGTGAGTTGACGCAGCGGCTCGGCGGCGGCGTAGTCCCCGCTCAACGGGGTGCTGCCCTTGGCCAGGGCGTAGACCACGCTCGGTTGCATGGCACGGCCATCGGCGGCGCGCAGGCTGTCGGTCAGGACCACCAGGTAGCTGGTGTCGGCCTTGAGCGGCTTGAGCGGCTGGATCACCAGGCTGGTGTTGTCACCGGTGGCGAGTGCGGTGAAGGTGCCGTAGGCCACCTCGCCGTTGAGGGCGATGGCGGCGCCGGCCGCGTTGAGGGTCACCTCGAACAGGCGCACGTTGCGTCGCGGCAGGACGCTGGCCGGATTGAGCGGCAGGTCGAAGGTGGTGACGATCGGGGCGGTGGTGGAGAAACCGTCGAGGGCGTTGAGGGTCGCCTTGAGCGCCTGGGCGCCGGCCGACTCGCTGGGGTTGATGGGGATGTTGAGGGTGCCGTCGGCGCTGCCCATGAAGAGCAGGTTGGTGGCGGTGGGGACGATGCCGTTGCTCGGGTCGAACAGCGCCATGCCGAGCGGGGTCTCGACGGCGGCGGCGTTGGCGGCCTGCTGCGCGGCGGCGGCATCGGCCTCGGCGGCGGCGAAATCGTAGTTGGTATCGTCTTGGCAACCGCCCAGGGTGAGGGCGGAGGCGGCAAGGAGGATCCAGTTCCACTTGTTCATTGCATCACTCCTTAAAATTTCCAGTTGGTCTGGACGCTGAGCACATCGACCGAGGAGTCGAAGGTGCCGCGCAAGGTGTAGCCGGTGTTGGCATCGGTGTGGTCGATGGCGCTCTGGTCGACAAACAGGTGCGCGTAGCCGATGTCGAAGCTGAAGTCGCGCGAGGGCTGGTAGCCGATACCGAAGGCGACCCAGGTGCGGTCGTTGCCGGGGATGCGCGGGGTGCGGTGTGACTCGTCGGGGATCGGGGTCTCGTCGTAGGCGACGCCCATGCGCCAGGTCAGGGCGGCGCTGCTCTGGTAGTTGAAGCCGAGGGAGTAGCGCATGGTGTCTTCCCACGCCTCGTCGGTGAGGGATACGGTGTTGCCGTACTCGTCGAGGATGCGCAGCTCATCGAAGCTGCTCCAGCCGGTCCAGGTGGTGTCGGCGAGCAGGGTCAGCGATGGGGTGGCGCGATAGCTCAACGAGAGCGAGGCGGTGCCGGGGAGGGAGGCGGTGGCGGTGACCGGTGTGGTGGTCAATACGCTGTTCAGCCCGACGCTGTCGAACAGCGTGCGCAGGCCCGTATCGACCTCGTACTCGGTTTCGCCGGTGAGGGTGTGCTCGATGGGCGCACGCATGGCCAGGCCCAGGGTGGTGTTGTCGCTGAGGTCGAGCACCAGGCCGACGCCAAAGCCGATGGAGAGATCGTCGCCACTCAGGGTGGCGTGGCTGTCGCGGGAGACCTGATTGGGGGTGAGACCGTTGCTGATGCACTGCGCCAACAGGGTGTTGTTACCGGTTTCGCTGGCCAGCTTGAAGCAGACAGCGCCGGAGTCGACCGCTTGTTTCAGCTCCGCCTTGATGTACTGAACGTCGAGGCTGAAGCCGACGCTCAGCTCGGAGACCGGGCGCCAGGAGAGGACCTGACCGATGTTCAAGGTCGAGAGGTGCGATTCGGTGCCGTGGTAACGCCCGACCCAGTCGTCCGAGTAGACAGAGCTGAGGCCGAAGGGGGCGTTGATGGTCAGGGCGTAGGCACGCGTGGCGTCGATCGGCACCACCAGGAACAGCCCCGGTACCACGCCCATGGCCTCGGTGGTGTCGTTCGGGCCGGTGAGTGAGCCGGGGGCGATGGCGTTGGCGGTGAACTTGGGGTTGATGCGGGAGCCCTTGTCCTCGAAGTCCGCCACGGGCTTGACCAGATGCAGCGCAGTGGTCAGCTCGGCCCGGTCCAGACGTGTGGCCAGGGCCGGATTGAACCAGACGGAGGCGGCGTCGGAGGGGAGCGCGGCGGCACCGGCGTAGGCGTTGCCGAGCCCAGAGGCGCTGTTTTCGATTAGGGCGAAACCCGAGGCGTGGGCGAGCAGGGGGGTACCGGCGAGGCCTAGGGCCACGGCGGTTGTCAGCTCTCTTCTTATGCTTCTCATGGATAGGTCCTCATAATCCTTATCATTTTGGAAGGACAGTTGGGCTGGGTAACAAAACTGGCCCAGTACCTTATCCTCTCCCATCACCACAGGGAATAGTTCGCTTCACTTCGCGCTCATCTGCGCACCCTGGCGGCCTCCGTGCACCCGTTGCACGGGGCGTCGCTACCGATCGGGGGCGTCGGGGGAAGGCCGGGTGAGGGGTATCGGCCCGGGTCGAGAGATAGTCCCGTTGATCGACGTAAACTCAATGAGTTAATGCGGGCCTAGGGTGTTGCACAGGGGAGCGTGTCGGGCCCCAGGGCAACCGCATTCTTTGCCCGAAATGGCCGAAGTCTAGCCACGGAGGCACAGAGAACACGGAGATTGGCGGGTGTTGGCGCATGGGCAAGGCTGCCCACGTAGCGGAGGCGTTCGCTTCGACAGCCAATTGCGCCCGCGCAGTACCCCTGCGTCTCCACCGAGCCTCTGTGGCAAAAGTATGCGCTTGCCCTGATCGCGCCCCAGATGGAGACGGTGGAGTTGATGCAGGCGTGCTAAAATACGCTGTTTTCCATTGCTCCAGCAGGCCTAGAGAGACCCATGTCCAACCGCACCTCCCTCCTCGAAGCGGCGCTCGCCGAGCGCATCCTCATCCTCGACGGCGCCACCGGCACCATGATCCAGGGCTACAAGCTCGACGAGGCGGACTATCGCGGCGCGCGCTTCGCCGATTGGCCCTCTGATCTGAAGGGAAATAATGACCTGCTGGTGCTGACCCGCCCCGAGATCATCGCCGAGATCCACCAGGCCTACTTCGAGGCCGGGGCGGACATCGTCGAGACCAACACCTTCGGCGCGAACGCCGTCTCCCAGGCCGACTACGGCATGGCCGACCTCGCCTACGAGATGAACGTCGCTGCCGCGCGCATCGGTCGCGAGCAGGCCGACAGGTACAGCACCCCCGACAAGCCGCGCTTCGTCGCCGGTGTGCTCGGCCCCACGAACCGCACCGCCTCCATCTCCCCGGACGTGAACAACCCCGGCTACCGCGCCATCGACTTCGACACCCTGGTCGAGGCCTATCTGGAAGCGGCCCGTGGCCTCGCCGACGGCGGTGCCGACACCTTCCTCATCGAGACCATCTTCGACACGCTCAACGCCAAGGCGGCCATCTTCGCCGTGGAGCGCTACTTCGACGAGGGCGGCAAGCGCCTGCCGGTGATGATCTCAGGCACCATCACCGACGCCTCCGGGCGCACCCTCACCGGCCAGACCACAGAGGCCTTCTACAACTCCCTGCGCCACGTCAAGCCGCTCTCCGTCGGTCTCAATTGTGCTCTTGGCGCCGCTGAACTGCGCCAGTACGTGGAAGAGCTGTCGCGCATCTCTGAGTGCTATGTCTCGGCCCACCCCAACGCCGGTCTGCCCAATGCGTTTGCTGGTTATGACGAGACCCCTGAGGCGATGGCTGAGAAGCTGGCCGAGTGGGCCCAGTCGGGCTTCCTCAACATCATCGGCGGTTGCTGCGGCACCGGCCCCGACCACATCAAGGCGATCCACGACGTGATGCAGGGCGTCGCCCCGCGCAAGCGCCCGGCGATCGAGCCTCAGTGCCGTCTCTCGGGTATGGAGCCGTTCAACATCGGCCCCGACTCGCTCTTTGTGAATGTGGGCGAGCGCGCCAACGTCACCGGCTCGGCCAAGTTCAAGCGGCTGATCCTCGAAGGGCAGTACGAGGAGGCGCTGGCCATCTGCAGAGAGCAGGTGGAGGAGGGGGCACAGATCATCGACGTCAACATGGACGAGGCGATGCTCGACGGCGTCGAGGCGATGAAGACCTTCCTCAACCTCATCGCCGCCGAGCCCGACATCGCCAAGGTGCCGGTGATGATCGACTCCTCCAAGTGGGAGATCATCGAGGCGGGCCTCAAGTGCATCCAGGGCAAGGGGGTGGTCAACTCCATCTCGCTCAAGGAGGGTGAGGAGAAGTTCATCGCCCAGGCCCAGCTGCTGCGCCGCTACGGCGCGGCGGTGATCGTCATGGCCTTCGACGAGACCGGGCAGGCGGACACCCGCGAGCGCAAGGAGGCGATCTGCGAGCGCTCCTACCGCATCCTGGTCGACCAGGTCGGCTTCCCCGCCGAGGACATCATCTTCGACCCCAACATCTTCGCCGTCGCCACCGGCATCGAGGAGCACAACAACTACGCGGTGGACTTCATCCAGGCCACCGCGTGGATCACCGAGAACCTGCCCCACGCCATGGTCTCCGGCGGCGTCTCCAACGTCTCCTTCTCCTTCCGTGGCAACAACCCGGTGCGCGAGGCGATCCACTCCGTCTTCCTTTACCACGCCATCGACGCGGGCATGACCATGGGCATCGTGAATGCCGGGATGTTGGAGGTCTACGACGAGCTGCCCGCCGAGCTGCGCGAGCGCGTCGAGGACGTGGTGCTCAACCGCCGCCCCGACGCCACCGACCGCCTGCTGGAGATCGCCGACCAGTTCAAGGGCGGCGGCTCCGGTGGCGCCAAGAAAGAGGACCTCGCCTGGCGCGAGCTGCCGGTGGCCAAACGCCTGGAGCACGCCCTGGTCAAGGGCATCGACGCCTATGTCGAGGCCGACACCGAAGAGGCACGCCAGCAGGCGAGCGCCGCGCTGGAGGTGATCGAAGGCCCGCTGATGGGCGGCATGAACGTCGTCGGCGACCTGTTTGGCGAGGGCAAGATGTTCCTGCCCCAGGTGGTCAAGTCGGCCCGCGTGATGAAGAAGGCGGTGGCCCACCTCATCCCCTACATCGAGGCGGAGAAGAAGCCGGGGGCCAAGGCCGCCGGGCGCATCCTCATGGCCACGGTGAAGGGCGACGTGCACGACATCGGCAAGAACATCGTCGGCGTCGTCTTGCAGTGCAACAACTTCGAGGTGATCGACATCGGCGTCATGGTGCCCACCGTCACCATCCTGGAGAAGGCCAAGGAGCACGACGTCGACATCATCGGCCTCTCCGGCCTCATCACCCCCTCGCTCGACGAGATGACCCACATCGCCAAGGAGATGCAGCGTCTGGGGATGAACATCCCGGTGATGATCGGTGGCGCCACCACCTCCAAGGCGCACACCGCGGTGAAGATCGCCCCCGAGTACGACCAGCCCATCGTCTGGGTCAAGGACGCCTCGCGCGCCGTCGGCGTGGCGCAGAACCTCATCTCCGAGCAGCTGCGCGAGCCCTTCGTCGCCCAGCTGCGCGCCGAGTACGAGGAGGCGCGCGCCGCCTTCGCCGGGCGTCAGGCCAAGGCCGACTACGCCAGCCTGGAAGAGGCCCGCGCCAACCGTGCGCCGATCGACTGGTCAGGCTACCAGCCGCCGCGCCCCGAGCTGCTAAAGACGGTCGACCTGCCGTTCCCCGCCCTGCGCGGCGCGATGGGCGAGGGCGCCACCTACACCCGCGACGGCAACCTGCTGCTTATCGACCAGATCCCCCTCGACGAACTGCGCCACTACATCGACTGGACCTTCTTCTTCCACGCCTGGGAGCTGCGTGGCCGTTACCCGCAGATCCTGGATGACGCCGAGAAGGGCGAGGAGGCACGCAAGCTCTTCGCCGACGCTGAGGCGATGCTGGAGAAGATCATCAGCGAGGGGTGGCTCACCGCCCGCGCCGTGGTCGGCCTCTGGCCCGCCAACAGTACCGAGGACGACGACATCATCGTCTGGGCGGACGAGGAGAAGAGCGCCGAGCGCGCTCGCTTCCACATGCTGCGCAAGCAGACCCGCCAGCCCTCCGGCAAGGCCAACGACTGCCTGAGCGACTTCGTCGCCCCCGACTCCAGCGGCAAGCTTGACTATGTCGGTGGCTTCGCCTGCGCTGCGGGCTTTGGCATCGATGAGCACATCGCCGCCTTCGAGAAGGCCCACGACGACTACTCCTCGATCATGCTCAAGGCCATCGCCGACCGTCTCGCGGAAGCCTGCGCCGAGTGGCTCCACGCCGCCGTACGACGCACCATCTGGGGCTACGCCGCCGACGAGTCCCTCGACAACGCCGCCCTCATCGAAGAGCGCTACCAGGGCATCCGACCCGCCCTCGGCTACCCCGCCTGCCCCGACCACTCGGAGAAAGACACCCTGTGGGAGTTGCTCGACGCCAAGGAGAAGACCGGCATCTGGCTCACCGAGTCCAAGGCCATGGTGCCGACCGCCGCCGTCTCCGGCCTCTACTTCGCCCACCCCGAGAGCCGCTACTTCGCCGTGGCCAAGGTGACCGAGGAGCAGGTGGCCGACTACGCCGCGCGCAAGGGTATGGAGTGTGCCGAGGCCGAGAAGTGGCTCGGCCCGAACCTCGGCTACACCCCCGAGGCGAGTAAGGCCAATGCGCCAGGGTGTGGCTGCGGCGGCAAGCACTGAGGCTATCGCCTACAGCTATAGGGTGCGGTGAGGAACGAAGCGCCCCGAGAGTGGTATACACAATGGAGTACAGGGCTCGCCCTGTGCGTCTAGCCGACAATCGCACAGCGCCAGCGTTGTACTCCATTTGCTGACTCAGAACTCAGATCATACAGGGAGTGTTATGAAATTAGTCGTTAGTGATGAGGGTTTTTTAGCTGAAACGGTGGGGCTCGTTGAATCGGCACGGAAGTTTGGCAACTTTAAAGTTCGCCTCTCCTACATCGATTACGACGCTTACCTTGAAAGAGGTGACCCTGCACTTTCTCGTGAACATAAACGGCAGTGGATGGAGGATGTTCTGCCTGCGCTAGAGGTGGTCAGGCAAGCGGCAGACAGCTGCGTTATTAATGCTCGACGCTTTACTGGGGAGTCGTATTTCGGCGATGGCCAGCGGATACTCGACGCATCTAAGGCCACTAGGCACCGGTTGATCCTGGATATCTCATCAGAAGAGATAATTACCCGAAATATCAATTTTTGGTGGAATGCCGATAACGCCAAGCCTCCAGCGAGTAAGCGTGATCTCTATTTTATCTGTGATATTGGGGCCCTTGATTGGGGCAACCTATTCTCGCTTTGTCGTAACCCGTGCGTTTGCGTGAACTGCAAGTCTCATCTTCACAGCAGAACGGGCCTAAAGACGATAGAAAAAAACTATCTCTCCGCAACCGATAAAGTGGCAATCCTATACACTCGCCAAGGCCTTGACCTCAGAACTCATCCCGATAATTTTGCCAAGCTCGTCGAACAAGCGCAGTTGTCATGCTTTTACGACAATGCGTTTGGCGATAAGTGGCATGCGCCTGAACGCAGGGCGGAGATAGTTGCAGAGGCGATGAGGCGTGTGCAGCGGAGTTGAGCGGTTTACATGCGTATCGCCCACTATACTCAACTATCGTATGACAACTAACCCAAGGAGAGGACAATGGGCCTGACACATGTGACCGTGACCTTACGCAATCTCGCAGCAGAAGGTGCGGGGTATGCCTCGGATTTTCTAGTGGACACCGGTGCCCTCGACTGTATGGCCCCTGCTGGTGCGCTCAACGAGGCTGGTATCGCCATCGAAGGCCGTGAAGTCTACGAGCTGGCCAATGGCGAGGTGGTCGAATACCCCTACGGCTTTGCCCGCGTCAGCTTCATGGGCACGGAGACCGTCAGCAAGGTGATCTTTGGCCCGGACAATGCCGAGCCGCTCCTTGGCGTAGTGGCTCTGGAGAGCACCGGCATCGGTGTCGACCCAGTCAATCAGACCCTCAAGCGCATGGCGGCCAAGCCGCTGAAGTGAACTAGTAGGGTGCGCTGAGGAACGATGCGCACCGAACCCTCCTCAGCAGCACTCCTGCTCCACCTGATAGAGCAGCTCCTGCATCGGCTCGTCCTCCAGCTCCTCGAAGTAGCTGTAGAGGTTATTGAGCTGGCTGCCGACGAAGAACAGGTCGTCGACACCGAGGCGCTCCTTTTCGATGAACTTGTTGCTGAAGTAGTCGGCCCACTGGCGGGCCTCGTCGGTCTCGGCGATGTGCCTGCGCACGGCGGCGACCAGGGTCTCCGCGTTGTGGTCGCAGTCGAGGCCGTCGAAGGTGATGTAGCGGTCGCGCTGTTGCGCCTGCTCATTCTCGGGTTGTTGCATGGAATGCTCCAAAATCACGCGTAAAAGTGAAATTCATGCGAGCAGCATGCCAAATTCCATGGAAAAGTTGTGTGATTTCGGTGTGTTCGCGTCCGTACCTATTCGCTGGGATCGTGCCTGCGTACATGCCCCACTAGGTCCGGGAAGAAGTGGCCGAAGGACGCCTCGATGCCGAGGCTATCCACGTGCAGCAGGGTCACCGCCTGGGCCATGCCCATGGGGCGGCGCAGGCGTTGGTCCATGCGCCCGAGGGCGGTGGTGATGCCGTCGAGCCCGGCGTAGCTGCCGAGCCAGTCGAGGCGCTGCATCGCGGCGAGGGTCTGTGCCGCACGGGGCGGCAGTGGTGCGGGGTGGGTGGCGAAGCCCTGATAGACCTCCTTGGTGAAGTTCGCCAGGGGTTGGTCGGTATAGTGTGACCACCCCCGCGCCAACAGGTGGTCGAAAAAGATGTCGACCAAGATCCCCGCCACCCGTCGATAGGGGGTAGGGAAGCGTCCACGCAGCGCTACCACCTCGGGGTGGGCGTCCGTGAAGCGGTCCACCTCGCGGTGCAGGGCCATACCCGTCTGGAAGACGGCGGGCATGGCCTGCTGCTCGGGTAGGGTCAGCAGGTCGGGCAGAAGGTTGGCGATGCGCTCGGTGGGGTCGGCGGGGGCCAGATAGAGGTGGGCGAGGAAGTTCATGTGGGTTTTATCGCAAATCGGCTTCGTGGGGTTCCCTTGTACTTGAAGGTGGGCGGGGCCATTTGGTACTGATAACGGCCATTCACCCTATCGAAGAGACCCCCATGGACTATATCACCCTCGGCCAGAGCGACCTGCGCGTCTCGCGCATCTGTCTCGGTACCATGACCTTCGGTCAGCAGAACAACGAGGCCGAGGCGCACAGTCAACTCGATCTGGCCCGCGAGCGCGGGATCAACTTTCTCGATACCGCGGAGATGTACCCGGTACCGCCGCGCGCCGAGACGGTGCACCGCACCGAGGAGTATGTGGGCCGTTGGCTCGAACGCCAACCGCGTGAGGCGTGGGTGGTGGCGACCAAGGCGGTGGGCGGTAGCCGGGGCATGCGTTGGGTACGCGAAGGTCGGCACGCCTTTACTCGTGCCAACCTGCGTGAGGCGGTGGAGGGCTCACTGCGACGGTTGCGCACCGACTACATCGACCTCTATCAACTGCATTGGCCGGAGCGCAATACGCCGATGTTCGGGCGCTTCATCTACGAGCCGAGTGAGGAGCGCGACTTCACCCCGGCGCGTGAGACGTTGGAGGCGCTGGCGGAGCTGATCGACGAGGGCAAGATCCGCCACATCGGCCTCTCCAACGAGTGGCCCTGGGGGGTGATGCAGTTCTTGA
Source organism: Gammaproteobacteria bacterium (assembly GCA_003252455.1). GTDB lineage: Bacteria > Pseudomonadota > Gammaproteobacteria > Thiohalomonadales > Thiohalomonadaceae > SZUA-467. The sequence continues at coordinate 66,805 of QKED01000096.1, forward strand.
ACGCCGCGCGCGAGTACGACCTGCCACGTGTGGTGACGGTGCAGAACGCCTACAACCTGATCAATCGCACCTATGAGACGGCGCTGTTGGAGATGTGTCACCGTGAGGGCTTGGCGTTGATCCCCTACTCACCGCTCGCCTTCGGCCACCTGAGCGGCAAGTACCACAGAGACCCCAAGGCGCATGGCCGCGTCACCGATTTTGCCGGGTTTGCCCAGCGCTACGAGAAGCCCAACGTCGGCCCGGCGGTGGCGGAGTATATGGCGCTGGCCGAGGCCCACGGTCTGACGCCGACGCAACTGGCGCTGGCGTTTGTCTACAACCGCTGGTTCGTCGCCAGCACCATCGTCGGTGCCACGAGTGTCGAGCAGTTGACCGAAGACCTGGATGCCTACAGTGTGCCGTGGAACGATGAGCTGGAGCAGGCGGTGCAGGCGCTGCACCTGCGCTTCTACAATCCGGCGCCCTGAGGGGGCTTTCCGAGCCCAGAAATTCTGGGCCCGGAAACGCCAACGCCCGGCAGGGCCGGGCGTTGGTTGTTGGTACTCCCAAGGGGAATCGAACCCCTGTTACCGCCGTGAGAGGGCGGTGTCCTAGACCGCTAGACGATGGGAGCGTCTTAGCTTTTTCGACGTTTCCCGCAGGGCGGGAAAAAAAGAAGCCCGGTCGAAACCGGGCGCCTTGAATTTGGTACTCCCAAGGGGAATCGAACCCCTGTTACCGCCGTGAGAGGGCGGTGTCCTAGACCGCTAGACGATGGGAGCGTCTATCTGTCTACGAGGTCAGAGAATCTTCTGTAGGCCCCGTCGACGCGTGGTATTATACGCAACTGCCGCCACCGTACAAGTGGCGGCTAAATTTTTTTTCACGTAACAGTCACGCACCGGAAACAGGTGCCATAAACAAGGGGTGCGAGTGGATTCTAAACCACCTCTCATAGTGCCCAGAGCACAGCACAACATCTCACGCGCGAACATCAGCGCGAACGCGCTCAAGGTCCTTCAACGTCTCCACAACAGCGGTTTCCAGGCCTATCTGGTCGGCGGCTGTGTGCGCGACCTGCTGCTCGGTCACGAGCCGAAAGACTTCGACGTGGCCACCGACGCCACCCCCGAGCAGGTGCGCGGCATCTTCCGCAACTGTCGCCTCATCGGCCGCCGCTTCCGCCTCGCCCACGTGCATTTCGGCGAGGAGGTGATCGAGGTGGCCACCTTCCGTGCCGGTCACGACCAGGCGGAGAGCGGTGGCAAGCTCAATGACGAGGGGATGATCGTCCGCGACAACGTCTACGGCACGCTCGAAGATGACGCCTGGCGTCGCGACTTCACCGTCAACGCGCTCTACTACAACATCGCCGATTTCTCCCTGGTCGACTACACCGGCGGTCTCGGTGACCTGGAGTTCGGGCGCCTGCGCATGATCGGTGAGCCCTTCCAGCGTATGCGCGAGGACCCGGTGCGCATGCTGCGTGCGGTGCGTTTTGCCGGTAAGCTCGGTTTTCGCATCGATGACCAAGCGGAAGACGCCATTATCAAACTCGGCTATTTGATGGACGAGGTCCCCTCGGCGCGTCTGTTCGACGAGGTGGTCAAGCTGTTCCACACCGGCTACGCCGAGGATGTGTTCGGCCTGCTGCGCCACTACGATCTGTTCCGCTATCTCTTCCCCGAGACCGACGAACTGCTCGGCCACCAGCTCGACCAGTTCCCCTATAACTTCGTCGCCAAGGCGCTGGCCAGCACGGCGCAGCGGGTGCGTGAGGATAAGCCGGTCAACCCTGCCTTCCTCTACGCCGCCATGCTCTGGGAACCGGTGCGAACCCGTGCCGAGGTACTTCGTGACCAGGGGCTGCACCCACAACGGGCGATGGAGGAGGCGGCCGAGCGGGTGATTGCCGAGCAGGTGCGTATCACTGCCATCCCCAAGCGCATCAGTCAGCAGTCGCGCGAGATCTGGGAGCTGCAGGACCGCCTGATGTTCCGGGGTGGCAAGCGTGCCATCCGCCTCTTCGAGCAGAAGCGTTTCCGCGCCGGTTACGACTTCCTGGTGCTGCGCAACGCCAGCGGCGAGTACGGCCTGCAGGAGCTGACCGACTGGTGGACCCGCTTCCAGGAGGTGGGCGATGTCGAGCGTCATGCCATGATGCGCGCCATCGATGCCGAGCGGACCAACAAGGGCAACACGGTCGAGGACGACTACGCCGGCAACAGTATCCACTACGTACCTGGTGGTTACGACGACGACGCCCCGCCGCAGTCGCAGTACGACAAGCGCCACCACGATCAGGGTGAGACCACCGGCCCCACGGGTAACAAGCGCCGTCGGCGCCCGCCACGCAAGCGCCGCTCCCGCGCCCCGCGTTCCGGCGCGTGAGCGGGGTATGCGCCTACATCGGCCTGGGCAGTAATCTCGATACGCCGATCGCCCAGGTCGAGCGTGCCCTGGCGGCCTTGGCCATGTTGCCCGAGAGCCGCCTGGTCGTGGCCTCATCACTCTATCGCAGCGACCCCCTCGGCCCGGCGGGGCAGCCCGACTACATCAACGCCGTGGCCGAGTTGCACACGCGGCTTGCCCCCCTCGACCTGCTCGACGCGCTGCAGGCCCAGGAGCTGGCCCAGCGGCGCGTGCGCCTGGAGCATTGGGGGCCGCGTACCCTCGACCTCGACCTGCTGCTCTACGGGGCCATGCGCATCGACCTGCCGCGTCTGCAGGTGCCGCACCCGCAGATGCTCAGGCGTAACTTCGTGCTGTTGCCGCTGGTGGAGATCGCCCCCGGGCTGCAGCTGCCCGACGGCAGCCCGATACACCGGCACCTGGCCGTACTCGGAGAGGGTGGCATCCAAAGGCTTTGAGCCCAATGGACCGGGCCGGTGAGCGCACCGTCCCGCGAGGGACTCCACTGCCCCAACCCTACCGACCGCCCCCTCGCGAAGGCGCGTGTCGCGGTGCTAACATGCGACCATGACTAAACCCATCACACTCTCTACCCTGCGGCGCATGAAGCGTGAGGGCGAACCGATCGCCATGCTCACCGCCTACGATGCCGCCTTCGCCCGCCTCATGGATCAGGCCGGGGTCGATGTCCTGCTGGTCGGTGACTCCCTCGGCATGGTGGTGCAGGGGCGTAGTAGCACGGTGCCGGTGACGCTCGACGAGATGGTCTACCACACTGCACTGGTCAACCGTGGGCGCCACCGTGCCCTGCTCGTGGCCGACCTGCCGTTTCTCAGCCACACCACCCCGGAGCAGGCGCTGATGAGCGCGGCGCGGCTGATGAAGGAGGGTGGGGCCGAGGTGGTCAAGCTGGAGGGTGGGACTCCGCAGCTGGAGACGGTGCGGCGCCTGGCCGAGGCGGGGGTGCCGGTGTGTGCCCACCTGGGGCTGCTGCCGCAGTCGGTACACAAGCTCGGGGGCTACAAGGTGCAGGGGCGTGACGCCGACGGTGCCGAGCGCATCCGCGCCGAGGCACGCGCCATGGAGCAGGCGGGGGCCGATCTGCTGATCCTCGAATGTGTGCCGCGCCCGCTGGCGGGTGCCATCAGCGCAGAGCTGGGGATCCCGGTGGTCGGTATCGGCGCTGGTCCCGAGTGCGATGGCCAGGTGTTGGTGAGCTACGACATCCTCGGTCTGGTGCCGGCCGAGTCGCGCCCGAGCTTCTCACGCGACTACCTCACCCCCCAGGGGAGCCTGGCAGGGGCCTTCGCGGCCTATGTCACCGAGGTGAAGGGGCGTGCCTTCCCCACCGACGCCGAGAGTTTCCACTGATGCAGACCCTGCACGACATCGCACCACTGCGCGAGCAGATACAGGCTTGGCGGCAGCGAGGCGAGAGTATCGGCCTGGTACCCACCATGGGTAACCTGCACGCCGGGCATGTGGCCCTGGTACGGAGCATGCGTCAGCTGGCCGACCGGGTGGTGGTGACCATCTTCGTCAATCCCCTGCAATTTGGTGCTAACGAGGACCTGGACGCCTACCCGCGTACCCTGGCCGCGGACCAAGAGAAACTCGCCGCCGCCGGGGCCGACCTGCTCTTCGCCCCGGCGGACAGCACCATCTACCCGCGCGGACGCGAGGGGGTGGTGTTCGTCGAGGTGCCGGGCATCTCCGACATCCTCTGCGGGGCCACCCGCCCCGGCCACTTTCGGGGTGTCGCTACCGTGGTGGCCAAACTGTTCAACCTGGTCCAGCCCGACCACGCCATCTTCGGTGAGAAGGACTACCAGCAACTGCTGGTGCTCCGGCGTATGGCTGCCGACCTGGATTTCCCCGTCACCCTCCACGCCCAGCCCATCGAGCGTGAGGCGGACGGTCTGGCCATGAGTTCGCGCAACGGTTATCTCACCACCGAGGAGCGTGCTATCGCCCCGCGCCTGCAGGCGACGCTCAAGGCCTACGCCCTGCGAGTGCGTGCCGGTGAGCGCGACTTCGGGGCCCTCTCCGCGGAGGCGGCCCAGACCCTGGAGCGGGGCGGATTGCGCTGTGACTACTTCGAGTTCTGCGACGCCAGTGATCTCTCGCTGGCCACCGCCGGCAGCACGTCGGTGGTGATCCTCGCCGCCGCCTACCTGGGGCGCGCCCGTCTGATAGATAATCTTATGGTTTGACAGGATGCCATAGTTTTTTCTATGGTCTAGACGCCTCCGCGTTGCATCACTTTCCCGAACCCGGGATAATTACCCGCTTTATTTTTTGCTTTGGAGAGGTACGCATCCATGCAGACCACCATGCTCAAGGCCAAGCTCCACCGTGCCCGCGTCACTCACTCCGAGCTCGGGTACGAGGGGTCTTGCGCCATTGACGGTAAGTTGCTGGACCTGTCCGGGATCCGCGAGTACGAGCAGATCCAGATCTACAACGTGACCAATGGTGAGCGCTTTACCACCTATGCGATCCGCGCCGAGGATGGCAGTGGCGTCATCTCGGTCAACGGTGCTGCCGCGCACAAGGCTGCCGTAGACGACATCATCATCATCTGTGCCTTCGTCCAGCTCAACGAGCAGGAGTTGGCCAGCTACAAGCCGACCCTGGTCTATTTCGAGAACGGCGATAACCTCGCCACCCGTTGTAGCCACTCCATCCCGGTGCAGGCCGCTTAGACCTACCCGCGCCGCACCACGAGGGCCCGCCGAGTGCGGGCCCTTTGCATTTGTGCGTCTGCCGAGTACCGGCCTGTACCGCATTTCGAGCGTGCCCCATGGCCGTTCATCCCTCGACGTACAGAGACGACAAGGCCCGCTTGAGCGGGCCTTGTCGTGGCGTGGCGCGCCGTGGTTTACCCGGTGTTGCGCATGCCCACGGCGATGGCATTGATAGTGCGTAGCAGGGGGTGCAGCCAGCGTTCGCGCTCCTCGTCGGCCAGGGCCTCGTCACGGTAGCGCCCGAGGGTGACGATCTGGATGTGGTTGAGTGGGTCCAGATAGGGGTTACGCCGGGCCAGGGAGAGGGCCAGGGTCGGGTTGTCGGCGATCAGCTCCGGTGCCCCGGTGACGCCGAGCACGCGGCCCACGGTGAGCTGGTACTCGTCGCGGATCATGCCGTAGACCTTGTCGGCACTGGCGCGGTTGTGCACCAGGTCGGCGTACTCGCGGGCGGTCTGCATGTCGGCCTTGAACAGCGACATCTGGGTGTTACTGAGCAGGGCGCGCAGGAAGGGCCACTCGCGATACATGGTTTCGAGCTGGGCCTGACGCTGCGGGTCGTGGCCGGCCCACTGGGCCATGGCCGAGCCGATGCCGTACCAGGCGGGGATGGTGTGGCGCGACTGGGCCCAACCAAAGACCCAGGCGATGGCGCGCACGGAGGACTTGGAGCGGTCGCCCTTTTTGCGGTGCGAGGGGCGTGAGCCGATGTTCAACAGGCCGATCTCGGTGACTGGGGTGCCCTCGTAGAAGTAGTCGAGGAACCCCTCGGTGCGGTCGGTGAGGGTGCGATAGCTCTCCTCGCCGAGGTTGGCCAGCTCCTGCATGATGGGGGTGAAGCCGCTGTCGTCGCCGCCCGGGCGGGTCGGGCAGCTCTTCATCAGGCCGCTGATGCCCATGGTCAGTTCGAACACCGCCGTCTCGGCATTGCTGTACTTGTTGGAGAGCACCTCACCCTGTTCGGTGAACTTGATCTCGCCCTGGATAGTGCCGGCGGGCTGGGCCAGGATCGACTCGTGCGTCGGGCCGCCGCCACGACCGATGGTGCCGCCACGACCGTGAAACAGGCGCAACAGGATGCCATGGGACTTGGCCAGGGCGCTGATCTGCTTCTGCGCCTGGTAGAGGTTCCAACTGGAGGCGAGGATGCCGCCATCCTTGCACGAGTCGGAGTAGCCGAGCATCACCTCCTGGCGGTTGCCGGAGGCCTTGAGCAGGGCGGCGTAGGTGGGGTGTCTGAACAGGGTGCCCATTACCGGTTCGATCTGAGCCAGGTCGCAGATGGTCTCGAACAACGGGCTGACGCCGATACGACAGAACCACTCCCCCTGGCGCCGTCCCACCAGCCCGTTGAGGGCGGCGAGCAGCAGCACCTCCATCACGTGGCTGGCGCTGTGGGTCATGGAGATCACATAGGTGCCGAACGCCTTGGGGCTCACCTCGCGGCGCATCTTGGCCATCACCTTGAACACCGCCAGGGTCTCGCGAGTGGTGTCGCTCAGTTGCGCGCGCTCCGGCATCTCCAGGTTGCCCTCCTCGATGAGGCGGGCGAGCAGGGCCAGGCGCCCCTCTTCGTCGAGCGCGCTGTAGTCGATGGGGTTGGCCTGCAGCGCGAGCAGCTCGGCCACCGCCTCGGAGTGACGTGTCGACTCCTGGCGCAGGTCGAGCTGCACCAGGTAGAAGCCGAAGGTCTCCACCAGGCGGATGAGGTCCTTGAGCTGCGCCTCGGCGGCGGTCTGGTCTCCGTGCTGGATGAGTGAGTCGCGGATCAGGTAGAGGTCGGTGAGGAAGGCGCGCTCGGAGGCGTAGGCACCGTCCACGCTCACCTTTTTCTCGCCGTGCAGGCGACGGTCCACCTGCTCCAGGTTGGCGGCGATGCGGGCGCGCATCAGGTAGAGCTTGCGCCGGTAGGGCTCCTGGCTGAAGCGTCCCTGCTTGTCGCGGAACACGCCGGGGATCTCCTCTTCGTCGCGACTGAGGCTGATCATGAGCGACTCGGTCGGGGTCACCAAGGCCACCGAATGGGTGAGGATGTGACTCAGCTCGGTCACCTGCTCCAGGTACTCGCGCAGCACCTCGCGCTGGTGCAGGCGCACGGCGATGGAGGTCATCTCGGCGGTGACGTAGGGGTTGCCGTCACGGTCGCCGCCGATCCAGGAGCCGAAGTGCAGCAGGCTCGGTACCCGCACACCCGCCTCGCTGCCGTAGATACGCTCCACCGCGCGCTCGATGTTGCGATAGAGCTCGGGCACCGCCTTGAACAGGCTCTCACGGAAGTAGAAGAGGCCGTTCTTCACCTCGTCACGCACCTTGGGCTTCTCGGCACGCACCTCGTCGGTCTTCCAGAGGATCTGGATCTCGCTCTGAATGCGCTCGCGCAGGTAGCTCTTCTCCTCCGGGCTCAGGCTCTTCTGTTGCGTGTCGAGTTTCTCGGCAAGGACGAAGATGCGCCGCAGGTTCTCCATCACCGTGCGGCGCTTGGCCTCGGTGGGGTGGGCGGTGAAGACCGGGATGAAGTCGAGGGTGTCGAACAACTTCTGTAACTGGACGCCGTCGACGCCCATATCCTGCAGTTGACGCAGGGTGTAGTCGAAGGAGCCGGACCAGAGTGGACCGCCCTTGGCGATGTTGCGCCGCCGGGCGCGGTAGTTCTGCGCCTCCTCGGCGATGTTGGCCAAGTGGAAGTAGAGGCTGAAGGCGCGCACCACGTGGTTGGTGGTGGCCGGGTCGAGCCCCTGGATAAAGGTGCTGAGCTTCTTGCGCCGACGTGGGTCATCTTTTTTGCGCAGACTGATATAACCCTTGCGCAGGTGTTCGACCGCCTCGAACACCGCGTCGCCGGCCTGCGCGCGGATCACCTTGCCGAGCAGGTTGCCAAAGAGGCGGACGCGGGCACGCAGCTCGTTGTCGTTCTGGGTCAACGGGGTTTCGTTGGCTAGCATATGTACTCGAAGATGGTAGATGAGCTGTATCGCCCCGCACCTGCTCGACGCCAGATCGGCGTGTCGAGACGGGGCGGGCGTCTAGCAGACAAACCCGCTCATTATACATGATGGGGTTCTAATAAGCCCTAACTTAGGTTTAGTGCCCTACGTCTCTCTGCGCGAGGGGGAGTGGTGGAGTTTGCCTCATTAGGCAGTGATAATGGGGCTCTATCTTGGTCTTGTAGCCGTTCAATTTCACCCTCTGGAGGTTCATGTGGCGAGAAAAGGCATCATTCTGGCCGGTGGTTCGGGTACGCGTCTGCATCCCCTGACCCTGGCTGTGAGCAAGCAGTTGGTCCCGGTCTATGACAAACCGATGATCTACTATCCGCTCTCCACCCTGATGCTCGCCGGGATCCGCGAGGTGCTGCTCATCACCACCCCGCACGATGCCCCGGCCTTCGAGCGCCTGCTCGGTGATGGTAGCCAGTGGGGCATACGCCTTGAGTATGCGGTGCAGCCCTCGCCCGACGGTCTGGCCCAGGCCTTTCTTATCGGTGAGGAGTTCATCGGCAGCGACCCGGTGACGCTGATCCTCGGGGACAACATCTTCTATGGCCTGGGGCTCTCCAAGCTGCTGCAGACGGCGGCGCAGAAGGATTCCGGTGCGGATGTGTTCGGCTATTATGTAACTGACCCCGAGCGCTACGGCGTAGTGGAGTTCGACAAGCAGTGGCGCGCCCTGAGTATCGAAGAGAAGCCACAGAAGCCGCGCTCCCACTATGCCGTCACCGGCCTCTATTTCTACGACAACGATGTGGTGGAGATCGCCAAGGCCATCCGCCCCTCGCCGCGTGGCGAGCTGGAGATCACCGACGTCAACAAGGCCTATCTGGCCCGGGGTGACCTCAACGTGCAGGTCTTCAGTCGCGGTACCGCCTGGCTCGATACCGGCACCCACGACTCCCTGCTCGACGCGGCCAACTTCATCAAGGTGGTGGAGGCGCGTCAGGGGTTGAAGATCGCCTGCCCGGAGGAGATCGCCTATCGCATGGGCTTCATCGATGCGGACCAACTGGAGCAGGTGGCACAACCCCTGAAAAAGAGTGGTTATGGCGACTACCTGCTGCGTCTGCTCGAAGAGGCGCGCCAGGCGTGAAAAGTGGAGTCGGCTGTGCCTTAATGTGCATGACCCCACACGCCAGGGAAGGTGGAGGTACCTGACGCGTACAGACCCGACCCAAGAGATCCGCCAACACCATGAGTCATACCCCCCTCCCTGGTAGTGCCGAGCGCCTCTCTCTCTCCCATGAGCGGCTGATCCTCGATACCGCCCACCTCGGCACCTGGGAGATGGACCTGACCCACGGTCGGGTCCTCTGGGACACCTCCCTCAACCACCTCCTGCAGATCCCCCCCGCGCTGACCCCGACCACCCCCACGGCGTGGCTCGACTTCATCCACCCCGACGACCGGGAGCGTGCCGCTCGCCTCGGGCGTGCAGGGCTGGCCAGCGATGAGCCCTTCGATATCGAATACCGCGCCCGCTGTGGGGATGGCAGTTGGCTCTGGGTGGCCGACCACACCGTGGTGGTGTCGCGCGACGCCGAGGGGCGGGCGAGTCGCCTCGCCGGGGTGCTGCGCGACATCTCCGAGCGCAAGGTCAACGAACACATCCAGCACGGCATGCTGGAGTTCTCCCGTTTCATCCTCGAAGACCCGGGTCGCGAGGCGCTGGAGCAGAGCATCCTCGACACCGCCCTCAAGCTCACCGAGTTGGATGGCGGCGGGCTCTACCGTGCCGATGCCGAGGGCAACCTGATCCTGCACAGCCACCAGGGGCTCGACCCGGCCTTCATCGACACGGTGGGCTTTGTCCCGGCCCAGTCGCCGAGGGCCGAGCTGGTGCGCGCTGGGCGCCTCATCTGTCAGTACCCGGGGGCGGACGAGGAGCGCATGCTCAAAGGTAAGCGCCTGGCCAGCCAGGGGATCCGCGCCATCATCGTCATGCCCCTGCGTGTGCAGGGCGAGTACAGCGCCTGCCTCAATCTCGCACGCTTCTCCGCCGGCGTCATCCCGCCCGCGGTGCTCAACGGCCTGGAGACCCTCACCACCCTCTTTACCCAGGCCCTGGAGCGCCTCGACGCGCGCGAAGAGAGCGAACTGAAGCGTCGTCAGTTGGACGAGACGATGGGCACCCTGGAACGCGAGCGCCACTTCTTCAAGACGCTGCTGCGTACCCTGCCGGACCTGGTCTGGATGAAGGACCCCGAGGGGGTCTACCTGATGGCCAACGCCCGGTTCGAGGAGTTCTTCGGTCGCCCGGAAGAGGCGATCGTCGGTCACTCCGATGCCGAGTTCATCCCTGCCGAGTTGGTCGAATTCTTCCGCGCCAAGGACCGCGCGGCGGCGGCGGCGGGGGGGCCGACGGTGAACGAGGAGGCGATCACCTTCGCCGACGGCCACCAGGAGTTGCTGGAGACGATCAAGACGCCGATCTATGGCACCGATGGCCACCTGCTCGGGGTGCTCGGCATCGGGCGCGACATCACCGCCCGGCGTGCCGCCGAGGAGGCGGTACGCGAGCGTGAGGCACTCTACAGCGCCACCATCAACCAGGCCGCCGACCCCATCGTACTGATCGACGCCCACGACATGCGCATCGTCGACTTCAACCAAGCGGCGTACGAGCTGCTCGGCTACGACCGCGAGCACTTTGCCAACCTCACCCTCAAGGACATCAATCCACTCTTCGACGGCTATATGACCCGGCGCATGCGTCAAGCGGTGCAGGGCGAAGGCTCGGCCGACTTCGAGACCCTGCATCGCCACGCCGACGGCAGTTACCGCAACATCAAGGTCTCCAACCGCGTGGTGCACCTCAAGGGGCACGCCTACCTCGCCGCCCTGTGGCGCGACGTGACCGAGGAGCGGCGCGCCCAGCAGGCCCTGGCACGCTCCAACGAGCAGCTGCAGATGGCCATCGACGGTTCGGGCATCGGCCTGTGGGATTGGTACGTACAGAGCGGCGTGGTGGAGTTCAACGAGCGCTGGGCGGAGATTGTCGGTTACACCCTGGAGGAGCTCCAGCCCATCTCCATCGATACCTGGACGAGCCTCTGCTTCGCCGAGGACCTGCTTCTCTCCCAGCGTGAACTGGAGCGCCACTTCGCCGGTGAGAGCAGCCACTACGAGTGCGAACTGCGCATGCACCACAAGGCTGGGCACACGGTGTGGGTGCTCGACCGTGGCCGCGTGGTGGAGCGTGGCGACGACGGCGAGCCGGTGCGTATGGCCGGTACGCACAGCGACATCACCGAACGCCATGCCGCCCAGACCGCACTGCGTGAGAGTGAAGAGCGCTTTCGCATGCTCTACGAGAACACCCGCATCGGCATCATGGTGCAGGATGCCCAGAGTGGCGAGTTCCTCGATGCCAACCCGATGGCCTACGAGTCCCTCGGTTATCACAGCGTGGCCGAACTCAACACCATCTGGCTGGATGAGGCCCCCTATCGGCGCGAGGATGCCGCCGAAATGCTCCAGGTCACGCGCCTCCACGGCAATCAGCGCTTCGAGTGGGTGGTGCGTGGTGCGGCGGGCGAGCTGCACTGGACCGACGTGTCGCTCTCGCTCATCCGTCTAGGGGGAGAGCAGCGCATCCTCGCGGCCTACCAGGACATCACCGCACTCAAGCAGGGGGAGCGCCTGTTGGAGGTGGAGCGCGACTTCGCGCGTCTCAACGCCGAAGAGTTGGAGCGCGACCAACTGCTCACCGGGATGCTTGAGTGCGCCCTGCGTCTGCCGAGCCTGGAGGCGGGCGCGCTGTTCCTCTTCGCCCCACACGAGGCGCCACGCCTGGCCCTCGCCCAAGGGTTCGGCAGACCGTTTATTCAGGCCGTGGCGCGCGCCGACCTGACCCAACCCTTCGCCGTCCAGTACGAGGGGGAGGGGTTGCAGTGCCGCTGTGTGCCGCACCGTGCCTGTAGCGTCGACCCGGCCTGGTTGAGTCGCGAGGTGGTGGTCGAGGAGGGGGTCTTCTCCCTCACCGTGCAGCCGATCTTCGTGCGTGGTGGGGTGAGTGCCAGCCTGGTGCTCGGCTGCCACCGCCGTGAGCAGGTCGACGCCCTTACCCTGACCGCGCTGGAGACCCTCGCCTCGCAGTATGGTCACGCCCTCGAACGCCTGGAGGTACACGAGCTGACGCGCCTCGAACGCCAGCGGCGCGAGGCGTTGCATCAGGCCCTGGAGTGGAGCCAGGAGCTCTACCGCGCGACCCTCGAATCGATCGACGAGGGCATCCTGGTGATCGACGACCGCGGGGTGATGATCAACAACAACCGCCGTCTGTTGGAGATGTGGGGCATCAGTGAACACACGCTGGAGGTGAGTACCACCGACACCCTGTTGGCCCACGCCTTGACCCAGATCGAGAGTCCACAGATGACCCTGGAGGCGATCCACCACTCCTATACCAGTAGCGAGACATGGCGTGACGAGGTGCGGCTCAAGGATGGTCGGCTCTTCGACCGCTACAGCAGTCCGCTGGCATTCGAGGGGATCCGCGCGCGCATCTGGTCGTTCAACGATGTGACCGAGATCCGCCGTGCCCAGGCGGCGGTGCAGGCGGAGCGCGACCTCTTCGTCGGCGGACCCGTGGCGGTGCTCACCTGGTACGTGGACGCCGGTTGGTCGGTGGAGTACGCCTCGCCCAACGTCGAGGCGCTGCTCGGGCGCAGTGCCCAGGAGCTGATGCAGGGGAGCTATCGCTACATCGACAGCATCTTCCCCGACGACCGCCGGCGGGTCACCGAGGAGGCCAAGGCCTTCCTCGCCTCGCATACCGAGACCTTCGAGCAGCAGTATCGGGTGCTGCTGCCGAGTGGTGAGGTGCGCTGGGTCTATGTCTTTACCGCCACTGAGCAGGACGAGGGGCGGCGCCTCGTGCGCCTGCGCGGCTATCTGATGGACGTCACCGAGCAGGAGCTCAACGCCGAGCGCCTGCGTACCAGTGAGGAGCGTTACCGCCTGCTCACCGAGATGACCTCGGACATGGTCTTCATCAAGTATCGCGCCCCCGGTAGCGCGGCCTTTCGCCTGCACTGGCTGACCGGCGCCACCGAGCGCCTGTTCGGTCTCGGAGCCGACGAGGTGCTCGCCCGGGGGACCCTGCGTGATTTCGTGGTGGCCGAAGACCTACCGTTGTTCGACCAGTACGTGATGTGTATCGACGAGGGGGCGCTGCACCACTTCGACCTGCGTGTCCGGCACATGGAGGGGGCCGAGAATATCCTCGCGGTGACCGTCAAGGGGTTGGAGGCCGACACGGACGGTGGGCGTCGCCTGGTGGCCGGCTGCATCGACGTGACCGAACAGCGGCGGCTGGAGCGGGAGTTGGAGTGGGCCGACGAGCGGCGTCGGGTGCTGCTGGAGACCTCGCGCGACGGTATCGCCATCCTCGGTGAGGACTACCGCGTGGTGGAGGCCAACAGCCGCTACGCGCAGATGCTCGGCTACCCGATGGAGGAGGTCGCCCGGCTGCACATCTGGGACTGGGACGCCAATATGGACGAGACGCTGATCCGCACGCGTTTTCCCCAACTGCACCTCATCGATGCCACCTTCGAGACCCGTCATCGACGCAAGGACGGCACCATCTACGATGTGGAGGTGAGTACCAACGGCACCATCGTCGGTGGGGAGCCGCTGGCCTTCACCGTCTGTCGCGACATCACCGAGCGCAAGGAGGCGGAGGCGCGCCTGCAAGAGCGCGAAGAGCTGTTCAGTGCCATCTTCGAGCAGGCCGCCGTGGCCATCGAGCTGGTGGATGTCACTACCTGGAGCTACGTAGACAGCAACTCGGCGAGCCAGACCCTGCTCGGCTACACCCGCGAGGAGATGGTCGGCATGCCCGTGCGCCGCATCCTCTACGACATCCAGGAGGAGGCCGAGCTGGCCCGGGTGTTGGAGCTGGTGCGGATCGATGGCAGTGTGGAGGAGTGGCGCCACCGGGCCAAGGATGGCAGCCTCATCGACGCCTTGGTCAACCTGCGCGTGGTACGCGTGCATGGGCGCGAACTGATCCTCTCCGCCTGGCTCGACGTCACCGAACGCAACCGCATCGCCGTGGAGCTGGACCTGCATCGCCACCACCTGGAGGGGCTGGTGACCCAGCGTACCCGCGAGCTGGAGGAGGCCAACCAGCGTCTGCGTCTGAGCGACGCACGCTTGCAGGCGCTGTTCGAGCTGAGTCAGCGGGCCGACGGCATGAGTGAACAGGAGATCCTGCAGGAGGGGCTCGACCGGGCGGTGCGTCTCACCGGCAGTGATGTAGGTTACCTCTACCTCATCGAGGGGGAGCCACCACGAGCGGCCAGTGGGCTCACCAGTGGTTGCCCAATCGAGACCCGGGAATGCTGCAACCTCGCCTGCCTGCAGGGGATGTGGGTCGACGAGCTGGGCGAGCGGGGCCGTGTGGTCCAGCACGGGCCACTGGACAATCGCCTCTTCCCCACCCACTGCCTGCTCAAGCGCGACGTGGTGGTGCCGGTGGTGGAGGAGGGGGTGGTGCGTGCCGTGATCGGGGTCGGCAACAAGGGTAGCGAATATGACCCGGCCGAGGTGCACGAACTGCAACTGGTGGCCGATGACCTCTGGCGCATCGTCATGCGCCGGCGTGCCGAGGCGCAGTTGGCGCGGGCCAAGGCCGAGGCGGAGGAGGCGAGCCGGGCCAAGAGCGCCTTCCTCGCCAACATGAGCCACGAGATCCGCACCCCGCTCAACGCCATCACCGGCCTCGCCTACCTCGCCTCGCGCGACGCCCTCGAACCGACCCTGCAGGAGCGCATGCAGCGCATCACCGGCGCCGTGCGCCACCTGGTGTCGATCATCGACGACATCCTGGATATCTCCAAGATCGAGGCGGGCAAGTTACGCCTGGAGGAGCGCGAGTTCGAACTCGACCACCTGCTCTGTGACCTCTGCAGCCTGGTCTGCGAACGCGCCATCAGCAAGGGGGTGCAACTGCTCTTTTACATCGACCCCAAGGTGCGTGGACGGTTGGTGGGCGACCCGCTGCGCCTCGGGCAGATCCTGGTCAACTTCGTCGGCAACGCGATCAAGTTCACCGAACAGGGGTGGGTGGCGCTGCGTGTGGTCAGCCTCGGTGGGGATGCGCAACGGCAGCGCCTGCAGTTCGAGGTGCAGGATACGGGGCTCGGGATCGCCGTGGAGGAGCGCGACCGTCTGTTCCGCGCCTTCGAGCAGCAGGATGCCTCGATCACTCGGCGCTTTGGCGGCACCGGCCTGGGGCTCGCCATCAGCAGCCGGCTGGTCGCGATGATGGGTGGGGCGGTGGAGGCGGAGGGCTACCCCGAGCGCGGTAGCCTGTTCACCGCCCGCCTCGCCCTGCGGCGGGTGGCGCAGGCCCCGGAGCTGCCGCTCAGGGGGCATCGCTGCGTACTGGTGGTGGATTCCAGCCCCCAGCGCGAGGTGCTCATCCGGCAACTGCGCGACTTCGGTGCCGAGGTGGATTGCCCGGAGAACGCCGAGGCGTTGGAGCAGCTCTGTCGTGCCGCCTGGGCCGACACGCTGATCGCGGATGCCCACTTCGCGCCTCATCTGCAAGAGTGCATGGTGCTGCCGTTACACCGCCTGGCACTGCTCGGGGCGCAGGAGCGGGCACGTGCCAAGGAGGAGGAGCAGACGTTGAAGCTGGCCGGGTTTAACGCCGTGTTGACCCTGCCGCTGCTCCCCGCCCATCTGCTCATGCAGCTCAAGGCACTCTATACGGGTGAGGCGCGACAGGTGAGCGAATGGCGCGACACGGCGGTGGAGGTGCAGCAGATCGGGCGCCTCGCCGACCACCACTCGTTGCTGTTGGTGGAGGATAATCAGATCAATCAGATGGTCCTATTGGAGCTGCTGGAGCACGCCGGGCTCAAGGTGGAGCTGGCCTCCGACGGTCTGGAGGCGGTGGCCAAGGCCGAGGCCAACCCCTATACGATGATCTTGATGGATGTGCAGATGCCACGCCTCGATGGCCTGCGCGCCGCCGAGCGTATCCGCCAGTTGCCCCTGCACGCCAAGACCCCCATCATCGCCCTCTCGGCCAACGCCTACGAAGAGGATCGGCGTCACGCGCGTGAGGCCGGTATGGATGACTTCATCGCCAAGCCCGTGGTGCCCGAGGAGCTCTTCTCGCGCATCCTCAAGTGGTTACCGGATGTCGAGTTGATCGCGGGGGGCAGGCCTGAGGGGGAGGGTGTGGTACCCATGGGGTGGGCACACCATCTGCACGACGTCGATGTCCAGGTGGGGCTGCGCAGTGTGCAGGGGCGCGAAGAGCTCTATCTGCGCATGTTGGAGCGCTTCGTCACTAGTTACCCGGGGGTAGAGTTCACCCTGCACCTCTGGCGCGCGGGCGACCTGACCGCCCTCGCCGCCCACGCGCACAAGTTGAAGGGGGGGGCGGCGACCCTGGGGGCACTGGGCCTCTCCAGCCTCGCCGATGAGTTGCACCGTCACCTGCGTGCGGTGGAGGCGGGTAAGCAGGCACGGGACGATGGGCTGATCGAGTCGCTCTGTAGCCGTATCGATCGGCAGTGGGCACGTCTGGTCGAGGGTATCGAGCGGATGTTGCAGCAGCGCCCGACGCGCCCGGAGTCGTCGAGTGTGGCGAACGTCTCGGTGGAGACCTGCCATGAACTCTGCGCGCAGCTGCATGCCCTATTGCGAGAGAGTGACATGCAGGCCAATGCCACCTTGCGTGACCACGCCGATGCGTTCAAGGTGTGCGTGGGCGAGCGCTGGGGGCCACTGCGCGACGCCATCGAGCGGTTTGATTATCAGACGGCACTGGAGCTGCTGCGCCAGTCGGTGTGAGGGTTTGGAACAGGGTATGAGCGAAAACATGAAGCACAGTACGCATCAGCCGAGTCTGTTGATTGTCGATGATGTACCGGCCAACCTGGAGCTGCTGGGCTCCCTGCTGATCACCCAATACCGGGTGCAGGCGGTGACCCGGGGCGAGCAGGCCCTGGCCCTGGCCCGGCGTGAGCCACACCCTGACCTGATCCTGCTCGACGTGATGATGCCGGAGATGGATGGCTTCGAGGTGTGTCGACAGCTCAAGGAGGACCCTCGGACCGCCGACATCCCGGTGATCTTCCTCACCGCCCTGGACGATGACCTGGACGAGGAGCGCGGCCTGCGCCTAGGGGCGGTGGATTACATCACCAAGCCGGTGCGCCCGGCCATCGTCCTGGCCCGCGTGGCGACCCAACTGGAGCTGCAGTCGGCGCGACGCCAGTTGCTCGACCGCAACGCCCAGCTGGAGGATATGGTGGTCGAGCGTACCGCCGACCTGGAGCTGGCGCGCGGTGAGGCGGTGCAGGCGAGTCGTGCCAAGAGCGCCTTCCTCGCCAGTATGAGCCATGAGCTGCGCACCCCGCTGAACGTGATCCTCGGCTTCGCCCAGGTGTTGGAGTTTTCGCCACGCCTCGACGAGAGCGAGCGTGGCCACGTGCAGACCATCCGTAGCAGTGGTGAACACCTGCTGCACCTTATCGAGGATATCTTCGACCTGACCATGATCGAGTCGGGGCGCTTCGACGTCACCCCCTGCATGTGCGACCTCAACGGTACCCTGCAGACCCTCGCCTGCCAGGTGGCGGGGCGGGCCGAAGAGGCCAAGCTGGAGTTTTACTTCCGTTCCACGGGCGACCTGCCCCCGGTCACTTGCGACCAGCGCCGCCTGCAACGGGTGCTGTTCCACCTACTCGACAACGCGGTGCGCTACACCAAACAGGGCGAGGTGGTGCTGGCCGCCGAGGCGAGCGACGACGCGGTGGTGATCCACATCGAAGATAGCGGCCCGGGGATCCCCGACGAGCGCATGCAGAACTGCTTCACCCCCTTCCTGCAGGTGGGGGACAACCCCTACATCCAGCGTGGACCCGGGGTGGGGTTGGCGCTGGCCCACGGGGTGATCCGCGCCTGTGGTGGGGAGCTCGATATCGATACCTCCCACGCGCACGGCACCAAGCTGCACGTGCGCCTGCCGCGTTGAACGGATCCCTCAGCCGCCGGTGAGGACGACCTTGCGCGCACGTTGGTAGACGCGCAGGTATTGCTGGGCGCTGATCTCCCAACTGAAGTCCAGCTCCATGCCGCGGCAGGCGAGGCGGCGCCAATGGATCGGCTTGGGGTAGATCTCCATGGCGCGCTCGATGGCGCTGAAGAGCGCCTGGGGGCTCGCCTCGTCGAAGACGAAACCGTTGGCCTGGCGGTTGTGGTCGGTGTGAGGGGTGTAGTCGATCACCGTGTCGGCCAGACCGCCGGTGTGGCGTACGATGGGCACGGTGCCGTAGCGCAGAGAGTAGATCTGGTTGAGCCCACACGGCTCGAAGCGCGAGGGCATGAGGAAGATGTCCGCCCCCGCCTCCACCAGGTGCGCCATCCCCTCGTCGTAGCCGATGAACAGGCCGATGCGGTCGGGGTACTGCTCACGCAGCTCGCGCAGGCGCCCCTCGGCCCACTTTTCGCCGGTGCCGACCAGTACGACCTGCGCCGGGTAGGCGGCCAGCAGGCGCGGCAGCACCTCGGCCACTAGGTCGATCCCCTTCTGCTCGACCAGGCGCCCCACCAGACCGAAGAGCGGTGCGTCGGGGCGCTGCGGCAGACCGAAGCGCTCCTGCAGGGCGCGTTTGTTGTGGTCCTTGAAGCGGAAGCTCTTGATGAAGTAGTGCTGTGGGATGTGCGGGTCGTGGCGTGGGTCCCACACCTGGTAGTCGACGCCGTTGAGGATGCCGACCAGGTTGTCGCTGCGGTGCGACAGTAGCCCTTCGAGGCCGTAGCCGAACTCCGGGGTGCGGATCTCTTTGGCGTAGGTAGGGCTCACGGTGGTGATCCAGTCGGCGTAGGCCAGACCACCCTTGATGAACGAAAGGTTGCCCCAGTACTCGACGCCGTGGGAACCCCACAGTGTCTCGGGCAGTCCCAGGCGATCGAAGGTGGCGCGGTCGAAGACCCCTTGATAGGCGAGGTTGTGGATGGTGAAGAGGGTCGCCGGACGCGGTGATTCCAGACTCAGTAGCGGCGGCACCAGGCCGGTCTGCCAGTCGTTGCAGTGCACCACCTCGGCGGCCCAGCCGAGCCCGGCGCGGTCGCAGGCCAACTCCACCACGGCGCGGGCGAAGAGGGTGAAGCGCTCGGGGTTGTCGCCCCAGTCGCCGCCGTCGGGGGCCTGGTAGGGGCCGCCGTCGCGGTCGAAGTGGCTCGGTGAGTCCACCAGCCAGAGTGGCAGTTTGTGACCCGGCAGGCGCCCTTCGAGGATGCGCACCGGGGCGGGGGCCCCGGGCAGGTCGAGACGTGCCACCTCCTTCACATCACCGGCCTTGGCCAGTGCGCTACGGTAGGCCGGGATGACCAGGCGTACGCTGTTGCGTTGTGCCTCCAGCGCCACCGGCAGGGCCCCGCTCACGTCACCGAGTCCGCCGGTCTTGACCAGCGGGTGGGCCTCGCCACTGACAAACAGCACCTTCATCCTGCAACCTCCGAGGGGGAAAATCTTTTAGGCTTGTACCAGGGCACTATGATAACCAAGTTATTTAGGGTTACGAGAATCGGATAAGGGGGTTTATATGCGCATTGCAATGATCGGGCTGGGCAAGATGGGTGGCAATATGGCCAGCCGACTCTGTCGTGGGGGTGTCGAGGTGGTGGGATTCAACCGCTCCCCCGAGGTGACCGATCGCCTGGCTAAGGCGGAGGGCGTGCTCCCCGCCTACTCCCTACAGGAGGCCGTCGCCCAACTCGATGCGCCACGCACCGTCTGGTTGATGCTGCCGAGTGGCGCGGTCACCGAGGCGGCGGTGGAGCAGTTGATGACACTGCTCACCCCCGGCGACCTGGTGGTCGACGGCGGCAACTCCAACTACCACGACAGTGAACGACGTGGTGCCAAGCTGGAGGCGGCGGGGCTCGACTACATCGACGTCGGCACCTCCGGCGGCATCTGGGGGCTGGCGAATGGCTACTGCCTGATGGCCGGGGGGCGGCCCGAGGCGATGGCGCGGCTCACACCGGTCCTCCAGGTCCTGGCGCCAGCGGCGGATCGTGGTTGGGCCCACGTCGGTCCCATCGGCGCCGGCCACTTCACCAAGATGGTTCACAACGGTATCGAGTACGGCATGATGCAGGCGCTGGCCGAGGGCTTCGCGCTGCTGCAGGGCAAGCAGGGCTACGACCTCGACCTGGCGCAGATCGCCGAGCTGTGGCGCCACTCCTCGGTGGTACGTAGCTGGCTGCTCGACCTCACCGCCGGTGCCTTGGCCGAGGATCAGACCCTGGCCGCTGTGGCCCCGGTGGTGGCCGACTCGGGCGAGGGGCGCTGGACCGCCATCGAGGCCATCGACCAGGGCCAGGCACTGCCGGTCATCTCCCTCGCCCTGCAGATGCGCTTCGCCAGTCAGGACGCCGAGGGTTACTCCAACCGCCTGCTGTCGATGATGCGTAACGCCTTCGGCGGCCACGCCGTCAGCAAACAGGAGAACTAGCATGGAGCCCTGTACCTTCGTCATCTTCGGCGCCACGGGCAATCTGGCGCAGAACAAGCTATTGCCCGCCCTCTACCACCTGGAGCAGGCCAAGCGCCTGCCCGAGAGCATGACCATCATCGGCTTCGGTCGGCGTGAGTGGAACGACGCCGGTTGGGTCGAGGAGGTCGAGACGGTGCTCAAGCCACGGGTCGACGACCTCGACACGCTGGTGATGGAGCGCCTGGCCAAGCGCCTGCGCTACTTTCAGGGCAACCTCAACGAGCTGCAATCCTACGTACGCCTGAAGCAGCGCATCGAGGAGGACCCGAACCTGCCGGAGAACATCGTCTTCTACATGGCCATCCGCCCGGCGGAGTTCGGTGTGGTCAGCGACTATCTGGCCGAGGTGGGGCTCAACAGCCAGGAGGATGGCTGGCGCCGGCTGGTGATCGAGAAGCCCTTCGGCTACGACCTGGAGAGCGCCCAGGCCCTCGACCAGCGTCTGCACCGCCACTACACCGAGGAGCAGTTGTTCCGCATCGACCACTACCTGGGCAAGGGGATGGTGCAGAACGTGCTGGTGTTCCGCTTCGCCAACCTGATGATGGAGCCGTTGTGGAACCGTAACTACATCGACCACGTGCAGATCACCCACGCCGAGTCGCGTGGTATCGACATGCGCGCCGAGTACTACGACTCCGCCGGCTCCCTGCGCGACATGCTGCAGAGCCACCTGTTGCAGATGCTCACCCTGGTGGCGATGGAGCCGCCGCCCAACCTCGACGCCGAGTCACTACGCGACGAGAAGGTGAAGGTGCTCAAGTCGATCCGCCCGATCCCGCCGAGCGCGGTGCACGCCCACGCCTACCGCGCCCAGTATGGACGCGGCATGATCGGCGGCGAGAAGGTCAAGGGCTACCTCGACGAGTCGGGGGTCGCCCCCAACAGCACCACCGAGACCTACACCGCGCTCAAGCTCTACATCGACAACTGGCGCTGGCGCAACGTCCCCTTCTACATCCGCACCGGCAAGCGTATGGCCGAGGATGTGTCGATGATCGCCATCCGCTTCCGCCACCCGCCGCAGCAGCTGTTCCGCGAGACCCAGCTCGAACAGATCAAGCCCAACTGGCTGCTGCTCGGCATCTCGCCCAAGGAGAGCCTGCGCGCCGAGTTGCAGATCAAGCTCCCGGGCCTGGAGATGAAGACCCGCACCACCACCCTCGACGCCAGTAGCTACGCCCACGAGAATACCCGTCTCGACGCCTACGCCGGGCTGCTGCTCGACGTGCTGCAGGGCGACCACTCGCTGTTCTTACGCTACGACGAGGTGAACTGGGCCTGGCAGGTGGTCGACCCGATCCTCAAGGTCTGGTCCATGGAGCGCGACTACATCCACACCTACCCGGCGGGCAGTTGGGGGCCGAAGGAGTCGGTGCGTCTGTTCGACAAAGAGGACCAGTACTGGCGCCACAGCGTGGAGCCGGAGTTGGAGGAGCGCTACTGAGACCCGCTGCGCGCAGGCGGAACGGGCGGCCGCAACGTCGCCGCCTCGCGTTGCGACAGCACCCATAGGGCGCCGAGCACGGCCTTGTGCTACGCCTGTGCGAGACGCTTGCGCCCACTCAACTCGGTATTTGGGTACGGCCCGGTGCTCGCACCGCACGGGTCGCTACGTCCGCCGGGCGCTGTGTCGGACTGGACCTTACCCTGGCGTGGCCAGGGCGGCTGGCGAGCCGCCCCTCGATTTGGGTAGACTGAGCCCCATGCCGCACCTCAGCGGCCCTCACAGAAGGAGGTGTGAGTCGTGTCAGGGGTTTCTAGTTACAACGTGGTTACCACCGGCGGGGTCCAGAACGGGTTCGAGCGCGAGCAGGTGCAGGCGGCCTTCGCCGCACTCTTCAAGGTGCCGCAAGAGAAGGCGGCAGGCCTGCTGGCGCGGGAACGGGTGGTCAAGCGCGACCTGGATCGCCCCACCGCCGAGAGGGTCAAGGCGCGCCTGGAGACGATCGGCCTGGTGGTGTCGCTCCAAGAGCAACTACCCGCGGGGGGCTTCGGCGACGCCTTGTCGATGCTCGACGCACCCGCCGATACGACGACCCCAGTACCGCCCCTGACAACGAGTCCCGTGGAGCCTCCCCCGCCCTCCGACGCCGGGGGGCACCTGAGTTTCCTCGAAACCCCCTCGTTCGACCCCGAACCGCCCCAGGACGCCCCGCTCTGCGTAACCTCAGAGTCTGCGCGCCTCGCTGCCCCCGCCGACCCCGTATCCACGGCAGCCACTCCACCCAGCCCGACGGGGGCGGAGTCGGCGACCTCGCCCGCTTTCGGCGGACTCTCTCTCGCGCTGGAGGCGAGTGAGCCGGTCGCACTCGCGACGCCAGCCCCCGCCGCACCCAGCGCGCCGGCGCCAGGCCTCGGCCTGGCGCTGGAGGGGACCGAGCCCGTCGCCAGCACCCCCGCGGTTGTGCCCCCCGCCCCGGCAGTCGGCGGTCTGGGGCTTTCACTGGATGGCGGGTCACCGCCCCCCGCCCCCGCACCCCTGGCCAAGGCACCTGGGCCACGGGCGCAGGCCAAGCCCTGCCCCAAGTGCGAGGAGCCGATCCCACCCGAGGCGGAGCAGTGTCCTGCCTGTGGTGTCTATCCGCACAAGGTGAAGGTCGAAGAGGCGAGGCCGGATGAGCGTGAAGGGGGGTATGAACGCTTTCACAACCATACAAGCGAAGATGCTGAGGGGGAAGAGCAGCAGTCTGATGTTGATGGGAGAGCTGCTTACCCTGAGTTCAATGAGCCCTTTGGGCCCAAGACATTCGCTGTTGGTATCGCCGTGGCCCTGGGTGGGGCCCTTGTCTGGATGTTAGTAGCCGTACTCTTCAACTATGAGTTAGGCCTGATCGCCTGGATGATTGGAGCAGCGATCGGTGGTGCAGTTGCCTATATGGGGGGGCATGGCACCTTCGCTGGGATGAACTGTGCCGCACTCGCTTTGGCGGCGATTCTCGGCGGGAAGTTCATGGCCTACTCACATATTCAGGCTGAGATAATCGAGGATATGTTGGCAGACACCGCCAGCTTGCAGGCTCGATATGAAACAACAAAAGAGAATATTGTCGCTTACGCGGAACTCGAAGATGAAGAGAGGGAAGACGATGATGCGTTGCTAAGTTTTATCTATGACAGGGGCATCAGTGAGCCGACGGACTCTCCGGCGTTGGCTAGGGCGGATTTGATCATGTTCCGCTACGCCATAGGGCCTTACTTTGATCGGTACGCGCCAGGGGGTGATGAGCTTACCTACGACATTTGGTTTACCGACTGGGTGCAATCCGAGATCGATGAAATGCATCCAAGGGATCTCATTCTGCGTAATCTCAGCTTCATTGATTTTGTTTTCATGTTCCTTGGCGTAGGCACAGCCTGGAGACTTGGGCGTGGTGGATAACAGAGGTTGAATCAGCCATTTCTGCGAGCGTTCAAGGTGTCGGCAAGTACACTCGTACTGCCGACACAGTTTGGATGCTAAGCCGCCGCACTCTGCGCCTGGGCGGCGCGATTCACCGCACTGACCAGGGCACGAATCGAGGCGCTCACCGTGTCGTGATCGAAGGCGATACCGCTCACCCGTCGCCCATCGACGCTGGCCTGCACATACGCCACCGCCTCGGCGTTCTCGCCGCTACCGATGGCGTGCTCGCTGTAGTCGATGATGTGTAGATCGGCGCCGGTGGCCCGGTGCCAGGCATCGACGAAGGCCGAGAGGGCCCCCTCGCCGTTGCCGATAATGGTCCGCTCGCTCCCACCCTCGCCCAGGTCGGCGCGCACTTGGTCACTCCCGTCACGCCGCTCCAGGCGGTAGCCGTTCAGGCGCGTCGGGCCACTCTCCACCACGTAGGTAGCGCGAAGAAGCTGGTAGATCGTTGCGCTGTCCACCTCTCCCCCCTGCCGTTCGCTGGCCGCCTGTACCTCTTGGGCCAGCTCCACCTGCAGCCAACGCGGCAGCTGCAGGCCGTAGTCGCGCTCCAGTACGAAGGCGACCCCGCCCTTGCCGGACTGGCTGTTGACGCGGATCACCGCCTGATAGTCACGCCCCAGGTCCGCCGGGTCGATGGGCAGATAGGCCACCTGCCACGCCTCGTCCTCCTGCTGCTGGCTCAGGCATTTGCGGATGGCGTCCTGGTGGCTGCCCGAGAAGGCGGTGTAGACCAGCTCACCGACCCAAGGGTGGCGCGGATGCAGGGCGATGCCGGTGCAATCGCTGACGGTGGCGATGATGGCATCGGGATTGGAGATATCCAGTTGCGGGTCGATCCCCTGGCTATAGAGGTTCATCGCCAGGGTTACCACATCCATGTTGCCAGTGCGTTCGCCGTTGCCGAGCAGGGTCCCCTCGATGCGGTCGGCGCCGGCCAGCAGCCCCAGTTCGGCGGCGGCCACGGCGGTGCCGCGATCATTGTGCGTGTGCAGCGAGACCTGGATGCTGTCGCGACGCTGCACACGGGTACAGAAGTACTCCACCTGATCGGCGAAGATGTTCGGTGTGCTGCTCTCGACCGTCGCCGGGAGATTGATGATGCAGGGGTGCGCCGGGGTCGGTTGCCACGTTTCGATCACCGCATCGCATACCTCGACGGCGTAGTCCCACTCGGTGTTGGAGAAACTCTCCGGTGAGTACTGGAAAGTCCACTCGGTCGCGGGGTAGCGGGCGGCGTAGTCGCGCACCCAACGTGCCCCCTGCACGGCGATCTGCTTGATCCCGGCGCGATCTTTGCCGAAGACCCGCTCGCGCTGCACCGTGGAGGTGGAGTTGTAGACATGCACGATGGCCCGCGGCACCCCCTCCAGCGCCTCGAAGGTACGTGCGATCAGTGCCTCACGCGCCTGCACCAGCACCTGGATGGTCACATCCTCAGGGATCTGACGTGCCTCGATGAGCCAGCGCACGAAGTCGAAATCGGGACCGCTCGCGGCGGGGAAGCCCACCTCTATTTGCTTGAAGCCGATCTGCACCAGCAGCTGCCAAAGGCGCCGTTTCTGCTCCACGCTCATGGGTTCGAGCAGGGCCTGGTTGCCATCGCGCAGGTCAACGCTGGCCCA
This sequence comes from Gammaproteobacteria bacterium, assembly GCA_003252455.1. Taxonomy (GTDB): domain Bacteria; phylum Pseudomonadota; class Gammaproteobacteria; order Thiohalomonadales; family Thiohalomonadaceae; genus SZUA-467. The sequence continues at coordinate 92,503 of QKED01000096.1, forward strand.
GAGCGGGGCTCGGGTGATCTGGCGGTTGGGCCACTGACGCTGCGGCATGGGCTGGCCCTGGGTGGGGCGGTACTTGTGGGGGGCGAATCGACTCACGGTGCTCTCCTGCAATGGGGTGTGGATAGGCCCCGCCGGGGTGGGGCGGGGCAGTGCTAGCCCTTGTGGGGTTAGGGGTTGGGCCCTCGGCCTTGTGGGGGAGGGCATTTGCGCCTGGTGTGGGCGACGGAGAAATTGTAAGCGCGGGACGAGGGCAGTATGTTGCGAAGTTGGTCTTTTATTTGTTTAAATTCAGCATAAAATTGCGCTTTATTGCGTAAATAGAAATATATCATCCTGATAGAGAAGAGTCGCGCAAGATGATGAAACTAGACCGTCAGGATCGCCGTATCCTCGCCCTGCTACAGCAGGAGGGGCGTATCAGCAATCAAGAGCTGGCCGATCGGGTAGGCCTCTCGCCTTCGCCCTGCCTGCGGCGTGTGCGTGCACTGGAGGAGGCCGGGGTGATCCAGGGTTACCGCGCCCTGTTGGATGCGAAGGCACTGGGGCTGAGTCTGATGGCGTTGGTGCACATCTCTATGGACCGGCACACCCCGGAGCGCTTCGAGAACTTCGAGGCACACGTGCGCCAGCTCCCGGAGGTGCTGGAGTGTTTGTTGATTACGGGGCAGGACGCCGATTACCAGCTCAAGGTGGTGGTGGCGGATATGGAGGCGTTTCAGGAGTTGCTGCTCAAACGCATCACCCGCATCGAAGGGGTGAGTGGGGTGCATTCGAGCTTTGTGTTGCGGCGGGTGGTGGAGACCACCGCCCTGCCGCTCGCGTGAGTGGGGCTCAGACCTCCTCTTGCAGGCCGATCAGCATGGCGCCGATGAGCGAGCAGAGGATGGGGGCCCAGATGACGCCGGTGATATCGGCGATACCAAGGAGGAAGAGACAGACATCGAGTAGGGCGAAGGCGATGAGGCCACAACCCACCAGACGGACGGGATTGCTGAAACAGGCATGGAAGACCCCCTTGAGCAGGGTGGTCGGGGAGCGCTCTGTAGCAATCTCGCGCTCGATGCCATCGACGATAGAGGACTTTATCGGTTGTTCCATGATTCTACTCGATAGATTTTTCTGACTGTAACCGTCACATCCGTGGTTCAGATGCCTGGCGTTGCCGCAGAGAGAGGTCATCCGAATTAGAGCTTACACATTGTAAGACGCAACGTAGTTACAATTGTGAAATTTTGTGTAAATCGTGTGTGAATTCTGATTTACATCACGCTTTTTCAGGGGTTCCGTTCCGTGCCGTAAAGCATAGACTACAAGTCCGAGTTGGCAATTACTTCCGTACCGGAAAGATTGCTGGAAGCCTGTACCGTAATTATGAGGCAAGTTTCTTGCCCTCTTATGTCGGTGGGGCGAATTTCAGTGCCCTAGCTCACCTTTACCCTGGGGGAGAGTGGTCGCCGTTTGGTGTGCTGGATGTAACTGATTGTTTGTGTGTGGAAGGGGGGATGCGATTGTAAAAATCTGTCGTGTTGGTCCGTATCCTGCAAAAGCCTTGATGCAGATCGATCTATCTGTGCTTGCGTGTAACCAGACAACAGGAGATAGGACCATGGCAGAGATGATTCACACCAAAGAGAGTGCGCTGCTCATGCTCAGAGTCCGCAATCTGTTGTGGGAAGAGCTGGGAATCCGCGTCCGACTGAGTGAAGAGGGCGTGCTGGAGCGGTTTATCGAGCTGGGCGAGCGTTCGCAGAACCCCGAGGTGCGGCGCACCGTGGAGTCGCTGTGTGCGATGTTGGCGAGCGAGGACGCGCCGAGTGTGATGACCCACGAGGGGGGGACGGGCGCCGGTGCGCGTCTCTATCGTGGGGTGCAGATGCGCAAGAGTGGCGCATTGGGCACCAAGGCGCACGAATTGGGGGCAGAGCCGCCCCTCAAGGGGCGTGTGATCACCTATCGCGGGCAGAAGATGGTGGTGTAGGGGCCGGGGCGTTTTCGTCTGCCGAGACGCGCCTCAGGACCCAGTCGAGGGCGCGTTTGGGCAGCAGACGCCGACAGGCATCGAACAGGTAGGTGGGGAAGGTGACCGGGTAGTGACTGCGTGGCCTGGGGGACTCCAAGGCGTGCAGTACCTTTTGCAGCACCGCCTCGGGCGGCAGGGTGAAGGGGGCGGCCGGACCCTCCTTGGTCAGGCGTGCCTCGATGCCGGCATAGACCGCGTGGAAGTGGCTCCGGCGACGGTCGATATTGCGTAAATAGGCGGCGAAGGCGTTGGCACGAAAGCGACTGAGTATGGGCCCCGGCTCGACCAGGCACACGTGGATACCGCTGCCGTACAGCTCCAGGCGCAGGGTGTCGGTAAGCCCCTCCAGGGCGTGCTTGCTGGCATTGTAGGCGCCACGAAAGGGCAGCGAGACGATACCGAGCAGGGAGCTGTTTTGGATGATGCGCCCCTCGCCCTGGGCGCGCATCACCGGGATTACGCGGCAGGTCAGCTCGTGAGTCCCGAACAGGTTGGTCTCGAACTGGGCGCGTAGGGTCTCGCGGCTGAGGTCTTCCACGGCACCGGGTTGGCCGTAGGCGCCGTTGTTGAACAGGGCATAGAGGGTACCGCCGGTGGCGGCGAGTACCTCCTCGACGGCGGCGTTGATGGAGGCGCTGTCGTCCAGATCGAGCTGCAGGGCGGTGAGCCCCTGCTCCCTGAGGCGGCTCACGTCCTCCAGTTTGCGTGCCGTGGCGAAGACGCGATAACCGCGCTGCTGGAGGCCGAGGGCCACGTGGAGGCCGATGCCGCTGGAGCAGCCGGTGATGAGTATGCTCTTGGCCATGTGCTGCCTGGGTCAGACGTGACGGGTCGGGGTGGAGGGGCAGCCGCCCACGGGGGGGTCCTGCGGCTGGGTGCGAAAGCAGCGTTGGATCTCTTCGATCGCCTCGGGGCTGTCGAGCAGGGCGTCGACGCAGCGTGGGTCGAGGTGGTGGCCGCTCATCTGACGCAGTTGGTCGAAGGCCTGCTGGTTGGTCCAGGCCCCCTTGTAGGGGCGTTCGCTGGTGAGGGCGTCGAAGATGTCCGCCACGGCGACGATACGCGCCTCCAACGGGATGGCCTCACCGGCCAGACCGCTGGGGTAGCCGGTGCCGTCGAGGCGTTCGTGGTGGAACAGGGCGATGTTTCTGAGGATGGCGATGTGGTGCATGTTGCTCAGGCCGAAGTGGTCGAGCAGGCAGTCGATCATCTCGCCGCCCTTGGCTGCGTGGGTCTTCATCACATCGTACTCGCCTTCGGTGAGGCGACCCGGTTTGAGCAGTATGCTGTCGGGGATGGCGATCTTGCCGATGTCGTGCAGTGGCGCGTAGATAAAGATGTGTTCGATGAACTCGTCGTCCAGGTCGCAGCTTTCTGCCAGCTCGTTGGCGATGAGGCGGGTGTAGCGCGCCATGCGCTCCAGATGGCCCCCGGTCTCGTTGTCACGGTGGCGGGTGATGTCGCGCACCGTGTTGACCGCCCCCTGCAGGGTGATGAGACGGTTGAGTTCGTGCACCACGGTGAGGCCGAGCAGGTGGCCGTAGAGGTCGAGGTAGTGCAACACCTCCGGCAGCATCACCTGGCCCTGACGCGAGTTGAAGAAGATGAAGCCGAAGAACTCCTCCTCCTGGAAGATGGGCAGGGTGTAGCTAGAGGCGTAGCCGGAGTTGCGTAGGCGCCGGGTGTGGACGCTGTCGCTCTCGGCGAAGATGGAGAGGTCGTTGACCACCCGGGCGAGGCCGGTGTGGCGGATCTCCAGCAGCGAGGGGACGGCGGAGAGTTCACACTGATAGTGGCTGAGGGGCGACTCGTCGTCGCTGCTGTTGACGAAGGTCTTGAGGGTGTCGCTGTTACCGTCGTAGATGGCCACGGCGAGGCGGTCGACGAAGGGGAACTTGCCCACGATCACCCCGTGCAGGTATCTCACCTTCTCGCGCAGTGGGATGTTGCGTCGCAACTCGGCGAGAGAGTCGGCCTGATTGGTGACGGGCTCTTTGGGTTGCACGCTGTGCTCCTCGCGCAGCCTGTCTTGATGCAGGCTTATCGTCCAGAATGGTGGAGAATTTGGTACCGGCCTCACACTTTAACTTACTGATCCGAGGGGTATCAATGGGGGGCGTGGTCATGCAGAGGGGGCGTTGCGTACGACCGCTTCGAGGCAACCGGCGAGAAGTCCCGCTGTGCTGAGTCTATTCGTTGGATGGCTCAGGGTGTCGCTGCTGGAGAGGGAGCGGATCCCCGCCAGCGCCAGTGCCTCACACACCGCCGCGTCACCGAGCATGTGGGTAACCATGGCGTGCACCTCGCGTGCGCCAGCGGCGTAGAGGAGGCGGCTCAGGGTGATGAGGGTGTGACCGGTGCTGATCATGTCGTCGACCAGCACCACGCAGCGTCCCTGATAATCGGCGTCGGGGAGTTCGATCTCCACCTCGCGGTCACCATGGCGCACCTTCTGTGCGATGACGAAGGCGAGCCCCGCGGCGGCGGCGGCGCGGCTCACCCAGCGCTCCGACTCACAATCGGGCCCCACCAATAGGGGCTGGTCGAACTCGGCGGCGAGGTGACGACCGATCCCCTCGGCGGCACTCGGGCTGTAGGCGTAGTGGGTGTCGATGGCCTGCTGCAGCGTGTCGATACGGTGCAGGTGCGGGTCGATGGTGAGCACGCCGTCGAACAGCCCAGCGAGTAGGTCGCCGATGATGCGCTGGCTCACCGCCTCGCCGGGGTGGAAGGCGATGTCCTGGCGCATGTAGCAGAGGTAGGGGGCCACCAGCCAGAGCTCGCGTACGCCCATGCCGCGGGCGGTCTCGGCGCAGAGCAGCAGTTCGATCAGCTTGTCGTTGGGGCGGTCGAGGCTGCGTACCAAGAGTACGCGCGGTGGCAGGGTCGGGGGGAGGGTGACCCGGCTCTCGCCATCGGGGAATTGGTGGAGTGCCACCTCGAAGGCCGGGAGATCGAGGACCTCGGCCAGACGGTGGCCCGGGTCGAGGTAGTCCGGGAAGAGGAGGAGGCAGCTGTGCATGGGCGCATGCCGACGGCAGTGGTTGGTCGGGGCAGTGTACGCTAGAGCGTGTCGAAGGTCTGTAATAAATGTGCCACGCTACCGATTCGGTATCCACTTGCCGTGCGCGTGTGGGCGGTGGCGAAGTCGAGGCCCGACTGAAACTGGGCGTGGACGCGATAGAGCACCTCGCCCTGGGCAACACGGTCACCCACCTTCTTTAGTAGGTCGACCCCGGCGCCCTTGTCCATGGGGGCACCGGCGAGCTGGGCGAGGCGGGCGATGAACTGGTTGTCGACGTCGATCACCACCCCGGCCTCCTCGGCGCAAACGCTGAACAGTAGCGGCCCGGGGGCGAACGCGGTGGGCTGTGCCCCCTGTGCGGCGATGAGGCGCTCCATCTTGGCCAGGGCGCGCCCGGAGTCGAGGATCTCGCGGGCCACCGCGTAGCCCTCGCCACCACGTAGCTGCGGGTCGAACTCCAGGATACGCCCGGCCAGCTGCAGGGATTTTTCGCGCAGGTCCAGTGGGGCATCGGGGTCGCCACGCAGCACCTGCATCACGTCGCGCGCCTCCAGCACCGGGCCGATGCCGCGCCCCACCGGCTGGCTGCCGTCGCTGATCACCACCTCCAAGGTCAGCCCCATACGCCCGCCGATATACTCGAATTGTTTGCGCAGGCGCACGGCATCGCCCATGCGCGTCACCTTGGCGCTGGGACCGACGGGGATATCGATGAGCAGGTGGGTGGAGCCGGCGGCTACCTTCTTGGAGAGGATCGAGGCGATCATCTGCCCCTGCGAGTCGATACCCAGAGGCCGCTCCACGGCGATGAGCAGGTCGTCCGCCGGAGCCAGGCGGGCGGTGCCTCCCCAGGCGAGGCAGGCGCACTCCTCGCGCACCAGGTGCACCAGCTCCTCCGGGCTCAGTTCGACCCGTGCCAGCACCTCCATGGTGTCGGCGGTACCGGCGGGGGAGGTGATGGCGCGGCTGGAGGTCTTGGGCATGGTCATGCCGTGGGCGGCAACGATGGGCACCACCAGCATGGAGGTGCGGTTACCGGGCACCCCGCCGATACAGTGCTTGTCGACCACCAGCGGGCGTCCCCAGTCGAGGCGCTCGCCGGAGTCGAGCATGGCGCGGGTGAGGTCGAGGACCTCCTCGCGGTCGAGGCCGTTCTGTGCGGCGGCAACGAGAAAGGCGGCCATCTCCATCTTCGAGTAACGGGCGGCCGTGATGTCGCGGATGATCGCCTGAAACTCCTCGGCACTCAGCCGTTCACCGGCGATTTTGCGGCGCACTGCCGCCATGGAGTGGGGCAGTTCGGCCTGACGAACCCGTACCGGCGCCCCTTCGGCCAGCCCCAGTAGGGCGAAGGCCTGTGCCGAGAGCCCCAGTTCCTCGGTACCGATGATGGCGCCGTCGTCGACCACGTTGAGCACGGCGATGAGGGGTGTGCGGTGGTCACTGTCGATGGCGATCTTGGTCAGCGCCTGAAACCCCTCGGCGCGGTAGAGCGGGCAGTCGCGGTGAAGGTAGGCGACATTCTCGTGGTAGGTGTCGATGGCGACGCGGCGCAGGGCGAGGGTGGTGGTGGACATGCGGCACTCAGCGGTTAGTTGCCCTACCTTAAGCGGCACAGGCCTACCAGGGCAATCGGCGGGCGCTCAGACCGGTGCATGGTCGAGCCGCTCGCGCTCCTGCTCCTGTTGCAGGGCCCACATCTGTGCGTAGTGCCCCGCGGCGGCGAGGAGCTGGGCGTGGGCGCCGCGCTCGATGACGCGCCCCGCACTCATCACCAGGATCTCGTCGGCATCGACGATGGTCGAGAGGCGGTGGGCGATCACCAGCGTAGTGTGGTGGTGGGCCACGCCGCGTAGCGCCTCCAGGATCGCCTGCTCGGAGTGGGAGTCGAGCGAGGAGGTGGCCTCGTCGAAGATGAGGATACGTGGGCGCTTCAAGATGGCGCGGGCGATGGCCACGCGCTGCTTCTCGCCGCCGGAGAGCTTGAGGCCGCGCTCGCCCACCAGGGTGTCGTAGCCCTCGGGCAGGGCGGCGATGAAGCGGTGGATGTCGGCCAGGCGTGCCGCCTCCTCGACCTCTGCGCGACCGGCGTCGGGGCGCGCGTAGAGGATGTTGTAGTAGAGGGTGTCGTTGAACAGTACCGTGTCTTGCGGAACGATGCCGATGGCCGCGCGCAGGCTGGATTGGGTGACGCTGCGCAGGTCTTGCCCATCGATGCGGATGGCGCCGTCGGTGACGTCGTAGAAGCGGTAGAGCAGGCGCGCGAGGGTCGATTTTCCGGCGCCGCTGTGGCCCACCACGGCCACCTTCTTGCCCGCCGGGAGGGTGAAATCGACCCGCTCCAGGATCGGACGCTCGGGGTTGTAGTGGAAGGCGACCTGCTCGAAGCGTACCTCGCCGCCCTCTACCTGCAGCGGGCGGGCGTCGGCGGCGTCCTGGATCTCCGGTTCGGTCTCCAGCAGATGGAACATGCGGTCCATGTCCGAGAGGGCGTGCTTGAGCTGGGAATAGGCGACGCCGAGGAAGTTCAGCGGGATGAACATCTGCAGCATGAAGGCGTTGACCAGCACCAGGTCGCCCAGGCTCATCTCACCCGCTACCACCTGGTTGGCGGCCATGGTCATGATCACCGTCACGCCACCGGCGATGATCGCCCCCTGACCGATATTGAGGCCGGACATGGAGGTCTGGCTCAACACTGCCGCCTCCTCCCACTGACCCAGGGTCTCGTCGTAGCGACGGCGCTCCAGTGGCTCGTTGCCGAAATACTTCACCGTCTCATAGTTGATCAGGCTGTCGACCGCCTGGGAATTGGCCTGGGAGTCGAGACGATTCATGGTGTGGCGGTACTGCATGCGCCACTCGGTGATTTTGAAGGTGAATAGCACATAGGCGGCCACTGTCACCAGGGTCACCAGGGCGAAGGAGGCGCTGTAGTCGAACAGCAGGATAGCGGCGATGAGCAGCACCTCGGTGAGGATCGGGATGATGTTGAACACCAGGTAGTTGAGCAACGTGCTGGCGCTACGTGTGCCGCGCTCCAGGTCGCGGGTGATGGCGCCGGTGCGCCGTTCCAGGTGGTAGCGCAGGGAGAGGCGGTGCAGGTGTTCGAGCACGCGGACCGAGAGCTGGCGCAGGGTACCGTGGCGCACGCGGGCGAAGACCACGTCACGCAGCTCGTTGAACAGCGAGGCACACAGGCGTAGCAGGCCGTAGGCGAGGAGCAGGACAATGGGCAGGGTGAGTGGCTCGGTGGTGGCGTCGAGGTGATCGACGATCGCCTTGAGCGCCAGTGGCACACCGACGTTGGCCAACTTGGCGAGCACCAAGAGACCGAGTGCCAGTCCGGCGCGACCGCGATAGCTCCACAGAAAGGGGAGGAGGGCGCGGATCGAGCGCCAGTCGTCGCGCTCATTGGAGGGCATTTGGTCGTGTCGGGCGTGCATGGTGGCGGGTTATGAGGGTCGCGGCGGGTGAAATCCAGGGGCGGAGGGTCGGTTGGCGCATCCTGCCGGGTGCTCGTGAACGCGCATGACCACGGTATTTGCGGCATCCGCGCGCGGTGCCGTCCCGGCTGTCGCTAGGCCGAGAGTGCCAAGGCGGCCGACTCGCGCTACAATCGCCCGGCTTGAGATCCGGGGGGTATGCCCCCACTGTGCGCAGGTCAACCCCGCGTAACATACCCCACTTTATGAGGTAGCTACACCATGCCCATCTATGAATATGAGTGTAAGGCTTGCGGTCACACGCTCGAAGCGCTGCAGAAGATGAGCGACGAGCCGCTGACCGACTGCCCCGTGTGCAACAAATCCGAGCTACAGAAGCTCATCTCCGCCGCCGGTTTTCGCCTTAAGGGCGGCGGCTGGTACGAAACCGACTTCAAGACCGGTGGCAAGAAGAACGTCGATTCCGGCTCCGGTGGCGGCTGCTCCGGTGGCGGTTGCGCCTGCGGTTAAGGGTGCTGCCTACGTGTCGCCCGCAACGGGCGGCACGTTCAAATGACATATAAAACAATCAATTACGGTCACAACTTTGCGCATTCTTTGCGCTTTCATCCCTACTATTGTGATTGTGTTCCGGTTTTTCTCTCCTCGCTTTCTCTCATAATCCCCCACGTCCTCACTCCAGCCTAGTTGAGTTGTCACCACGCGGTCGCTAAAAGAACTTCATAAACTAGTTGCGAAAGGATTCATAAGATACTAATTTATCAAGAGGATTGACCTCGTTGGTCGCCTTGTTATACTGCCTCTCGGAACCGATTTCGTGACACAAGTTGACATAAGACACGAAATCCGGCGCGCAGAGGGCCCAAACCAGAGCGCGCAGCTTCCCTTTGGGGAGTGCGCAGGGTAGGGCGGGGGGCGCTCGAGCCTTTGCCCCCGTACCGATACACAAGCAACGCAAAGCTGCCAAGCGCGGCGTTGGGAGATAAGTAGGATGGCATCGAAAATTGGACTCCGGTCGCTCGGACTCACTCTCATCGGGAGCGCCCTGTTTGCCCCCAGCGCTTGGGCCGAGGTGATTGCAGATGTGCAGGGTGGTCAAGCCGTAGTGGGGGAGGCCGCCTCCGCTGGCGCCTCCGCCTCTTCGCTCTACAACCCCGACAGCGCGCCTGCTACCGTCCCCTTCCAGCCCGACATTCCCAGCGCCCCGGCGCTCAAGGGGATGGGTGCGACGCCGATCAATGTGCTCGGCTTTCACATCTCCGGTAACACCGTCTTCTCTGACGAGACCCTGCTCAGCCTGATCAACGACCAGCTCGACCGCTCCCTTACTCTGAGCGAGCTGAAGGTGGTCGCCGACCGCATCACGCGCTACTACCGCGAACACGGCTACTTCCTCACCTACGCCTATGTCCCGGTGCAGGAGATCATGTCCGGTGTGGTGGAGATCGCCGTGATCGAGGGGCGCATCGGCCTCATCCAATTCAACAACAACAACGAGTACTGGCTCTCGCGCAGCACCGTCGGCGGTTACCTGACCCGTATGCGCCAGACCAGCGTGGCCAACCTCGATGGTCTTGAGCGCGACATGCTGCTGCTCAACGACCTGCCTGGTATCGACGCCGTGGCCACCTTGAAGCCGGGCGCGCAGGTGGGTACCACCGACGTCAACGTCACCCTGAGCGACGCACCTGTCGCCAGCGGCAGCCTCGACTTCAACAACTTCGGCTCGCGCTACAACGGTGAATACCGCTTCGGCGCCACCCTGGAGGTGAACAACCCGCTCACCTTCGGCGACCGCATCAAGCTGCGCCCCCTGCTCACCAGCGGCGGCGAGACCCGTTACGGTATGGTCAGCTACAGCTTCCCGGTGGACTACTGGGGCACCCGCGTCGGCGTGCGCTTCTCCAAGATGCTCACCGCCCTCTCCGAGGAGTTCTCACCCGCTGGTCTCGAAAACCATGTGCAGGTGAGCGAGCTGTTCGTCACCCATCCCTTCATCCGCACCAATCGCCTGAACCTCATCGGCGAGGTCGACTTCACCCACAACGAGGTGAAGCAGGTGTGGCGTAAGATCAACGGCTTCGATACCGTGGATGACTACAGCCTGGTGACCCTCTCCACCGTGGTCGACGGTTACGACAACCTGCTCGGCGGTGGTACCAATCAGGCCTCACTCTCCATCGGCTTCGTCTCCGATGGTCTCGGTAACGACAAGACCCTGGCCGCCACCTCGGACACCTTTACCAAGGTCAACTACTCGCTCTCGCGCAATCAGTCGCTGAGCCGCAAGGGCTACCTCAACCTCTATATGAAGGCGCACGGTCAGGTATCTTCCGCCAAGCGCGAGCTGGTCTCTACCGAACAGTACAGCCTGGGTGGCCCCAACGCCGTGCGTGCCTACCCCTCCGGTGAGGCGATGTCCGACAACGCCAATATCATCAATCTGGAGCTGCGTTGGAACCTCTTCTACAAGCACCGCAATAGCATGGCCGACACGATCCAGCTCTACCCCTTCTACGACGTGGGTAGCGGCAGCCGCGATAACGCCGCGGGCACCACCTACGAGCGTAGCGCCGTGGGTCTGGGTCTGCGCATCGGCAAGACCGGGAGCTACCTCATCGACATCTCCGCCGCGCGCACCGCGAACGGTCAGGAGGCGTTGTCGGAAGAGGTGGATAACAAGATCTGGGCCTCGGTAATCAAGTGGTTCTAGCCATTACCCTGACTCACAACAGAACAGCATGATTTAGATGCACCGCCCCGGCCTCGCACCTGCGAGGCTTTGGGCATGGATAAAGCGCAATCGGAGAGCATCACATGAAGGCGAAATCCGCACAGCAACCCAAGGCAGCCACTGGTATGAGTCTGCACGGGAACAGTAGCGTGGCAGGGTTTGATACCAGCAGCACCAGTGGGTGGGCATTTGCCCGTCACCCCCTGGCCGCCACCGTCTCGGGTCTGCTGATGGCCGGTGCCATGGGACAGGCCATGGCCCTGCCGACCGGCGGCAATGTGGTGGCCGGTGGCGCGGACATCGCCTCCAGCAGCGACACCATGGTGATCACCCAGAACGGCAGTTCGATGATCATCAACTGGGAGTCGTTCGGCATCGATGCCGGCGAGCAGGTGCGCTTCATCCAGAATGCCAGTGATGTGGCACTCAACCGTGTGGTGGGCAACGACGCGTCGCTCATCCTCGGTCAGCTCTCCGCCAGCGGCCACATCTTCTTGATCAACGAGAATGGCGTGCTCTTCGGCTCCGGTGCGCAGGTCGACGTGGGGGCGCTGGTGGCCAGTACCCTGGACATGTCCGATGCCGACTTCCTCGCCGGGAACTACGTCTTCTCCGGTGACGGCAGTCAGGGTAGCGTGGTCAATGAGGGCGACATCACCGTCGCCCCGGGCGGCTTTGCCGCGCTGATCGGCAGCCAGGCCATCAACAGTGGCCTCATCTCCGCGCACATGGGCTCGGTGGTCCTCGCCGCCGGTGACCGCGTGAGCATGTCGATGGATGGCACGGGCCTCATCAACCTCGCCGTCGATAAGGGCCGTGTGGACGCCCTGGCCGAGAACGCCGGTCTGATCCAGGCCGATGGAGGTCTGGTGCTGCTCTCCGCGCGCTCCGCCGGTGACCTGCTCGCCACTGTGGTCAACAACAGCGGCGTGATCGAGGCCCATAGCCTGGTCGAGCGCGATGGCGTGATTCGCCTTGAGGCCGGTAGCAAGGTCGAAAACACCGGCGTCATCGGCAAAGAGGCCAATGCTGGCCTGGTGGCCGATGGCGCCGGTATCGTCACCAACAGTGGCGTGCTCGACACCTCGGGTGCCGAGGTCGGTGCCGATGGTGGCGACATCACCTTGAGCGGTAGCCGCGTCGGTGTCACCGGCGCGCTGCTCGCCTCCGCCGGCGAAGGCGGGGAGGGTGGTTCGATCCTCGTCACCTCCAGCGACAAGACCCTGGTCACCTCCAGCGCCGTGATCAACGTCGCCGCCGGTGAGGCGGGTGACGCCGGTAGCGTGGTGGTCTGGTCCGATGGCGCCACCATCTACTCCGGCAGCATCCTCGCCAGCGGCGGTAGTAGCGCTGGCGACGGCGGTCGCGTCGAGGTCTCCGGTCTCGACAGTCTGACCATGGTCGGGAGTGTGGATATCGCCGCCAACAATGGCGAGGGCGGTACCCTGCTGCTCGATCCCACCACCATCACCATCATCGAGGGGGCCGGTGGTCTGGATACGGCCGCCGCCGATGGTGTGGTGTTGGAGAGCGACGCCGATAATGGTAACAACTCCATCTCGCGTGCCACGCTGGAGAATCTGGCCGCCAACACGCACCTGATCCTGCAGGCCTCCGACACCATCACCCTCGGTGACCTGACGTTGATCTCCGGTGGTACGGTCAAGCCCCTGACCCTGACCCAGCTGGCCAGCGTCACCTTCACCGTGAGCAACGGTAACTTCACCTTTGCCGATGTGCGTGACCGTATTCTGGTCAACGATGCCGATGTCACCATCAACACCGCGACCGGCATGCAGCTCGGTTCCATCTATACCCAAGGTGGTTCCCTGACCCTCAACGCCGGTGGATTCATCAACATCCTCGGCGCGATCAACACCACCTCCTCGGTGGATGGCGTGACCGACGGTACCGTGCGCATCACCAGCAAGGGCATCAACATCGGCGCTGTGCTCAACGCCGGTGACTCCGTGGTGACCCTCAACGCGCTGGATGGGCGCGATGTCTATGTCGGCACCGTCTCCGGTGACGACAGCGACCCGCTCAGCACTTACGACTACAAGCTCGACGATGGTGAGGTGCTGAAGATCACCGCCAGCAAGCTCATCGTCGACAACCTCAATGCCGATATCTTGGTCGGTAAGCTCAACGCCGTCGACATGTCGCTCTCGCTCATCTCTGATGGCGCGATCCAGCAGGTGGCGGGCCTCGGTGGCATGGGCATCGAGATGTCCGATGTGGGTGCCGGTGCCGGTACCCATGTACTGACCCTGCGCGCCGACGGCGGTGATATCGGTTCCAGCGTGAACGGCCTGACCTTCACCCTGGGCACCAACACCAGTGTGTCGGCCAATACCTCTGCCGGCACCGGGGATATTTACCTCGCCAGCACCTCGGCCCTGGACACCAGCAAGCTCGCCATCAGCACCAACGCCGCCAGCGCGCAGACCGTCGATGTGACTGCCGCAGGCAACATCACCGTGGGCGCGCCGCTGAATCTGGGCAACGACAACGTCTCCCTCACTGCCAACCAGATGTTCGCCAACATCATCGTCAGCAGTGCGGTCACCGGTACCGGTTCACTCGATCTGGTCGGCGACGTGGTGCGCATCACCACCGGCTCGCTCAACCTGGGCGCGGGCACCATCTCTATCCAGCCCTACACGGCTGGCACCGACATGCAGCTGGGTGACAACGCCTCCGACAGTGCCGGTGTCGCCCTGACCAACGACGAGCTGGCCAAGATCACCGCCACCGGTGGACTGACCATCGGCGGCGCCACCCAGACCGGTGACATCACCATCACCGGTACCGCCACCACCGTCAACGGTACCCCGCTGACCCTGGTGACCATGGGTAGCATCAATGGCACCGGTCGCCTCAGCTCCGCGGCGGACCTCTCGCTCAACGCCGGTACCGGTATCGGCGACATCGCCGGGTCCAACCCGCTCAAGGTGGGTAGTGTCGGCGGCGTGCTGAGCGCCACCAACAGCACCTCTGGCGACCTGTATATCTCCACCAGCGGCAGTGTCACCCTGGGCGGCAGCAGCGCGCTCATCTCCCAGCACGACGACGGTGACCTGAAGATCGTCAGCGAGGGTGGCAACATCCTCATCGCTGGCGATATCGAGGTGGGTGGTAACGGCAGCATCAGCCTGGATGCCATCGGCTCCATCAGCGAGGCGAGCCCCAGCGCCGGTACCCTGCGTGCCAGCCAGGTGACCCTGGGCGGCAATGGCACCACGCAGAGTATCGGGGGGGGCGCCAACGGCGCCGTGCTCACCGAGACCAGCAGCCTCGACCTGACCAGCAGCAACGGCGGCATCCAGGTGAGCAACACCGGTGACGTCGACCTGGTGGCCCAGGCCCACGGTGGCGACATCGACGTCTACAGTAGCGGTAACATCAACGTCGCGCAGAACATCACCGGTACCGATGACATCACCCTCTCCAGCGGGGGGCTCTTCACCCTCTCTGCAGGCACCCTCGATACCACCGGCGCGGCCAACACCATCACCATCAATGCCGACGGCATGAACATCGGCTCCACCATCGGCGATGCCGCCGATACCGTGGTGCTCACCTCGGCCACCACCGGTAAGACCATCAAGCTCGGCACCAGTGGTGTGGATACCGGCACGGCGTTGGAGCTCTCCAACGCCGAACTGAACCATATCAACGGTACGCTGATCATCGGCGATACCGCCACCAGTGGCGACATCGTCTTGGTCGGTGCGGTGAACCGTGCCGGGCTGCTCGACCTGCGCAGCGCCGGTACCATCACCGATGACGCCGCCGGTGTCCTCTCCAGTCCGGTGAGTGCACTGGTGGCCACCGCCGCCAAGGGCATCACCCTGGACAACGCCCACAATGTGGCCGATGTCACCCTGACCAACACCACCAGCGGCAACATCACCTACAACAGCAGCGTCGGCACCGGCAACACGGTGGATATGACCGCCACCAACAGCGGTCCCGGCAACATCACCCTGAGCGAGCAGACCGGCATCCTCGACCTCTCCGGCGCTACTGCCAATGGCGGCGATATCCGTGTCACCTCCGGCACCCTGAACATCAACGGCACGGTGATGAGCGGTGGCGGCGATGTGCAGTACGTGGCCGATGCCATCAGCTTCAACGCCGACACCTATGCCGGTACCGGCAACGTGGGCGTGACCACGCGCAGCCCCGGCAATGTCATCCGTTTGGGTGCGGCCGATGCCGACCCCAGCACCCTGGACCTGACCTCCGTCCAGCTCGCCACCCTGCACGGCGACACCCTGGT
The DNA here is from genome assembly GCA_003252455.1 of Gammaproteobacteria bacterium. GTDB lineage: Bacteria > Pseudomonadota > Gammaproteobacteria > Thiohalomonadales > Thiohalomonadaceae > SZUA-467. The sequence continues at coordinate 108,013 of QKED01000096.1, forward strand.
GGTGGGTGATGCCGCCCAGACCGGTGGCATCCTGGTGGTGGGTAATACCACGGCCGGCACCGACAACCTGAGCCTGGTCACCGGCGCCTCCATTCTGGGGCAGGGTGGTACGCTGATTACCGACGGCACCCTTGGCCTGCAGGCCGCGAGTGGCATCGGTTCACTGGCCAACCCCCTTTCTACCGCGGCAGGTGCACTCGATTTTGCCAACGGTAGCACCGGCGATGTGGTCATCGACAACAGCAAGGCCGGCACCACCACGGTGAGCGGTAGCAACGCGAACCCCAACGGCAGCATCATCATCGAAGAGATGATCGGTAATATGGATATCGGCGCCGCCGGGATCACCGCTGCACCGGGTAGCTCGCGTGTGGTGCTCACCACCAGTGGCGTGAGCGCCGACATCACCGACTCCGGTGCCGGTGTGGTCGGGGCCGATGCGGTCTTCCTCGACGCCAGCGGTGGTATCGGTGCCAATGGCGCCCCGGTGATGACCGCCACAAGCTCGCTCAACACCATCAGCCGTGACGGTGCCACCTACCTGGATAACACCGGAAACGTCGCCATTACCGCGACCACCATCGGTGGCGGCCTGGACGTGAGCAACACCGGCACCCTGGAGACCAGTGGTGCGCTGAACGCCGCCGGTGACATCGACGTCACCTCCACCGGCAACATGACCATCGACGAGAACGTCACCGCCCTGACCGATGTGAACCTCACCGTCAGCGGTGCAGGCGGTAAGCTGAGCCACACTGCGGGTGCCATCGACAGCACCAACAACACCGGTATTGTGCTCACTGCCGACAAGATGGCGCTGACCGGTGGCACCATCGGCAACAGCAGTGCCGATAGTGTCACCCTGCAGACCAACAATGTGGCCGACGACATCATCCTCGGTGGTGCCGCAGCCAACAGTGGTGACAACACCGCCGGCGCGCTGGAGCTCTCCCAGGCCGAGGTCAACACCATCACCGGCGATCTGCACCTGGGCAGCAACCTGATGACCGGCGGTATCACCGTCTCCGGTCCTGTGGTGCGTACCAATGCCGGTGACATCAACCTGATCACCTCCGCCACCGGCAACGCCATTGCCATCAACAACGACCTGGGTGTGCAGGGTGGCGACAGCCTCAACCTCATCGCCTACCAGGGCAGTGTGGTCGGTTCTGGCGACCTGAGCGGCGGCAACCTCAACGTCACCGCCGCCGATGGTATCAATCTCGATGGCGACAACCGCGTGGCCAATGTCGACCTGGCGCTGACCAACCCAGCCGGTGGCGACATCAACTATGTGAGCAACCTCGGTCTCGACCAGATGCTCACCGTCACCGCCGACAATGCCGCCGCCGGTGGCAGCATTAGCATCAACGAGAAGAGCGCCGACCTCACCACCCATGACATCACCAGCCAGGGTGGCCCGATCAGCGTCGGCACCCACGGTGTCGACGCGGTGCTGACGCAGGCTGGTACCCTCACCAGTACCGGCGGTGGACACACTGCCGGGGCCGGCATCGCCCTCTACGCCGATGACATGAATCTCAACGGTGGCACCATTAACGCCGGTACCACCGGTACGGTGAGCCTCACCAGCGGCAACGCCAACCAGGCCATCGCGCTGGGCGTCGACGCCACGACCCCCGGTAGCGTCCTCGGGCTCACCAACGTGGAGCTGAACACCATCAGCGGCGCCTTGCTGGTGATTGGTGATGCGGCCCACACCGCCAGCATCGCCATCGAAGGCAATGTGGCCCCGGCGGTCGCCGACCTCACCCTGCTGAACGGCAGTGGCGATATCATCGTCGGTGCCAACGCCACCGCCTCCAGCGACCTGACTGTGACCACCAGCGGCGGCGCCATCGTCGGCGACGGCGGTACCCTCAGCGCCACCCACGGCAACTTGTTGCTGCACGCCGCCGACGGTATCGGTGACGACGCCAGCGGTACCCCGGTGAACATCGGGACCGTCGGCGGTTACCTCGGTGCCACCAACACCACCTCCGGCGACCTCTACCTGCACACCGCCTCCAGTGTCACGCTGGGCAACAAGACGGGCACCGTGGGTATCTACCAGCAGGTGGTGGATGGACTGTTGCGTATCGACGCCAACGGCGACCTGAACATCGCCGGTGACCTGACCGTCGACGGTGCTGGCACCATCACCCTCGACAGTACCGGTAACATCAGCTCAATGCCCGGCATCGACCGCGCCAGCAGCGGTCAGATCACCGCCAGCACGCTGAACATCGGCATGGACTCCGACCCCACCGCCGTGGGCTCCAGCGCCGCCCCGCTGCTGACCAACGTGAGCAACCTCAACGCCCACAGCGCCAGTGGTCTGTTCATCGACAACGTGGGTGACCTGCGCGCGGCGCTGAGCGCCGACGCTGGCGATATCGTGCTGCGCAACGTCGGCACCTTCACCACCACGGGTGACATCACCGCCGATGGCCCGGTACTCACCTCCAAGGTGAACATCTCCAGCACCGGTGACATGAGCATCGGTCACGATGTGCTGGCCAACGCGGCAGTCAACCTGACCACCACCAGTGCGGGTAAGATCATCTCCCAGAGTGCCGGTCTCATCGATGCCGACAGCATCATCCTGACCAGCGACAAGATCGACCTCCACGCCACCGCCCCGGGTGATGGTGTGGGCGCCGACGCCGCGACCCTGATCACCATCGTCAGCACCACCGCAGGTAATGCCATGGTGCTCGGGAGTGGGCAGGACAACACCCTGGAACTCTCCAACACCGAGCTCTCCACCATTACCGGTGACCTGACCCTCGGTTCGCTCACCTCCACCGGCACCATCACCACTGCAGGCAGTGTCGACCGCACCAGCACCGGTGACCTGAATCTGATCACCGCCGCCAGCGGCAACGCCGTGACCCTGGGGAATAATCTGACCCTGGCCAACGGTGACCTCACCATCAACGCCGCCAACGGTCGCGTCAGTGGTGACGGCGACCTGGCCGCCAACAGCCTGAGCGTGCGTGCCGCCAGCGGCATCGATCTGGGTGGCGACAATGCCATCGCCAGCGTGCTGCTCAACAACAGCACCAGTGGGGACATCAGCTACCACAGCGACAACGTCACCGGCCTCACCCTGAGCGCCACCAATGCCGCCTCGGGTGGCAACGTGAGCGTGGAGGAGATGAGCGGCGACCTGACCATCAGCAGCGCCGGTATCTCTACCGTGGGTGGCGATGTGGAGCTGATCACCCACAAGGTGAAGGGTCTGCTGACCATCGACGGCGTGGTGGATACCACCCAGAACTTCACCCTGGCCGAGGGAGGGGATATCACCCTCACCGCCGATGACATGGACATCAACGCCGCCCTGCGCAGCCGTGGCGCTACCACCGTTACCCTGGACACCGCCACTGCCGCGCAGATCATCGACCTGGGTGCGGACAGCGTCACCCGCGAGAGCCTCGGTCTCACCGATGCCGAACTGAACCTGGTGAAGAGCTCCAGCGGCGAGCTGGTGATCGGCAGTAACACGCACACCGGACTCATCCGCATCAGTCAGGATGTGGCGCCCATGGGGGTGAAGGACCTGAGCCTGATCAATCAGGTGGGTGGTATTGCCCTCAACGCCGACCTCTCCGCCACCAATGACCTGAGCCTCATCGCCAATGGCGGTGGCAGCACCATCGGTGCCATCCAGGGGGCCGCTGGTACCCTCAACGCCGGTGGGCAGCTGACCCTGAACGCCGCAAGTGGTATTGGCACCATCGGGGCCACCAGCTCCGCCGATGCCCCGATCCACCTGGGGAATGTGGGCAGCGTCTCGGCGGTCAACACCACCAGTGGTGACCTCTTCCTGCACACCCGCTCCATCACCCTGGGCGGTGCCACTTCCACCCTGAGTCAGGCCGACAACGGCGTGCTGCGTGTGGACGCCGAGGGTGACATCACCCTGGCCGGTAACCTCAGCGTGGGCGGTACCAACGGTAAGATCAGCCTCGATGCCATCAACGGTCTGATCGTCAACGACCCGGCCTCTACCGGTGTGCTCACTGCGGCCCACATCGACCTGGGCATGCAGGGCTCCACCCTTGCTATCGGTAGCGGTACCGGTGGCGCCATCCGCACCGCCTCCAGTGACCTCAATCTGGAGAGCCAGGCCGGCATGATCCGCGTGGCCAACACCGGCAACGCGCTGCTCAACGCCGAGGCCGTGGGTGGGCGTGTGGAGATTACCAACACCGGTACCCTGACCACTGACCAGGGGGGCGTCAGCTCCGACACCTCCACCGTCAGCCTCACCTCTACCGGTGCCATGACCATCAATCAGGATGTGACCGCCGAGTCCGGCATCACCCTGAGCGTCACGGGCGCTGGGCAGATGCTGACCCACTCCAGCGGCATCATCGACGCCAATAACGCACTCATCTCCCTGAGCGCGGGCAAGATGAACCTCTCGGGTGGCACCATCGGTACCGCCAGTGGCGACACCGTGCAGCTCTCCAGCAATGTGGCCGGTAGTGGCATCATCCTCGGCTCCACCAGCGACGGCCAGGCTGGCAATGTCGAGCTCTCCTCCGCCGAGCTCAACACCATCGCCAACGCCGCGCTGATCATCGGCGGCGCCAGCACCACGGGGAACATCCAGGTGACCGGCCCGGTCGACGTGCAGGGCGCCAGCAGCCTGACCCTGGAGAACCACAACGCCGCGATCATCATCGCCAATACCCTCAACAGTAAGGGCGACCTGAGCCTCATCGCCAACTCCGGTGGCAGCACCGTGGGCGCCATCAGCGGCACCTCCAGCGGCCTGCTGAGCACCGCCTCCGACCTGACGCTGAGCGCCGCGACCGGTATCGGCAACATCGCCTCCAGTGCCCCGGTGCGTATCGGCAACGTGGGTGGCAGCCTGGCCGCCGAGAACACCACCAGCGGGGACCTCTACCTGCTGAGCACCAAGAGCATCACCCTCGGTACCGCCACCACCTCGCTCGATGAGGCCGACAACGGCCACCTGCGCGTGGATGTGCTCGGCAACATGCTCATCGGCGGCCCTCTGACCGTGGGCGGTGCCACCGGCACCATCACCCTGAACGCCACCGGCAGCCTGGCCAACGACAGCAATGGTGGTGGCGTGATCAGCGCCAACACCGTGCGTATCGGCACCAGCAATGCACCGAGCGATGTGGGTGGGGCCAACAGCCCGATCCTCACCGCCGTCTCCGTGCTCAACCTCAACAGCGCCGGTGACCTCTACGTCGACAACACCGGCAACGCCACCCTGGCGCTCAACGCCGTGGGTCTGGCCGAGGTGAACAACGTCGGTAGTCTCTCCAGCTCGGGCACCATCCATGCCGGTGATACCCTGAGCCTCGACTCCACCGGGGTGATGACCATCAGCCACAACACCATGGGCGAAGATGGTGTCGATCTCACCGTGAGCAGCGTCGAGACCCTGTTCATTCATAACGGCGGGACCATCAACGCCAACGACGCAGAGATCAACATCACTGCCGACAAGATGGCCCTCTCCGGCACGGCGATCGGTGACTCCGCTGGTGATACCGTGCAGCTGAGCGCCTATACCGCCAGCCACACCATCAGTCTGGGGGCCACCGCCGACACCACGGCCTCCACCTTGGAGCTCTCAGAGGCCGAGCTGCGTACCATCAGCAACGCCGCGCTGGTGATCGGTGGCGCCGACGCCACCGGCACCATCGTGCTGAAGAACAACGTGGTGCACAACGGCAACAGCGACATCACCCTGGAGAACCACGCCGGCGGCATCATCATCGGCGCCAACTTCTCCTCCTCGCAGGACCTGACCCTGATCGCCGACGGTGGCAGCATCACACGTCCGACCCTGGGTACCCTGAGTGCCGTGGGTGGCAACCTGGCGCTGATCGCCAGTAACGGCATCGGCACTATTATTCAGGACAACGACCCGACCAACGACGACGCCATCCTGGTGGGTACGGTCGGCGGCATCCTCACCGCCAACAACAGCACCAGTGGTCACATCAACATCGAGACCACCGGTGCCATCACGCTGGGTGATGGTAGCAACGTCACCTTCAGTGGCGTGCCCGGTAACGAGCTGCGCGTGGTCTCCGGTGGCACCATGACCCTGGCCGGCGATCTCAACTCCGTCGGTGGTACCCTGACCCTGGAGGCCAATGGTGACATCCTTGAGCAGAGTGCCGGTGCCAGCACCCTCACCGCCGCCACCATCAACTTCGGTACCGTGGGTACCCACACCATCGACAACATCGGTGGTGCCGATGCCCCGCTGCTGACCAGCGCCACGACGGCCCTCACCGCCCTGGCGGATGGCGACATCTATCTGGAAAACACCGGTAATCTGGGGGCCTTCCGCGCCGTCAGTACCGGTGGTCTGGTGGACATGCTCAACACCGGCGAGCTGAAGACCAGCGGGGTATTGAGTGCCCGCGACACCTTCACCATCACCACCCAGAGCGGTGTGGCGGGTGCCCTCTCCTCCGCCGCCCTGACCGTGACCGGTAACCTCACCGGTACCAATGGCGTTTACCTCACCGCTGGCGACGGCGCCATGCTGAGCCACACCGGTGGCGTAATCGATGGTAACGACGCGGAGATCCACCTGGTCGCAGACCGCATGGAGCTGGCCGGCACCTCGATCGGCAACGCCGCGGGCGACAAGATCTTCATCGATACCAACAACCCGGCCATCAACATCGACCTGGGCAGCGGTATCAACACCAGTGCCAACACCCTGGAGCTGAAGGCTGCCGAGATCAACACCCTGATCGGTGACGTGACCATCGGTAGCAGCGATACCACCGGTGCCATCACAGTGAGCCAGGCGATCACTCGCAACACCGTGGGTGACCTGAATCTGATCAACCGTACCAACGGCATCACCTTCAACGCCGACCTCAAGGTCACCAACGGCGACCTGACCCTCACCGCCAACGGTGACGGTACCGCCACCACTGGTGCGATCACCGCCAACGCCTCCGGCGGGGTCACCCCAATGCTGCAGGCCAACAGCCTGACCGCTGTGGCCGCCACCGGCATCAGCCTCACCGGTAACAACCAGGTCGCCAGCGTCGACCTGAGCAATACCAAGGGCGGTAACATCAACTACGCCAGCAGCCGCAGCGCTGGCCTCAGCGTGCAGGGTGAGAACGGCGCCGTGGACGGTACCTTCACCGTCACCGAGAAGGCCGGCAACCTCACCGTCAGCGGTCGCGGCATCACCACGGCCGGTGGCGATATCACCCTGGGTACCACCCTGGCCGGTGGTCTGTTCCAGCTCGACGGTGTGGTGGACGCCACGCAGGCCGGTCTCTACGGCACGGCCGATGCGCAGATCTCCATCAAGGCCGATGACATGCGCCTGGGTCAGACCATCGACAGTGGTAGTGCCGGTCATGTGACCCTCTCCACCGCCACTGCCAGCCGGATCACCGAGGTGGGCGGCACCACCAGTAACACCGCCGGCACCCTCGGGCTGACCGACGCCGAGCTGGACTTGGTGCATACCGATACCCTGGAGATCGGCGACCTCCTCGGCCACAGCGGCGAGATCAAGGTGGTCTCCGCCGTACTGCCCAACAACGCCACCAACCTGACCCTGAGCACCAGCGGTAAGATCAGCAATGCCACCGCCGGCAGCCTCAGCACCGTCGGTAACCTGCAGCTCAACGCCGGTACCGGTATCGGTGGTGACATCGCCACCGCCAGCAACCCGCTGGTGATCGATACCGTCGGCGGCTATCTGGGCGCCACCAACACCACCTCAGGCAACATCTACCTGCGTGCGCTGAACGATATCGTCCTCGGTGGTGAGAGCGTCAGCATCAACGAGAAGGTGGCCAACGGTACCATCAAGGTCGAGGGCTACGGTGACATCAGCCTCGGCGGCAACCTGTTTGTCGACGCCGGCAACAGCGGCACCATCATCCTCGACGCCGACACCAATAACGACGGTACCGGCGGTGTCATCGAGGACATCAGCGGCGGCAGCGCCGTGGTCACCGCCGCCACCGTCAACCTGGGTAACTACGGCAAGGCCGGTGGCCCGACCACCACACGCATCGGTACCGCTACCGACGCCGTGCAGACCGACGCCGCTATCCTGCGCAGCTCTACCACCGGCGACAGCTACCTTGAGAACAACGGTGACGTCACCTTCACCGCCCTCTCCGAGGGTGGCCACGTCAGCCTGACCAATACCGGGATGATCACCACCGCCGTGGCGGTCGACGCCCTGCAGGTGACCCTCAAGGCCGACGACCTGAAGCTGACCAACGGCGCCCCGATCGGCCACGACAGCACCGCCTCGGTGACCCTGAGCAGCCGTACCGGCACCGACACCCTGGTGCTCGGCGCCGGTAGCGACACCGCCGGTGACGCCATCGTCTCCCTGACCCAGAGCGAGATCGACAACGTCCTCGGTCACCTCACCGTGGGTGGCAGCGATAACAGTGGCAACATCCAGGTCAGCTCCAGCATCACCCGCGCCACCAGCGGCCTACACCTCTATACCACGGGTAGCGGCAGCGTCAGCGGCAACGGTGTCCTGAATGTGCCCGACCTGCAGGTGAGCGCCGGTAGCGGCATCAACCTCAGCGGTGACAACCTCACCGGCCGTGTGCACCTGGCCAACACCGGCAGCGGTAACATCAGCTACACCACGGCCCTGGCCGGTACCACCTACCTGAGCGGCAACAATCAGGCCGCCGGTGGCACCATCAGTGTCATCGACAAGTCCGGTCTGCTGCAGGTGGCCGACAACAGCCTCTACATCACCGGCGCCCTGGCGGGTCTGCGCACCAGCAACGGTAACGTGACCCTGACCACCGACCACATCAACGTGGCCCAGGCGGTCAATGTGGGCAGCGGTATCGTCACCGTCACCGCCTACACGAACGGCAATGGCTTCGACCTCGGTTCCACCACCGACGCCAATGCCAGCGCCGTGGAGCTGAGCGCCGCCGAGGTGAGCAAGGTGACCGCCTCCGTGCTGCGTATCGGCGACATCACCACCAAGGTGAGCGGTGACATCCAGGTGACCAACGCCATCACCGCCGGTGGCGTGCTGGCCATGCACCTGACCACCACCGGCAACATCGCTGGTAGCGGCAGCCTGAACGTGAGTGGCCTGGCCCTCGAAGCGGCCGGTGTCGACCTGCAGGGCAACAATGACGTCACCACCATCGCCGGCATCATCGGCGGGCCCTTCACCTTCAACGATGTGGACGACCTGAAGATCGGCACCGTCGACGGTGTGGTCGGTCTGAGTGTCGCCGGTAACGGCCTGCTCTCCACCGGTGGCGCCCTGACCCAGACCAGCAGTGGCGCCCTCAGCGTCACCGGTGACCTGGGCATCGTCTCCGCCGGCCCGGTGACCCTGGGCAGCAACGCCAACCACCTGGCGGGTGATGTGGCCGTGGCCGTCAGTGGTAGCGGTAATGGCCTCACCCTGGCCACCGACAGCACCGGCCTCACCGTCGGTACGGTCAACGACGCCAGCGGTAGCCCCATCGTCGGCATGAGCACCGATAACGGTGCCGTGACCCTGAGCAGCGCCGGTACCCTCACCGTCGCCTCCGGGGTCGACGCAGGCAGTGCCAAGGTGACCTACACCGCCGATACCAGCGACCTGCAGGCCACCACCACCGCCGGCAGTGTGTTGGTTACCGCCAACGACTCGACCATGACCCTGACCCTGGGGGGGAGCAGCAACCTCGGTGACTTCCTCAGCGCCGCCGAACTGGCCACGCTGCAGACTACTGACCTGGAGGTGGGGACCCTCGACGATGGCCCCATTCAGTTCAACGGTGCCGTGGACCTCTCTGCTGGCCCCATCACCGATCTGACCCTGAACAGCAAGGGGCCGGTGACGCAGACCGCGGGTAGCGCCGTCAGCGTCGACAACCTCACCATCAACACCCAAGGTGTCGGTGGCGGTGTCACCCTGAGTGACAGCGGTAACGATGTAGACACCCTGACCGCCAGCGTCGGCTATGCCGCCAACGGCAGTCAGGCGGTCGATGGCAGCAATAATCCGGTGGTCGCCGACCTGATCTTCAACGACAGCGACGAGCTCAACCTCGGCACCATCAAGGTGACCGGCGACATGCTCATCACCACCAACGGTGACCTCACCGGCCACGACACCATCGTGGTGCAGGGGGCGACCGTGGTCGGCACCGACGGTGCGCTGGACGGCGTCGGCACCGGCAACGGTGATGTGGTGCTGGACAACGCCAACAATGACTTCGTCGGCGGCTTCGGCGTAGAGATGGCCAACGACGTGACCGTGGTCGACAAGGACGCCCTGGAGCTCGGTCCGGTGATGGGTAAGTTCAACATGGAGGGTGACCTGAGCGTCACCGCCGGTGGGGCGATCACCGACAACGCCCAGCTCAACGTGGCCGGTAACGCCACCTTCGATGCGGGTTACGGCAACGAGGTGACCATCGACCCTGACTACTACGACGGCGATGGCAACGGCGTGGCCGATGACCTGAACGGTGACTTCACCCTCACCGACGCCGATAAGCTGAAGGACAACATCGGTGGCACCATCAGTGTGGTGAGTGCCGGTGATGTGACCATTATCGACGCAGGCAACACCAGCGTCGGCGACATCAACAGCAACGGCGATGTCTCCATCGGTAGCGACGGCAACCTGGTCATGACCCCGGATGCGGTCATCGACACCACCCTGGGCAATGGCGAGATCGACCTCTCCGCCAGTGGTGATATCGGCCTCGGCCAGCTCATCACCGACGGTAACGTCACCATCATCAGCGGCGGTAATGTCTACGACAATAACGATGTGGGCGGCAATCCGCTGAACAACATCACCGCGGCCGGTGGTGTGATCGAGGCCCTGACCGGGTATGTCGGCACCCTCGATAACCCCATCGAGGTGGACATCTCCGGTAAGCTGTTCATCTACGCGGCAGGCTACGACAGCAACGGTGTCTCCATTGATATCAATGGCACCACCGGTGACAACACCCTGCACGTGATGAACAACACCCCCGGCCTGGTGATCTTCAACGGTGTACCGCTGTTCGGGCGCTCCGAGTGTACCGGTATGCTCGGCCTCACCTGCGAGGCCTACCTGGCGGCCACCGGTGGCAATATCCGCATCACCCTGGATAACGGTGATGTGATCCTCGCCCCCAGCACCGTGCGCCACCTGGATGGCCTGGTGACCCTGGTCAACAGCATGAGCCGCGAGCGTCCGGTCGACTTCGACTTCGACACCTGGATGAACGAGCAGGACGCCGGTGGTGGCCTCATCGTGCCGAGCGACTCCGGGAGCATCACCCTGCCCGACGGTGTGGTGATGAACCACTGGGACGAGGAGCCGACCACCGCCGTCGCCTCCCTCGACCTCTATGGTGGTTACATGGCCCGTTAAGGGGCCGACCCAGGGGGGAAGGATCCCCCCGGCCAAACGCAAAAAACCCGGCTAGGCCGGGTTTTTTGCGTTTGGGTTCGGCATGCCCGAGAGCTGCCGGTGACAGTGCCTCGCTACTCGATGGTGGCGATCTCCTTGCAGCCGGGCAGGGTGAGGATATCCAGCTCGCCGGTGTAGTAGCCGCAGGGGGCCTGCTCCAGGGCGCGGAAGCAGCTGAGGATATGTGGCCCGAGGCGTGGATAGCGCTCACTGATGTTCTCCCACGTGGTGCTCTCGTAGCAGTAGGCGTTAGAGAAGGCGTGGTCGAGCAGGGCGTGCAGCTTGGGGTCGACCTGGGCGAGATTCTGCAGACGCGGCGCACTGCAGGCCTTACCACGCCGACAGAGGGCATCCGTGAGCGGTGCGATCTGCTGACTCGGTAGCTGTGCCTCGGGCTCCTTAACGAGACGTCCGTCGGGTCCGATGCGTGGGCCATCGAAGGTCTCGGCGCTGAGCGGGAGGGGGCCACACAGGGTGGCGAGGGCGATGAGACTGAGGGCTAAACCACGCATAACGACTCCGAGAGCAGGTTCCCAGCGGGGTGGGGGGTGACCGGTATCGACCAGATTCCATCAAGGATAATGGATATACCGCGTTCGAGTAAGGACAGAGATCACGACTACGGCCTACCCAATTGTGAAAAAAATGGGGGTGACCGGGGTGCGATGCAAGCGCCTGGGAGGGTGTGGGGCGTTAGCCTCAGACCCGAACGGCCTCCCTGCCTGGTCAGGTGTGGGGTGTTTAGCCGAGGCGGCGGACGAGGGTCATCAACTCCTGGATCACCTCGTCCCCTTGACCGGCGAGGATGTCGCGCTTCACACAGCCGTTGACATGGTCTTCGAGTAACTGCAAGGCGATGGCATTCATGGCTGACTTGATGGCGTTGACCTGCATCAGGATATCGACGCAGTAGCGATCCTCGTCGACCATGTTGGCCACCCCGCGCACCTGCCCCTCGACCCGCTTGAGACGGTTGAGTAGGGCCGCCTTGTGCGGCTGGACGACGCGCTTATCGCTCGCGGTACAGCCACAGGCGGGTGATTCAGAGGACTTCGAAGCCGGCATCGGCTACGCCCGCGTGCAGCTGCTGCAGGGAGACCTTGCTGGGGTCATAGGTGACGGTGGCATTGGCCTGCTCCAGCGAGACCTCGACCGAGGTGACGCCGTCGAGTGCGCTCAGGACACGCTGCACGCTGCCGGTACAGCCGCCGCAGCTCATGCCCTTGATGTCGATGATGCTAGTTTCCATGGGGTGCTCCTTCAGGGGTGGGTGGGGTGGATTCGGGGAGTGGCACACGTGCGAGCAGCAGGGAGTTGCTCACCACTGAGACCGAGCTGGCGGCCATGGCGGCACCGGCGATCACCGGGTTGAGCAGTCCCAGGGCCGCCAGAGGTATGCCCAAGGTGTTGTAGATAAAGGCAAAGAAGAGGTTTTGCCGGATCTTGTTCAGGGTGACGCGGGAGAGGCTCACTGCCGCCACCAGCCCCATGGGATCGGCACGCATCAGGGTCACATCCGCCGCCTCGATGGCGATATCCGCGCCACCGCCCACGGCAAAGCCCACATCGGCGGCGGCCAATGCCGGGGCGTCGTTGATGCCGTCGCCGAGCATGCCGACCACCTCGCCCTCGGCGCGTAGCGCCTCGACCTTGGCGGCCTTGTCGGCGGGCAGTGCGCTGGCCTGATACTCGTCGATGCCGAGGGTGGCGGCCACCGCCTTGGCGGTGGCCGGATTGTCGCCGGTGAGCATCACCAGGCGTAGGCCCCGGGCACGCAGGGCGGCACAGGCCGCCGCGCTCTCGGGACGCACCGGGTCGGCCACGGCGATGAGGCCGAGCAGGCGCCCCGGTTCGGCCAGCAGTACCAGGCTCTTACCGGCGTGGGCGAGGCGCGTGAGGGTCGCTGGCTCGACATGCACCCCCAGGGGCTCCATGTGGCGCGGCGAGCCGAGGTAGAGGGTACGCCCGTCGACCTGACCACTGACGCCGAGGCCGCTGTGATCGCGAAACTCATGCACCGTCGGCAGGTCGAGTGAACGGGCCTCGGCGGCCCCCCGAATCGCCTGTGCCAGGGGGTGGTGCGAGCCCTGCTCTAGGGCGGCGGCGAGGCGGAGCAGCTCGGCCTCGTCGAGACCTGCGTGGGGCAGCAGGTCGGTCACCTCGGGGCGGCCCTGGGTGAGGGTGCCGGTCTTGTCCAGCACCAGCGTGGTGAGGCGACCTGCACGCTCCAGGGCGGCGGCGTCGCGGATCAGCACCCCGGCGCGGGCGGCGCGCCCCATGCCCACCATTACTGCCGTGGGGGTGGCCAGCCCGAGGGCGCAGGGGCAGGCGATGACCAGTACCGCCACAGCGCTGATGAGCGCAGGGGTCAGCGCACCGCCAAGCCACCAGGTCAGGGCGAAGGTGAGCAGGGCAATGGTCACCACCACTGGGACGAAGATGGCGGCAATCTTGTCCGCCAAGCGCTGGATCGGTGCCTTGGAGCCCTGCGCCTGCTCGACCAGGCGCACGATGCCGGCGAGCAGGGTCTGCTCCCCCACGCCGAGGGCGCGGCAGCGCAGCAGGCCACTCTGGTTCTGTGTGCCGGCATAGACCTTGGCCCCCGGTGCCTTACTGACCGGCAGGCTCTCGCCGGTGAGCAGACTCTCGTCGATGCTGGAGCCCCCTTCGGTCACCTCACCATCCACCGGCACCACCTCGCCCGCACGGACCAAGAAGGTCTCGCCGGGGCGTAGGGCGGCGGCGGGTATCTGCACCAGGCTACCGTCACGCTCCACCGTGGCCAGCTTGGGCTGTAGCTGCAACAACTGCTCGATGGCGGCCGAGGTGCGACCCTTGGCGCGGGCCTCCAGCAGCTTGCCGAGTAGCACCAGGGTGATGATGGTGGCACTCGCCTCGAAGTAGACGTGTAGGGTCGGGTCACCGAAGAGCCAGACCAGGGTGCTGTAGAGCCAGGCGATGCCGGTACCGAGTGAGACCAACACATCCATATTGGCCCCGCCACCGCGCAGGGCGGCGAAGGCCCCCCTGTAGAAGCGTGCGCCGATCCAGAGTTGTACCGGGGTGGCGCAGGCAAACTGCAGCCAGCGTGGTAGCTCACTGTGCATGCCAGCGAACATCCAGCCCATCTGCGCCAACAGCGGTAGGGTCAACAGGGCACTGATGAGGAAGGTCCGGCGCTCGGCCAGATAGCGCTCCAGGCGCCGTTGGCGCTCGCGTGCGTGTTGGTCGGCCTGCACCGGGGCGGCACTGAAGCCGGCGCGTGTGACGGCGGCGATGAGACTCGCCACCTCGACCACCCCGGGGGTGAAGGCGATCTGCGCCCGCTCGTTGGCGAGATTGACCACCGCACTCACCCCCTCCATGCGATTGAGGTTGTTCTCCAGTCGGGTGGAGCAGGCGGCGCAGGTCATCCCCTCGATGGCCAGCTCCACATGTTGAGTGGGTACACTGAAGCCGGTGGCGTGGATCGCCGCGAGCAGCGCCGCCGGGTCGCTCTTCTGTGGGTCGTAGTCGATCTGCACCCGCTCGCTGGCGAAGTTGACTGTCGCACTGACACCGTCGATCTGATTCAGGCGCCGCTCCACGCGCGCGGCACAGGCGGCGCAGGTCATCCCTTCGAGGGGCAGGTCGAGCTGTGGCATGAGAGTGGACCCTGTCTGTAGGTGCTGGTGATATACCCAAGGGGGGTATTCTAGCATAGCCCAAAGGGCGTGCCGTTTCACCCTGTGCCTGGATCGGCGGGGTATACTCCAAGGCTCATTGATCCAGTTTGAGCACAGGGACCCGCCCTGGTGAGGTAGTCGAGCATGTCGAGCGAAACGCTAGGCCTGAGCCACGAGTCGGAGACGCGGCGCCCTGGTGCCAATGGCCGCTTTTCGTTGCGCTTCATGCTGCTCATGATGCTCTCGTTACTCTCTCTACTGCTGTTTCTCCTGGTCGCCCTACGGGTCGCCGATGAGTGGTCCCAGCAGCGCAGGGATCGGCAACTGCAGTATCTCAACGAGGTCGCGGCCGCACTGGAGCAGACCACCGAGAGCAGCATGTTGGAGCGGGGCCGCACCTGGGTGGCCCTGCACCGTCTGACCCGCGACGAGGCGCTGCCGAGCGGGAGCGGACCGCGTGGTGTCGAGGAGACCCCCCGCACCCATATCGAGCATCGACAGGCGGCGGAGGCCGCCTTCGCGCGCCTGGAGCCACTGCTCCAGGGGCTCGACAACGGCGAGCTGAGGCGCAAGTTCGCCAAGGTACAGATGCAGCGCAACGCGGTGATCTCCGCACGTGGGATGATCGATGGTCTGCTCCGGGGCGAGGTGCACGGAGAGACGCGGGTCCTGGCGGTGCGTTGGTTCAAGCTCATGAGCGAGCTGATCGACGCCGAGCTGGGTCTCTACACCAGTCTGGTACAGCTGTTGCCCGATGATCAGGTGATGGGACGCGCCCTGGCGTTGCGCCACCAGCTACTACAGACCAGCAATCGCTTCGGCCAGGTGGCGCCGTATCTGGCCGGCCTCATCGCCCAATACCGCCCGATGGGCGATGAGGAGGAGGAGGCGCTCGTCTACGCCTGGTACCAACTGCAGTTCAGCCGCCACAGCCTCCTCGACAGTGCACAGATGCTCGGTGTCGAGGCGCTGCTACGCCTGGTGGAGCAGAACCGCAAGGAGCAAGAGGAGCTGTTCGACCCGCTCTATCATCAGGTGATGGAGCAGGCGCGGCGCGGTGAGTACCGCATGACGGTGGACGAGTACTCCGCCGCGGTGATGCCCCAGCACCATCGCCTCGACGAGGTGCTGCATGAGGCCGAGGAGTACGCCAGGGGGCATATCGCCGCACGTATGGCCTACTCGCGCTGGCAGATGCTGCGCGAAGGGGGGGCCGGACTACTGCTGCTGCTGTTGGTCCTGCTCAGTTGGCGCTTCACCAATCTGCGCGTAGTGCGCCCGCTCGGCGTGTTGGTGAGCGTGATGCAGCAGATGGCCAGTTGGCAGAGTAAGGTGCTGGTGCCGCGTGCCCTCGGTAGCAGTGAGCTGAATGCCATGGCCGAGGCGTTGATGGTGTTCAAGCGCAACGCCACCGACCTGCAGCGCAGCGAGACCTACCTGCGTACCGTGCTCAACAACATGCTCGACGCGGTGCTCATCGTCGACAGTCGCGGCTTCATCGAGTCGACCAACCCGGCCAGCGAGGTGGTCTTCGGTTACATCTCCGGTGAGCTGCTCGGCCATACCCTCGACACCCTCATCGACCCCGCCTCACTGCCCCCGGGCAGTGTACTCAGCGCGCTGCTGGAGGCGTGGAGCGAGGACGGTGCCCCGCACGACCTCATCGGCCTGCGCCATGGTAGCAGTGAGTTCGCGGTGCGCCTGCGCGCGCGCGCCGTGACCCTGGAGCAGCGGCGTTTCTATATCCTGCTCGCCAGCGATATCTCCGAGCAGAAACGCAACGAACTGCTACTGCGCGAGGCGAAGGAGCAGGCCGTGGCGGCGAATCAGGCCAAATCACTGTTTCTGGCCAATATGAGTCACGAGATCCGCACACCGATGAACGGTGTCATCGGCATGCTGCAACTGTTGGAGAACACCCCGCTGAGCCCCGAGCAGCACCACTTCGTGGAGACGGCGATCAACTCCGCCGACCTGCAGCTCAACGTCATCAACGACATCCTCGACCTCTCCAAGATCGAGTCCGGCCAACTGACCCTGGAGTCCATCGAGTTCGAGCTGGCGCGTTGTGTCGAGTCGGTCACCACCCTGTTGGCGGAGCGCGCTCACGACAAGGGGCTGGAGCTGCTCACCTTTATCTCCCCCGATCTGCCGCGGCGGGTGATGGGCGACCCCACGCGCCTGCGTCAGGTGCTCACCAACCTCATCGGCAACGCCATCAAGTTCACCGAACACGGTCAGGTGCGGCTGGAGGTGGACTACTCGGCCGACGGCGGTGTCCACTTTGCGGTGCACGACAGCGGCATCGGCATCCAGCCCGAGGCGATGGAGCGGCTGTTCCAGCCCTTTGTGCAGGCCGACGACTCCACCACCCGGCGTTACGGTGGTACCGGCCTCGGCCTCGCCATCAGTCGCCAACTGGTCGAGGCGATGGGCGGGGAGATCGAGTTGGAGAGCACCCTGGGCAAGGGCAGCCTGTTCGAGTTCTCCCTGCACCTGCGTGCGGTGGATCGCGACGAAGGTCTCGACAGCAATGACCTGCTGCACCTGCGCATGCTGCTGGTGGACGATAGCAGCATGAACAGCGAGATCCTGCAGCGCTACCTCCACTCTTGGGGCGTACAGACCACCCACGTGAGCGGTGTCGAGCCCACCCTGGAGTGTTTCACCCAGGCCGAGTCGCCCTTCGACCTGGTGATCATCGACCTGCAACACACCGAGACGGAGGCGCTGCCCCTGGCCGAGGCGCTGCAGCGTGCCGAGAGCGGTCGCCGGACGCCGACCCTGCTCCTCACCAGTGGCGAGCAGTTCGCCCCCGAACGGCTGCGGGCGAGCGGGGTGAGCCTGGCCATCTCCAAGCCGGCGGGGCCGATCCGCCTGCTCGACGCCTTCGCCACCCTGCTCAACCCGCACCCCGTGCCCAAGGCAGAGCCTGCGGTGAGCTGGCGTGAGGCGCGCTTCGAGGGGCGAGTGCTGCTGGTGGAGGACAATCTGGTCAATCAGCAGGTGGCCACGGCCATGCTGAGTCAACTCGGTATCCAGGTGGAGTCGGTGCAGAACGGGCGCGAGGCGCTCAACCGCCTGAGCGCCGAGCCCTTCGACCTGGTGTTCATGGATGTACAGATGCCGGTGCTCGATGGCCTGGAGGCGACCCATCGCTACCGTGCCCTAGAGACGCGCACCGGGCGTGCCCGTCTGCCGATCATCGCCCTCACCGCCCATGCCCTGAGTGGCGACAAGGAGCGTTGTCGCGAGGCGGGGATGGACGACTACCTCTCCAAGCCGGTGGCCTTCGATGAGCTGGTGCAGTTGCTGCACCGCTGGCTCATGCCGCGGCCCAAGGGGCCGACCCCCACTGCCCCTGTCGGCACCTCGCCCGCACCCCCGCCGCCACGGCGTGAGGCACCCACCAAGGTGCCCGTGCGTGGTACCGGGCGCGAGGGCGCAGACGCGCTGGAGGTCCTGCGCCTCTCGGTGCTCGACGAGCTGGCCGCGCGCGTGCGCCCGACCCCGGGCGCCCTGGAGGCACTGACCAAGGCGATGTTGGAGGACTTCGACACCATCGTCGAGCCGCTCACCCGGGAGAAGCAGAACGACTACGTGGCCCTGTCGCGCGCCCTGCACACGCTCAAGTCGCAGAGCGCCCTGGTCGGGGCCGAGCAGTTGAACCGTCTCTGTGCCGAGTTGGAGGCGCGTGTGGTGGCCGGTGAGCTGGAGCTGGAGGCGGAGCTGGCGCAGGTGTTGGAGAGCTTCTACACCATGCGCCCGCGGCTGGCCGCCTGGATCGAGGCGGTGCAGGCCTGAGCCTGCAGCGACGCCGGGGGCGCACGCCGTGGATGTCCGCACACTGATCCTCGCCACCACCTTCAGCCTGCTGGTCACCTCGGCGGCGGTGATCCTCGGCTGGCTGGCCAACCGACGTGTCTACGGTGTCGACCGCTGGTCGCTCGGCTTCTTGCTCATGGCCTTCGGTGTCTTCCTGCACTCCTTCCAGGGGGCGTTGCCACCGCTCTTCTCTATCGCCAGCGCCAACACCCTGCTGTGCGCCGGTTTCTTCATCACCTGGAGTGGGGCGCGCGCCTTCCAGCGTCGCAGCCCCACCCACGCTTGGCAGTTGGGGTTGGTGCTGGCGCTGGTGATCGGCGCGCACGCCCTTTTCGGTCTCGGCCCCGAGGGGTTCGTCGAACGGGCCGTGACCGTGTCGTGCCTCATCGGTCTGCTCGGGCTGCTGGTGGCGCGCGAGATGCTCATCTCGCCCACCGGCATCCGCCCCTTCACCGACACCCTCTCCGGGCTCCTCTACCTCGCCCTCGGCGTCAGCTTTTTGTTGCGCGGGCTCTACGCCCCCTTCATCGAGGCCGTCCGCCTCATCGTCGACGAGAATCCCTATAACTTCACCACCTTCCTCATGGCGTTGGTGTTCAACGTGGTGATCGCCTTCGCCAACCTAGTGCTGCTCACCGAGCGACACAACGCGCGCCAGCCGCGCTTGGTCGATACCGACCCCGCCACCGGGCTCTATAACGCCAGTGGCCTGGCCCAGGCGGGACAGCGCCTCTTCCTGCGTCGTACCCCCGCGCTGGCGCGAACCTTCCTGCTCATCGAGCTGCCGTGGCTCGCCACCCTGCGTCGCGAGCGCGGTGCAGCGGTGGAGGAGGAGGTGCTGGAGCGTTGGGTGGCGCTGGTCAACCGTACCTTCCGTGAGCAAGACCTGGTGGGGCAACTGCGTCCGGGGCGCTTTGCCGCCTGTATGAGCTTGCGCGAGGCGCGCGACGCCGAGCGCATCCGCGCCCGTTTGGCCGAGGCGGTGGCGGTGATTGCGCGTGATGCGGGGGTGGCCGACGGGCAACCGCCGCTCTTCAGTGTATTGCTCCCGGTCGAGGGGCCGGGGGATTATGCCGCGCTACTGCGCGAGGCACGTGCACGCCTGCGCCAGCAGATGACCCAGGCGGCGCTGGTCTAGCCGGGTAGCCCGGCGACGGGGATGGTTTCAACGCGGGGCTCAGGCCCCTCGATAAGTCGTACGCGAGTGAGCGAGGCACGGGTGGAGATACGCGATGGGGGCGGCCGCAGCCGCGAGGCGCTGGAGCGCATGATCGACCGCGATCTGGTCGAGCGGCTGTTCCGCCAGATGCCGATCACCTGGCTCGGCCATATCCTGCTCGCCGGGCTACTGGTGATAGGGCTGCACGGGCGTGTCGTGGACGCCTGGCTCTACGTCTGGTTCAGCCTCATCTGCCTCGCCCTGGGCTATCGCTACTACCTCACGGTGCGCTTCTGGCAGGTACACCTGCAGCGTCGCGAGCCGCGCCAGTGGGGCCGCGCGGTGACCCTCACCTCGTTGCTGGAGGGACTCGGGTGGGGTCTCGCCGCGCTACTCTTCGTCCCCGGCGACGAGCCGTTCAACCTCCTGGTGGTGTTCGCCCTGCTGCTGGTGCTCTCGCTGCTGGCGGTGGGGGGTAACGGCTACTGGATGCGCGGCTACTTCGCCTTCACCCTCCCGGCCACCGGGCTGCTGGTGCTACGGCTGTTTCAGCTCGGCGGCTTCGAGCACCTGGTGCTCGGCAGTGCGGTGATCCTCTACGACCTGGTCACCGGGGCGGTGGCCTGGGACACCAGCCGCTCGTTGCGCGAGAGCCTACGCCTGCGCTACGAAAACCTCGATTTGGTAGAGGAGTTGAACCGTGCCGACGACTCCAAGACGCGCTTCCTCGCCGCCGCCAGCCACGACCTGCGCCAGCCGGTACACGCCTTCACCCTGTTCGTCGAATCGCTCGACCCGGAGGTGCGTAGTGAGCGGGGGCGCGAGCTGCTCGGCCACATCCGCGAGGCGATCGGTGCCCACGGTAACCTACTCAACTCGCTGCTCGACATCTCCCGCCTCGACGCCGGGGTGGTAGAGCCGAGCCTGGAGCCGGTGGCGCTCGGCAGCCTCTTCGAGCTGCTGCAGCGCGAGCTGGCCGCCGACGCCGAGGCCAAGGGGTTGCGTCTGCGTGTACGCCCGGCATCTGGCTGGGTGGTGAGTGACGCCGGCCTGTTGGCCAACATCCTGCGTAACCTGCTGACCAATGCGATCCGCTACACCGAACGTGGCGGTGTGTTGCTCGCCTGTCGTGGGCGCGGCGAACGGGTGGTGATCGAGGTGTGGGATAGCGGCGTGGGCATCCCGCCGGAGGCGCAGACGCGGGTCTTCGAGGAGTTCAGTCAGCTGCACAATCCCGAGCGCGACCGTGCCAAGGGGCTCGGTCTGGGGTTGGCCATCGTGTTGCGTCTCTGTCGCCTGCTCGGACACTCGTTGGCGCTGTACTCGCGCCCGGGGCGCGGGACGTTGATGCGCCTCACCTTGGAGCGCTCGAAGATGGTCCCTCGGGTCAAGTCCGCCGGGGGCGTGCGGCGGCGGCGCGATGGCCTGAACGGGGTGCGTGTGTTGGTGATCGACGACGAGGCGCTGGTGCGCAAGGGGATGGAGAGCATGCTCGGGGGCTGGGGGCTACAGGTGAGTCTGGCCGATTCGCTGGAGGCAGCGGTACGCGAGGCGCTCGCCGCCGACCCGCAACTGCTCATCGCCGATTACCGTCTGCGCGACCACACCACCGGGGTAGAGGCGATCCGCGCGGTGGAGGCGGCACTGGGGCACCGCCTACCGGCCCTGTTAGTGAGCGGGGATACCGCCATCGAGGGGCTCAACGAGGTGGCGCAGGGCGGCTACCCGTTGCTGCACAAGCCGGTGCCACCAGCGCAGCTGCGGGTGGTGCTCGGCGAGCTGTTGCGCGTCAGCCCCTGAGGGGATCGAGGGCGTCGGTTCAGGTTCAGTCGCGGCGCTGGCAGCGGGCGATGTAGCCGAGCTGCTCCGGGTCTTGGCGTAGCGGCTCGACGATGTGACCGAAGCGACTCTGGGCGATCAGTGCGGCCAGCTCATCAGGGCTGCGGAAGTGGATCCGCCAGTCGAACACGTGGAGCATGAAGGCCTCCGCGTAGTGGGGGCTGGCGAGGCCGCCGAGGAGTAGCTGACCACCGGGGACGAGCAGGCCATGGACCTGGTCGAGCACGCGGCGGAAGATGTCGTCCTCGAAGTGGGCAAGCAGGTTCATGTTGATGATCAGGTCCTGCTCGGGGGGGAGGTTGGGCTCTTCGCCCATGGCCAGGCGCACCAGGTCGAGCTGGGCGGTCTCCAGAGTACCGTGGAACTCGCACTCCTCGCGCAGGCGCTGACTGCCGTAGTTGATCGCCTCGGGGTCGATGTCACTCAGGGTGAGCAGCAGCTCGCGGCTGCTGTTGAGCTGTTTCAGCGCCTCTACCAGCTCGCCGTTGGCGTTGCAGCAGAGGATGGTGACCTTGAGCGGACCGCTGCCCGGTTGTGCCGCCAGCCACTCCTCGAAGGCGCGGGTGAAGAGCTCCAGGCGATAACGCAGGGCGCGCGGCAGGGGGAGCTGCAGCAGGTAGCGGTCGAGGGCCACGCCGAGGGGCTCTTTACCGCCGTAGGCCTGTTGCTGGATCTGCGCGATGGTGAGGTAGTCGCCGTTGAAGCCGCGTGGCTTGGTCAGCCAGCGATGGCCGTTGTCGGTCAGTTGTAGGTGCAGGCTGAAGCGGTGTTGCAGCGACAGGCCCAGCTCCTCGCGCAGGAAGGGCACCGGGCTCTCCTGACCGAGGAGGTGTTCGGTGAGGCGCACCAGTTGGTCCATACGCTCCATGTTCTCGGGTAGCAGCACCGCCATCTCATCGCCGTGGTCGGCGAAGATCGCCTCCTCCACCGAGCGGTAGAGGTCGTTGAGGAAGCCGCTGATGTGCTTATCGAGCTCCTGCCACTGGCTGGTACCGCAACCGAGTTCGGGGGGGCGGTCGCTGAACAGGGTCTCGTTGATGAATTGTTGCATCCACCCCGCCTTGTAGCTGAGGCGACGCAGGCGCCCGGCCATGGTCTCGCCGAAGCTGCGATAGAGGTCGACAGCGAAGCGGCCGCCCTCTTCGATGCGCGCGTCGAGGCGGTCCCAGCCGATCTCCAGCACCGCACTGCGCTCGCTGGCAACGACACTGGCCGAGGGGGTAGAGTTCTCGATGAAGGAGATCTCGCCGATCAGCTCGCCAGGGCCGAGGCGGTTGATCACCTTGGGCCCCTCGTGGGTCTCCACCTCCACACGCAGGAGGCCGTAGAGGACGATGTAGAGCGCGTCGCTGGGCGCCCCCTCGTTCAGTAGGCGTTCGCCCGAGGAGAGGAGACGGTGCAGGCTGTTGTGTAGCAGCCACTCTTGGTCGGCTTGGGAGAAGCCGGTGAGAAAGCTGATTCCATTACGATTCATGGGGCCACCTTGGCCACGCTCTGGCTGGGATGCACGGTTCCATCCGTAACACCCGCACTGGCGAGGACCGGCTCAGCGCAGCTGGGAGAAGATCTCATCGAACTTGCTGCTCTCATCGTTGGGGTCGATCTCCTGCTCCAGGTTGGTGATCAACATCGGGGCGAGCTGTTCCAGCTCTACATCTGGGTATGGGGTGCGCGCTTGCACGCTACCAGCGGTGAAGTTGTAAACCTCGAAGCTGGCGGAGCCGAGCAGACGCTCGGGCTGTAGTTGCACCTTGACCTCTTGCTTGGCGTACTCCAGGAGGATCTCCTTTTGCGTCAGGCGGGTGATGTGGGGTAACACCAACACCGGCCACTCACGGTAGAAGGCGAGTAGACAGGGCATCGCCTCACTGGTATGGCCGTCGTTGCGACTACGGAACAGCAGCGGCAGGCTCTGCTCGAAGTGGACCTGTAGCCCGAGGATCAGGTGTTCACGGTCGGCCATACTCGCCCACCGTACACTGCCGATTCGCCAGCCCTTGTGTCGATTGTCACGAATCGCCACCAGCTCGCCCGGCTGTACGCTGCCGATGCGCGCGCTGGGGGCGGAGATGCGGTAGCCGTGATCGCTCAGGTTCAACACCTTACAGCCGACCACGTTCAGGTCGAGGATGTGCGCGGTGCGGTGGCGGAAGTCTTTGTCCTGCTGCTCCTGGTCGCGCATGCTGAAGTAGGTCTCGGGCTTCTTCGCGGCACTCCAGGGGTCGAGCTCCTCGACCACGATGCCGCGACTGTTGTCCTTGAAACTGCTGCGCACACCGAGCCCCGACTCGTCGAGGATGCGCTCGACATCGCCACGGTCGCCGGGCAGGTGGCCCCATAGCATCTCGTGGATGTAGAGCATGCGGTGCAGGTTACTGAAGCCGAAGAAGACCTCGATGCTCATCTCGGTACTGTGGCGCCGCTCGATGTTGCGCGGTGGCTCACACCAGCCACGGAACAGCAGTTTGAGCACCTCGGGGGAGTGGTGCACCTGGCCGTCGGCCTGGGTGCTCACCTGACGCAGTAGGCCGCGCAGCTGTTCGGTGTCGACCATCAGTGCCTGCTCACCGCTGACCCGGCCCGGCCCCACCAGCCCGAGTAGTTGCGGCGGGGCGTCGCCATCCAGATTGATTACGAAGCGGGTAAATTCGACCTTACCCGGTGCACCGCGTAGGTCGCGTAGGCGCAGGGCCGCGGCCCAGGTATCCAGCTCGGCGTAGAGCCCCTTGAACTGCTCCGGGCGCAACTGCTGCATCTGCAACTGGGTGAGCAGGACGAGGCGTGAGTAGAGGGTCGTGAGGGTCGGCGTGTTGCGGCTCAGCAGGCCACTGGCCTCCGGGCGTTCGCCGTGGATGTTCAGGCGCACCGCGTCGAGATAGGTGGTGTGGATCAGGCTCCAGAGCCCTTTGGGCGCCTCCAGACCGAGGCTGCGGTAGACCAGCAGTATGCCCTCGGCGTGGCGCAGTATGCCGGCCACGGCGAGCACCTGCAGACGGCGGTTGACCTGTTGGGCCAGCCAGCCGGTCTCGCGCAGCTCTTGGTGGATGAGTTGGTAGCCGATGGCGGTGTGCCGGTGCAGGGCGGTGGCCAGCTCGGCCACCTTGTGGTTTTTCTCCCCAAGCGGGAAGGGCTGCAGCAGGTAGTAAGGGCGCACACCCTGCAGCAGGTCGAGTAGCGGTAGTTCCAGTGCCTGCAGCACCTCGGCCCGCTGGCGTGGGCTCAGGCGACGGCGATTGAGTTCGTTCAGCGCACCGTAGAGGCGCTGCGAGGTGTGGCCGATGTGGGCCAGTGGGAGCGCGGCGATCCAGGCGCGCACCGCCCCCGGGGCGATATCGAAGCGCGCCTCGGCCTCGCTGAGGGTCAGCTCACTCTGGAAGCTGAGAGTACTCTCCATCTACGGGACCCTGTCGTAACGCCCTACACCGCCTCTCCCCGGGCCAAAGGCGCGGCGGGGCGAGCGGTGAGCGTGGCAACTGGATGGCGGCGGTGTGGACGGCAAGGGTGATCTCCCTATCGATGAACGTGAAGTGTACGAATTGACCGACAGCGGGACAAGTCAGTGTGAACGCGTAAATGCACTGCGCCGATTGTTACATCTTGTCAATTAATCCCCACGCGGGGGTAACAGATTGAAAAATCCATGGTGATTAGAAGGGGTAAGCTCAATCCCGCGGTTGCCCTGCGCGGCGACCCACACAACAAGAACGACACATCACCTAAGTAGATTGAGGACTCCAACCCATGACCAAGACCCGCGCATTTACGCTCAGCACCCTTCTGGCCGCCACCCTGCTGGGGCTCAGCGTCCCCACCCAAGCCGCCAAGAACGGCGGCAGCACCGGCCTGGACAGTGCCGAGGCCTCTCACCTCACCTTCATGCGTGAGGAGGAGAAGCTGGCGCGCGACACCTACCTGACCCTGGCCAACATGTACCCCAACCAGGGTGTGTTCAGCACCATCGCCACCACCTCCGAGCAGACCCACACCGATACCATGCGCGACAAGCTGGCGCAGTACGGCCTGCCCGACCCGAACCCCGATGCCAACAATCTGCCTGCCAGCATCGGCGTCTTCCTCGGTGCGGAGTGGGGCTGGTACTTCGATGAGAAGTTCGCCGCGCTCACCGCCTGGGGCGCCAACAGCGAGCTGGATGCCCTCTACGCCGGTGCCTTCATCGAGGAGCTGGACATGCACGATATCGCCGAGTGCCCGCAGGTGATGGTCGATGCCGGTTACGCCTCACCCTGTGGCCTCAACTACACCGACGCGTCCGGCCTGATCAACGCCTACAGCAGCCTCATCGATGGCTCCGAGAACCACCTGCGCTCCTACGTGGGGCAGATCGAGGCGATCATTGGTGTGGGTAACTACCAGGCCCAGTACCTGACTCAGGCCGAGGTGGACGCCATCCTCGGTCGCTGAGACTCCCCCCTTGGGGCCCCGGCGCAGGTCGGGGCGCCCCTGGCAGGGAGGCCGTACCTGGAGAGCACCGCATATGCCACGTTCAAGCCTGATCCTCGTCCTACTGCTTCTCGCCCCCCTGGGCCAGGCCATGGAGGCCGACGCCGACCACGACGGCGTGCCCGATGCCCAGGACAAGTGCCCCGACACCGCCCAGATCCGCAAGCTCGACCCGAGCTTCAAGTATGCCGCCGCAGTCGACCCGCGCCGCCTCACCGAGGGCCCCCAGGCCTATCCGGTAGATGCCAACGGCTGTGAGTTCGACCGCGACGGTGATGGGGTGGTCGACAGCCGCGATTTTTGCCCCGACGATACCCCGCAGATGCTCAGTCACGGTGTGGCCGCCAATGGCTGCCCACGCCAGAGTGACGGTGACGGCACCCCCGATTACCGCGACCACTGCCCCGACACCCCGCGCGGGGTAAAGGCCGACGCCGACGGCTGTCCGCTGCCCCCCAGCGCCGGTTGAGGCCGCACGGGCGCGGGCGGTCAGGGCAAAGCGTCGTCTGTCGCACAGAAGACCGAGCGATGGGGTAGGTATATTAATCGTTGGTGATATACTTTCCCCCGCCCTGGGCTCTCGCCTCGGGGCATCCTGCCTTACAACCCTTCTCCGGAGTTGCCCATGTCTGCTCAGACCAATCGCTACGATGGCCTCGCCCGTACCCTGCACTGGTTGATGGCGCTGATGATCCTCACGCTCATCGTCGTCGGTGTTTACATGTCCGACCTGCCCAAAGATGACCCGATGCGTGGTCAGCTCTACGGCATGCACAAGGCGTTCGGCGCCCTCACCCTGATCCTCCTGGTGGTGCGTCTCGCCTGGCTCAGGGTCAGCCCGCCGCCGGCGCTGCCCGCCGTGTTCGACGGTAAAGAGGTGTTCATCATCAAGGGTGTGAAGAGCCTGCTCTATCTGTTCATGCTCCTCACCCCCTTGAGCGGCTATGTCATGTCCACCGCGGCAGGCTACCCCATCAGCATGTTCGGCCTGTTCGACATGCCGATGCTCATCGAGAAGAACAAGGAGCTGGCCGAACGTGCTGGCGATATGCACGAGGTGTTCGCCTTCACCATGCTGCTGCTGGTGGTCATCCACGCCGCTGGGGCGGTGAAGCACCGCCTGAAGGAGAAGGGTACCGAGAAGGATATCCTCGCGCGCATGCTGTGAGGCGCGGCGTGGGCCCGGCACCCCGGGCCCGCGCATACCCTTCGACGGGGCCGGTACGCGGGGTCAGGCGGTGGCGAGCGCCCCGTCGACGATCTGATAGCGATTCTTGCCCTGGCGCTTGGCCAGATACATGGCGCAGTCCGCCTGATGCAGCAACTGCTCCAGGTTCTGCCCGTGCTCGGGATAGAGGCTGCCACCGATACTGGCGGTGAGCCGCAGCAACCCACCGGCACTCGGGTGCGGACGGGCCAGCGAGGCGAGCAGTTTCTGCGCCACCACCTCCACCGCCTGTCGACCCTCCACGTCGGTCAACAACACCACGAACTCATCCCCCCCGAGGCGTGCCAAGGTATCGCAACTGCGCAGGTTCTGACGGATGCGCAGGGCCACCTCGCGCAGCATCTCATCCCCTTGGGCGTGTCCATACGCATCGTTGATCGCCTTGAAGCCGTCGAGGTCGATGAACAGTAGCCCCAGGTGTCCCCCCTTGCGGTAGCAGCCGGCGATGGCTTGACGTGTCCGGTCGCGCAGCAGGGTGCGGTTGGGTAGCTGGGTCAGCGGGTCGTAGTGGGCCAGTTGCTCCAGGCGCTGCTCGCTGGCACGCGCCTCGGTGATATCGGAGACAATGCCCACGTAGTGGGTGGTCTCCCCCAGGTCGTTACGCACCGCAGCGATGGAGAGCCACTCCAGGTAGTCGCTGCCATCCTTGCGCCGGTTCCAGATCTCTCCCGCCCACTGCCCCTCGTGGAGCAGGCGGTCCCACAGCGCGCGGTAGAAGGCGGCGGACTGCCGTCCTGACTTGAGCAGCGCCGGGGTGGCACCGAGTACCTCGTGCAGCGGGTAGCCTGTGATGGTGCTGAAGGCGTCGTTCACCTCCAGGATGCGCGCCGAGGCGTCGGTGATGATCACCCCCTCGGCGGTGTTTTCAAACACCTGACTGAGCTGGCGCGAGAGGGTGCTGATGTCTTGATTGAACTGATCGCGCTGCGCCTGCATCAACAGGCGCAACTGCTCGCTCAGGTGGTTGAGGGCATCGTAGTCGGCGGGGGTGATCAGCTCGCCGCGCGAGGAGGTGAGGAGCAGACGGCGCGCCACTTGGTGCATCTGGGTGTGGACCCGGACGATCTGGTCGAGCTGGGGCAGGTGTGTGGCCAGCTCCTCACTCAGGGCATTGAGCCAAGTGCCGAACTGGCAGCGGGTGTGGGGGTGTTGGTGCAGATCGTCCGGGCTCGGCAGGGTGTGGCAGAGCAGGGCGCGGTTGACCCGTGCGAGCCAGCGGATGTGGTTGTCGATGGCCCGGTCCAGCGTCTCGGCGAACTGTTGCAGACGTGGTGTGCCGAGGGCACGGCGGCGTAGGGCGCGATAGCCGTCGTGTGTTTCGCTGGGGGCGGTGGGGGGATCACGGTACTCTTGCTCTTCCATTGCCTTGCTCCTGAGCTGTCATGGCCCTGGGGCGGCCCCAGCACAGGGGCACACCCTCGGCGGATCGACCGAGTTACACCCTTGATGCTATACGAAGCGAACGGGTTTTCGAGAACCCCAGCGGCAGATTATGACAATGGTTTGATCCAGGTCAGGTTCCGTTGGGAACGACGTGGGCCTCACATCTGATCGATGATATAGGGCTCCAGGTCGGCATCCTCCGGGAGGGCGGCGGCGCTGATGGCGAAGTGGCAACTGCTCACCCCGGCGGCGCGCGCGCTATGGGGGCGACCGGTGAGCAGCGGGTGCCACTGTGGCAGGGGTTGGCCCTCGGCGAGTAGGCGGTAGGCGCAGCTGGGGGGCATGAAGTAGACCTGGTCGAGGGTCTCCGGGCTCAGGCGTACGCAGTCGGGCTCGTGCTGGCTGCGCGTGGCGTAGACCCGGCAGCGGCAGCTGCTCAGGTCGAGTTGGGCGCAGGCGACGCGGGTGTAGTAAAGGGTGCCGTCCTCTTCGTCTTCGAGCTTGTGCAGGCAGCAGAGGGCACAGCCATCGCACAGCGACTCCCACTGCGCCGGGCTCAGTTCACCGAGTGCACACCCCTCCCAGAAGCGCCCCTCAGCCACCGCGTACCGCCCGGTCCATGCGCTGTACCGCCTCTTGCCACTGGGCCTGGGTGATCGCCCCTTGGGCCATCAGCTCCATCAGACCGTAGGCGATCTGCCGTGTGGCCGGCTCCATCTCTTTGAGCTTGGTGAGCAGATAGGCGTGGTGCCCCTGGGGCATGGAGAGGGTGCTGATGAGGGCGAACAGGAGGAGGGCCTGGCCGGAGCGCGGGCTCTGTTCCACCAGGGCGGTGGCGGCGTGGAGTGGGGCGAAGTCCATGCGGGTCTCTCGTGGGGCTGGGGTTAAAGGGTCTTGCGCTGCACGCGGGCGGCGAGATAGGCGTCGTAGGGGCCCATGGCGTAGAGGCGCAGCTTGTTAGAGCGCGGGAACTCTCGTTTGATCAGTGGGCGCAGGGTGCGCGCCAGTTCCCCCTCGTCGCACTCCAGAACGTGTTCGACGAAGCCCTGTTCGATCAGTCGCAGGCGCTGGGGGTCGAGGCGTACCACCAAGAGGCCGCGGTCGCGCTTGTAACTGGTTACCTCCAGATAGTCGCCGATCGCCAGACGCTGCACCCGCTGCACCAGGGTGGGGATGATCTGGCCGATGTCGATCACCGGGGCGCCTCGTCGAGGTATGCGCGCAGGCGTGTGATCCGCCGTTGGTTGACACCGAGGTCCGAGTAGCCGAGGCGCGCGGCGCTGCGGTAGTGCAGGCGCCCGTCGGCGTCGAGCTGCAGCTCCAGGTCATCGATGAAACCCCACAGCCAACTGCGGCACTCGGCATGCAGATAGCCCCCCTCCTGGGTCAGGAGTCGGCAGCGTGGCAGGGCCGTGACGGCCCGACCGAGCGTCGCCAGGTCGGCCGCTGGCCACGGTTCGCCCGTCACCGCACTGCGCACACAGTTGGGGGTGGCGGGGCAGGGGCCCGGGCGGGTCATCGGTGGCGGGCGCAACCAGGGGACGAGCCAGAGGCGTGCCAGCAGCCAGAGCAGCGGGAGCCAGAGGAGGTGCCAAGGGGAGGGGAGCGTCATGGATTGTGTCGATTCGGTGAAAACTGGCACACCACGAGGCGGGCGAGCAGTGTTGGGTTGCTATCATAGCGCACTGCGTCACCCTCAGCCCAAGGAGCTGTCATGCGCCTCTCCCCCACCTTGGTCGCCCTCGTACTCTCGCTGCTCGCCCTGCACGGCTGCGGGCCTGGAGGCGGCGCCTCCGGCACCTACAACCCCGGCACCAGCGGCGCTACCAGCAGCGCCGTGACCCTATCGGGGACCATCATTCACGCCGATGTCGACCGGGCCATCGCCACCCCTCAGTCCAATCCCGACGGCAGCGCCGTGGCAGGGATGTGGGTCACGGCGGTGGACCAGTATGGCAACTCGCGCACCACCAGCGGTGACAACAGTGGCCACTTCAGCTTCACCGGCCTCAAGGGCGGCTTGCGCTATTCACTCATCTTCATCGACCGGCGCACCCTGCAGGTGGTCGGTTCACTGGTGGCGCGGGCCACCGGCACCACCGGTGCCCTCGATCTGCGCGCCGACACCGACCTCAAAGAGGTCCTGCTCGACCCCAATACCGGGCGCGCCGTGAGCAATGCCGAGCTGCTTGGCGCCCTGAGGCTGGTGGATGGGGCCGAGTTCGATGCCGATCAGGACGGCAAGTTCGATCGGGACGACACCACCTCCCTGCAGGCCTCCACCCTGCTCAGTCAACAGAGTGCGGAACTCACCACCCTCTCGCTGGCCGATTACCTGGGCGAGCCCGGGGTGTGGTGGATGGGTTACAACCGCTACAGTCACGACAGTGACAACTACTGCACCTGGTTGGAGCGCCAACTGCACGTGGTGCGCTCCCGTGAGGTAACCGGCCCCGACGGGCGCACCGTGCAAGCGCTCAAGCGTGGTTATGTGCACTACTTCGATGGCGAGATCGGCAGCCAGTGCTATCTCCCCGTGGGCGGGTATTACGACGAGACCTACGCCAGCGACATCGACGTCACCTGGGGTTACCCCGAGTCGAACGCCACCCTCAGCGCCCCCCCGAGCACGTACAGCGTCGATGGTGGCCTCTGGGGAGGGGCCGACTTTATCTATGTGGACCAGGCCAAGGGGCTCATCTACATGGGCAATCGTGACCGTGGAGAGCTGCTCTGGGGCGACGCCGCCGATGAGGCGGTGTTGCCGCTCAATCCGGTGATTGGCAAGGACAATCTGATCCTCTCCTATGCCTGGAACGGCCTTACCTTCGCCGTCACCCTGCGCGTCGAACCGGTGCGCAACGAGGACGGCAGCGCCGCCGTGGTCACCGATGCACGTGGCACCCAGTTACCGGTGATCAAACTGGTAGTCACCTATAGTGAGCGTGAAGACGATGACCCCACCTGGGGCTACAGCGAGTCCGACTCCCGCTACTACCTGGCCAAGTACGGCGTCGAGGCGCACACCGACCAGCGCTGGGACCTGACCTTCGCCCACACCCGTTTTGGCCTGCTGCAGACCGATGGCAGCATCGTCGACACCACCCCGACGCAGATCGGCAGTGTCACCCTCGACCCTGCGGCCAACCCCTTCCCCGATCGCCCCCTGGATGGGGTCGGTGCCGGTATCAGCACCCTACGCGATCAGTGGGTCCGCTTCGTCGATGCCAACCTGAGCAATCTCGACGCCTACCAGGTGAGCAACCAGAGCCTCACCAGCGCCAGCGACTATATCTGGGTCGAGGGCGATATCGACCTCGCCAGTTGGGACTCCGGCAGCTACGAGGACTGGTACTGGTTCGCCGAGAGTCTGGCGCGTAACGACGGCAACGACTGGAGCGGCCTGGGGCGCAGCCTGCAAGCACGCTACCACGGCACCGCTACCGCCCACCTAGAGTGGCGTGTATGGAGTGATGCCGAGGGTCAGATGTATATCATCGACCGCACCGCCCCCCTGCAGATGGAGTTTGACGACCCGGCGTGTGACGCCACCCTCGACGAGTGTCTGGTCACCCTCACCACCGCCAGCGACTTCGCCTTTCCCCCGTATGCGGATGTGACCACCCATGCCACCCCCTGGATGGCCGCCGTACCTGTGGCCGATCAGGGCTACAGGGCGCTAGAGGTGGCCCAGGTGAGCCTGGTGTTGGTGCTGCTCGATGGCAATGGCGACGAGGTGGACGAAACGGTCGTGCACTGGTACTACATCACCCCCTGAGTAGGGGTGTGGTCGCGGGTGGAAGAGGGGGGCACGCCCCCCCTTCTGGTTTATGGTTCTGTAACGGATCATCAGAGAAATCAAGGTCGTTGATGTAGGGCAACTTATGTAAGAAAAATCTGAAAATCGAGTGGACAGGATCGGGTACCCATGCTAAACATTGTCACGTCTTCGTCATGCTGACGTGCTTGTCAGAAAAGCGTGAGACAACTCACTAAATAAACAAAATTCTGGTGGAAATAGACCCATGAAAAAGTCCCTTCTCGTGCTGTTCGCTCTCATCGGTTTCTCTGGCTACGCCTTCGCCGAGGACGCTGCTGCCCCTGCAGCTGCCGCTGACACCTCTGCCGAGGCCGCTGCTCCGGCTGCTGACGAGGCCCCTGCTGCCGAGGCCAAGTCTGAGTAAGACTTCCGCCGGCAGGCACAAAAAAACCGACCGGGTCACCCCGGTCGGTTTTTTTTCGTCTGTCGTTCGGGCGTCGGCTACTTGATACGCACTGAGTAGTTCACCGTACCCTGGGCCTGCGCGTCGATGCGCTCGATGACCCAGCGGATATGGGTGTAGCGATCGGGGGTCGCCTTGCGCTCCTCCCACTGGCCATCGACCTTCACCCGATAGGTGAGCTGGTCCGGCTTCTTGTAGTTGGCGCCACCGTCGATCGAGAAGCTGATGTCGCTACCCGCGCCGCCGGCGCTGTCGGTGACATAGACGGTGTCGTTCGGGATCGGGTTGTCCACCACCACCTGCATGGCCGCCTCGTTACCGCTGTTGCGGTAGGTGAGGGTGTAGTGGATCAGCTCGCCGGGTTCGATGGTGTCGGCAGGGACGCGTTGGCTCACCTCCTTGCCGTTCACGATCTGGGTCACCTCCTTCTCGGCCTTCATCTCCAGGGAGATCTCCGGTTTGGCCAAGGCGACCTGGGCGCTGAGTAGTAGGAAGAGGAGGGGGAGCAGGCGAACCGTTCTCATGGGGTGAGATCCTCGTTGGGGATGGATGGTGTCGCTTTAGGCCGGGGCGCTGGGAGAAGGTTCCCATGCCACAGGTCGGCGACGATTGTTTGCACTGTAGGGTACATTAGCAGGATCACCAAACCATGGGGAGGGCCAGGTCGGCACTCCCCGCGCCGGGCGGAGGGCGACGATGAAACTGGGCAATCTGGCGATCTCGACCGGGGTAGTCGGGCCCCACGACGCTGTGCGTGCGGTGTTCGGCGAGTGCGTGCGTGCGGACGTGGGGGGACTGCCCTATGTCGAGGACGGGGTGATTAAGGGGCGTATCTCGATCCGCCACATCATGCGCGAGCAGTGTATCCCCAGCTTCATGCGCGGCGCCGCCCACCTGGTCGGTGACCAGGCGCAGTTCAATCTCGACCGCGACGAACTGGAGGCGCTGTTGGCACGACCCGCGCTTGAGTTTCTGCTCCCCGCGCGCGGAACGGTGAGTTCCAACACCACGGTGATTCGAGGCATGGCATTGATGGAGCAGCTCGATACCAGCTACCTCTTCGTGGTCGACGAGGGGGTCTACCAGGGGGTGATCACGCGCATGCTCATCGCCAGCCGGATGCTCGACGGCATCCGTCCCGACGAGACCCTCTGACGCGACCGGGGGAGATGTAATGACCACAGAGAGTGCCATAACCCTGGAGATGGGGGTCGCCGCCCTGGTGTTGGTGGGGGCCTACGTCCTGATCTTCAGCGAGGTGATCCACCGCACCAGCGCCGCCCTCATCGGTGCGGTGGTGATGGTCGGTGTGGGCGAGTGGCTCGGCTTCTACGACCAGGCCAGCGCCGTGCTGGCGATCGACGCCAATACCATGTTGCTGCTCACCGGTATGATGATGCTGGTGACCCTGCTACGCCCCACCGGCGGCTTCGACTATCTGGCGATCCGCATCGCCAAGTGGGCCAAGGGGGAGCCGAAGCGGCTGTTGGTCTACCTGGGCCTCGCCGTCAGTCTCATCAGTATGGTGCTCGACAACGTCACCACCGTGCTCATCTTCGCCCCGCTCACGGTGCTCATCACACGCCTCCTGGCCATCAACCCCATGCCCTACCTGATGGCGGAGGCGATGCTCTCCAACATCGGTGGCATCGCCACCCTGGTCGGTGACCCGCCCAACATCATGATCGGTTCCCACGCCGGTATCGACTTCAACACCTTTTTGCTGCACATGGGGCCTATCGTCGCGGCGGTCTGGGTACTGGTGGTGCTGTTCATCCTGTTTCAGTTCCGCCAGCCCCTCTCGGTGCCGGTCAATGGCGTGGTGCATCTGGACGAGCGACAGGCGATCACCGATCCGGTGGGGCTGCGCAGGCTCGGCTTCGCCCTCGCAGTGGTGGTGGTGCTCTTCTTCCTCCACCACCACTTTCACCTCTATCCCTCCTATGTCGCCTTCATCGGCGTGGCCCTCGCCCTGGTCCTGGTGCGCCCCCGCCCCGAACCCCTGTTCGGCAAGTTGGAGTGGTCGGTGCTGGTCTTCTTCGCCGGGCTCTTCGTACTGGTGGGCGGGGTGGAGGCGACCGGCCTGCTCGAACTCATCGGTGAACGGTTGGCGGCACTGGCGGTGGAGCCCGGCAAGCTCCTGCTCACCGGGCTTCTACTGATGTGGGTGGCGGCCATCCTCAGCGCGGTGATCGACAACATCCCCTTCACCGTCACCATGCTGCCTATCGTCGCCGGACTGGAGGGGCACGGGGTCAACATCATGCCGCTCTGGTGGGCCCTGGCCCTCGGCGTCGGCCTCGGTGGCAACGGCTCACACATCGGCGCCACCGCCAACGTCATCTGTATCGCCGAGTCGGAACGCGCAAAACTGCCCGAGGCGCGCATCACGCCGATGATCTGGCTGCAGCGCGGCCTCCCCACCACCCTGTTGAGCCTGGTGCTCGCCAGCATCATCTATACCCTGTTTTTCCCCTATTTCTCCTGAAGTGGGGGCTCGTCGGGCGATGCATGGCGGTGGCACCGCCCATTGTGCGTGGGGTCGATCACTTCTCGAAGGTGTAGACCAGGTCGGCCCCGCTCTCGACGCCGGTCTCGGTCTGTAGCGAGAGGAACTTGTTGATCTTGTAGCGCATCTGCAGGGTGTTGACGTCTTCGGTGATGCCGATGGCGTAGCGCACATAGAGGCGTGGGGAGAGGTACTTGCCGAGCACCAGGGCCGAGGAGTTGGGGCTGGTGCCGTTGTCGATGCCCACCTCTTCGAGCCCCAGATTGCGACCGATATCGCGGGCGATGGCGTCACCACCGGCCAGGCCGATGGCCAGCGCGGCCTGGGAGAGCCCCTGCTGCTCCTCGCCGCTGGTCTGGTCCATGGGGCGGCCGAGCACCAGGTAGGAGAGGCGGTCGGAGTCGCTCATGGCGTCGTCGGAGAAGAGCTCGATGCGCGGCTTGCTCGCACGCCCGGTGACGGTGATGCCGACGCGGGTCTCGATGTTGGTGCGAATCGCGCGCAGGTCGAGGCCGGGGTCGGCCAGCGGGGTACCGGCGAAGATGACACGCCCCTGCTCGATGGTCAGGTCCTGCCCGTAGGCACGAAAGCGCCCATCGTAGACCTGCAGTTCGCCGGTACCGAGGGCCACCTGACCGGGCTGCTCGTGCACCCGCAGATTACCCGCGATGCGCCCCTTGAAGCCCTCGCCCTCCAGTTTCACCTTGTCGCCGATGACCACCTCCAGGTCGGTGGTGATGGCGATGGCGCTGCCTTCGTCCTCGCCGGTGTCGACCACGACGATGTCGCTGGAGGCGCTGGTGGAGGAGGTGCTGGGGGTGACGATCTGGATCTCGGCCTCAGGGATGGTGAGCCGCCCGGTGAGTTTGAGGCTGCCCGGTTCGGCGTCGATGCGCACGTCGGGGGAGGCGAGTAGATAGGCCTCGGGGATTCGCGCCAGCTCGACCCGGTCACCCTTCACCGTGGCCACCAGGCTCCACGCCTGTGCACTCTCCAGGGCGAAGCGGCCCTCCACCTTGAGCTTGCCCTTACCGGAGACGAGGCCGCCAGCCAGCTGTAGGCCGTTGGCGTCCTCCAGTCGCTTGAGGGTGAAGTCGATCTGCTTGAGGCCGATACCGAGGCGGGGGATGCGCAGCGAGGCGTCGCTCAGGTGACCATCGCCGTCGAGCACCGGGTGGGTGAGGTTGCCGGCCAGGCGCACGGCCACATCGAGCTTGCCCTTGGGCTCGGTGAGGTCGGGTACCAGGGTGGAGAGGATCTGCATATCCTCCAGGGTGACGCGGGTGGCGCCACGCAGCGGCTGATCCGGGCGTACCGGGTCGTGCAGACTCCAGTTCGGGAGCCGTGCCTCCCCCTCCAGGTGGCCGGTATCGAGGAAGTCGAGACTGTAGTTGGCGCTGAGTGCCTCCGGGGTGACCGCCAGCCCGACCTCGATGTCGCGGCTCTCCAGGGTCTGCTGGTCGCCATCGCTCAGGGTCAGGGTGGTAAGCAGGGTCGGCACGCTCAAGGCGAGGCGAGTGCCATGCAGCTCGCCCGCCGTGGTGAGGCGCAACTGGGCGTCGAGGTCGGCATTGCCAGCGAACTGGGTGTCCTCGGGGAAGTAGGCGCGGAACAGATCGAGCGGCAGGCCGTCGGCGGTGACCCGTGCAGTACCCCCGTTGCTCCCGCGCCAGTCGGCGGAGAGGCACAGGCGCGCCTCGCCATTGCCCCAGCACCAGGGGGCCAGCTTGGCCTGATCGGCGGCCAGGGTCAGGGGGCTCGGGCCGTCGAGCTGCTTCCAGTTGTGGCTGTAGGGGGAGCGGTAGCGGGCGTCGTGCAGGGTGCCGCGCCAGGCGCCGTTGGCGAGCCCGCCACTGGCCATCATCTGGTAGATGCGCTGGTCGCCGGTGGCGGTGGAGAGGGTGATGTTGTGCTCGGCGGCGCTGCCGTCGGCGCTCACCTCGGTGAGGGTAAAGAGCTGCCCGGCACTGTGCAGGTTGAGCAGCGAGAGGTTGAGGTGCCAGGGGGCGCGCCCGGCCAGATCGAGGTCGACCGTGGCGTCGAGCCCCTCCAGGCGGGTCTCGGTGTAGGCCACCTCGTGACCGTTGAGGCGCGCGCGCAGGTGCGGGGTCTGCAGCGCCCCCTCGACACTGCCCTGTCCCTGCAGGGCGCCGGAGAGCTCGGGTAGCAGGTGACCGAGTTCGGGGGCGTCGATGGCCCAGTGCGCCTGAATGCCCTTGTCGAGGGTGGCGTCGGCGCTCAACTTGGCGCTGCCGGAGGCGAGTTGCAGCCCCTTCACCTCGATGCGCTCGCCGCGCAGGCGACTCTGTGCCTGGGCGCTCACTGGGTAGCCGCGCAGGGTACCGGTCAGTTGAGCGAGGTTGGCGTCGAGCTGGAACTGGTCGCCCTTGAGGCCGCCCTTGGCGTCGAGCTGCAGGCCGAGACGACCGGGCCAGTCGAGCCACTGGGCGCCGGGGTTGATACCCTCGGCCTGGAGCGTCTGGTTGAACGTCAGTACGGGGTCCCAGCTCACCTCACCCTTGGCCACCACCTGACCCTGTAGCAGGCGTACGCGTAGCGGATCCAGGGTGAAGGCGCTGAGCGAGCCGTGGCCGTTGAGGTCGAGTTCGGTGGGGGGGATGTCGTGGCCGCGTAGCTCGGCGGCCAGGCGGACCAGGTAGTGGTCCAGGTCGCCGGTGACGCTGAGGGCGCCGTAGGGGAGGAGTGCCTCGGCCTGCTCCGGGCTCGCCTGGAGCGGCCAACGCAGTGCCTTCCAGTGACCGGAGAGGTTGACGCTGGAGGGCTCGGTGTCGTGTGCGAGGGCCACCTGGCCATTGAGGGTGAGTTGGTTGCCCGAGGGGGTGGTGAGGTGGAGCTGGTCGATGCGGACCTTGGGCTGATCGAGTCCGGCCTTGAGGCTTAGGTCGAGCGGGCCGAATTCGCCGTCCACCACGCGCCCGTCGAGGGTCGCGTCGATCGCTGCCAGGTTGCCGTGGGCGGTGAGCTTGGCGTCCACCTCCAGGCTCCGCCCCAGGTCGACGATGCGTGCCACCTGGGTCTTGCTCAGGTCGATGGCGGCGCGCCAGCTCAGCTGCTCTATGACCAGTGGCTGTTCGACGCTCGCCTCGACCCGTAGGGTGGTGGGCGCGGTGAGCTGCTGCTCCAGGTGATAGCCCTGCAGCGTGCCGCTGAGGGTACCGTGTCCCTCCAGCGGTGCGGCCAGCGCCTCCAGGGTGACGCGCCACGCCAGCGTCAGTTCACTCTGGCGGCTCGGCATCAGCCCCACCTCGCCCTGCAGCTCGACGCTGCCAAAGGGCGAGGCGAGCTGCAACTGGCCGATGCGTACACCATCCCCTGCCGCCTCCACCTGGCCCAGGTCGAGGGCCTCCACCAGGGTCTGTGCGCCTGTCGCGTCGAGTAGTTCGAAGTGCCCAAGGTGCAGGCGTTCGAGGCGGATGGTGAGGGGCAGTTCGACCCCGGCGAAGGGCGCGTCCGTGGTGGGGGCGGGGGGCGTCTGCGCCGCACCGCTCGGTGGACGCAGGCGCACACCGTCGGCACGTACCAGGTCGAGACTGAGGCGTTGGGCGAAGAGGGTCGAGGGGCGCCAGTCCAGCTCCACCGCGTCGATCTCCAGCAGACCCTCATCGGGTAGGGTGAGGCTCAGCCGGTCGATGCTCACGTGGTCGAGGAGGGCGCCCCGACTGCCGGCGAGGCGCAGCTGACCGGCCGAGAGGTCGGAGACCACGGCCAACAGCAGGCGGGTGCCGGGTTCGCTGCCGAGCAGGGTGGCGAGCGCCACGACGCATAGCAGCAGCAGGCCGAGGAGGGCGAAGAGGAGGCGGCGTACCCAGCGCTTGATCACAGGTCTGGTCCCAATCCGATGTGGAGATGCGGGGTGGCGGGGCGTTCGATCACCGGCCAGGCGAGGTCGAGGCGCACGGTGCCAAAGGGGAGCTTGAAGCGCAGACCGGCACCGGCACCCTCGTAGAGCTTCATCTCGGAGGTGCTGTTGAGGGCGTTACCGGCATCGTAGAAGATCGCCAGGGCGAAGATGCCGGAGATGGGCTGCTCCAGTTCGACGCTGGTGGTGAGCAGGTGACGTCCGCCGATGACGTCGCCGTTCCCGTCGATGGGACCGAGGGAGTTGTAGTTGAAGCCGCGCACGCTACGATCGCCACCGGCGAAGAAGCGGTGCGAGACCGGCAGCCGCTCCAGGTCGCTGACCAGGGTGCTGCCCAGCTCGCTGCGCACGATGAAGCGCTGACCACCGCCAAGGCTGGTGATCTTCTTCGCCGTGACCCGGTATTGGCCGTAGGTGACGTCGGAGAGCACCGCATCGGAGGCGCCCTGGGTGTCGATGCGCAGCAGCCAGCCGTTGTGCGTCAGTAGGCGATTGTCTGCCTCGATACGCTGCCAGGTCATGCCGGGGATGAGTAGATCCGTGCGGTCGGTCTGGTCACCGATGGTGTAGCTCTCGCGCTCGTGGGTGAGCGAGAGGATGCGCTGCCAATCGCCCACCTGGTGCATGGTACTCACCGCCAGGGTGCGCTTGTAGGTGGAGCTGACATCGGTCGTCTCCTCCACATAGCCGGTGGAGAAGGTGAGGCGGTCGGTGATCGGGTTGTCGAGCGGGATGTGGTAGTAGGTGTAGAGCTCGCGGCGGATCTCGGAGATGGTCCCGGTCATGCCCACCTGATGGCCCCGGCTGTTGACGTAGCGCCGTTCGATGCCGATGCTCGCGCGCGGTCCGGTGTCGGTGCCGTAGCCGAGACCAAAGGTGTAGCGTGTCGGCTTGCGCATCTCCAGGTCGACCTGGATCGGCACCTCGTAGGGGTCGTCGGGGTCTTTGCCCTGGGTCAGGGTGATGCGGCTGAAGTAGTCGCTGTCGGTGAGGGTACGCTGCAGGTCGAGCAGCTCGCCGGAGCTGTAGAAGTCGCCGCGCTGGAAGGGGACAAAGCGCTTCAGGTAGCTCTCGCGCAGGGCGTTCTCGGCGAAGTGCACCTCGCCGAAGTGGTAACGCTCACCACCATCGAGCACCAGGGTGAGGTCGGCGCTGTGGCTGCTGAGGTCGACCGCCACGCGGCTGGTGGTGAGGCGAGCGTCGCGATAGCCGCGCTCGGAGCAGAGTTGCAGCAGACTCGCCTTGGCGCTCTCGTAGTCGGGGTGGACGAGCCGTGCGCCGGGTTTCAGCGGGAGCTGTTCGCGCCAGGTGGCAAAGGCCTCGTCCGTCCCGGCGGGGCCGAGGATCCGGATATCCAGCTGGCGGTAGCGCACCGGCGGGCCGAGGTCGATGGTGAAGGTGGCGATCCAGCGCTCCGGCTCGTTCACCGGGTGGCTCAGCCGGTACTCCACCTCCGGGTTGTAATAACCAAAGGGGGTCAGGGCCTTGGCGATCTCGCGCTCGGCGCGCCGGGCGAGGATCTCGATGCGCTCGTCGGAGAGCAAGGGGTGGGCCTTCTGCCGCTCCAGGGTAAGGCCGAGGAGGATGTTGTCCTGCATCGCCTTGTCGTCGACCCCTTCGAGGCGGATCTCGACCCGTGGGCGGCTTGCCTCGGCCTGCTCCTGCTCCTGGGGGGTGGAGAAGTAGTCATCGGTCTCGGCGAGGAGGGGGGCCACTGCGCCGAAGAGGAGGGCACAGAGGAGCAATGGGCGCTGCATGGTGTCGGTCCGTTACGACTGCTCGGCGGGGTTTTGACGGGTGTGGCGGGGTTGTTGCGCCGCGTCTGGAGGGTCTAATATGGGCGAATCCTACCACAGACACCAAGGCCAACGTGATCGACACCTTCTCATCTGCCGCCCTGGCCCTGTGTGAGGCCGGGCGCGTGCTGCACGCCCAGGGGTGGGTCCCCGCCACCAGCGGTAACTTCTCCGCCCGTGTCGACGACCAGAGCATGGCTATCACCGTTTCCGGTCGCCACAAGGGGCGCCTGGAGGCGGACGACATCATGCGTGCCGACTTTCAGGGGCGGCCCCTCACCGAGGGTAAGCGCTCCTCTGCCGAGACCCTGCTGCACGCCATGCTCTATGCGCGTGACCCGGCCATCGGCGCGGTGCTGCACACCCACTCGGTCAACGCCACGCTGCTCTCGCGCGGGCGCGAGGGGGAGCTGATGCTGGAGGATTACGAACTGCTCAAGGCCTTCGCCGGGGTCGAGACCCACGCCACACGCCTCGTCGTGCCGATCTTCGCCAACGACCAAGACATCGACCGCCTTGCCACCAAGGTGGCCACCTATTTCACGCAACACCCGCCGGTGCACGGCTACCTGATCGCCGGTCACGGCCTCTACACCTGGGGCCGCGACATCCCCGAGACCCTACGCCATATCGAGGCGTTCGAGTTTCTGTTTGCCTGTGAACTTCAGCAAGCGAGGGCCTACCCGCAATGAGCCGCCTGGTGATCCACCCCGACAGTGTCGACCTCAATCAGAACCCCGCCGCCGCCAGCCTCGACACCCGCGATCACGCCGAGATCGCCAAGCAGTTGGGTGAACTCGGGGTGCGCTTCGAGCGCTGGCCGAGTCGCCCCCTCGCGGCGGATGCCGAGGCCCAGGCGGTGCTCGATGCCTATGCCGACGAGGTGGCGGCTCTCAATGCACAGTACGGCTTTCAGTCCATCGACGTGGTCTCGCTGCGCCCCGACCACCCGCAGGCGGCCGAGATGCGCGCCAAGTTCCTCGCCGAGCACACCCATAGCGACTTCGAGGTGCGCTACTTCGTCGACGGCAGCGGTCTCTTCTACCTGCACGTGGGTGGGCAGATCTTCATGGTGCTGTGCGAGGCCGGTGACCTCATCAGTGTGCCGGCCAACACCCTGCACTGGTTCGACATGGGCGCGGGCCCCGACTTCAAGTGCATCCGCTTCTTCGTCATCCCCGACGGCTGGGTGGCGCAGTTCAGTGGCAGCGGCATCGCCGAGCGCTATCCCGACTTCGACGCCTTCGTAGGGGTCGCTTGATGGCGCGCGCGGTACTCACCGACATCGAGGGCACCACCACCTCGGTGCGCTTCGTCTACGATGTGCTCTTCCCCTACGCCCGGCGTGAGCTGCCCGACTTTTTGCGTCGGCACTCTGCCCACCCCGAGGTGGCCGAGCAGATCGCCACCATCTCCGACGACGTGGGCACCACCCTCGACCTGGAGGAGACCATCGCGGTGCTCGAACAGTGGATGGCCGAAGACCGCAAGGCGACCCCGCTGAAGACCCTGCAGGGGCTGGTGTGGGAGCAGGGCTATCGCGACGGTGCACTCAAGGGGCACGTCTACCCCGATGCGGTCGCCGGGCTACGCCGCTGGCACGCCGAGCGCCACGACCTCTACATCTACTCCTCCGGTTCGGTACAGGCACAGCAGCTGCTCTTCGGCTACAGTGAGGCGGGGGACCTGACGCCCCTGTTCAAGGGCTACTTCGATACCCGTGTCGGCCACAAGCGCGAGGAGAGCGCCTACCACGCCATCCTCGAACAGATCGGGCGGTCCGGTGGCGAGGTGCTGTTTCTCTCCGATATCGTCGAGGAGCTGGACGCCGCCGCCGCCGCTGGTCTCGCCACTGCCTGGTTGGTGCGCGAAGGGGAGGGCCCCGTGGGGGCGCGCCACCCGGTCCACACGAGCTTCGAGACGAT
Organism: Gammaproteobacteria bacterium; assembly: GCA_003252455.1. Classification (GTDB taxonomy): domain Bacteria; phylum Pseudomonadota; class Gammaproteobacteria; order Thiohalomonadales; family Thiohalomonadaceae; genus SZUA-467. The sequence goes on from QKED01000096.1 coordinate 151,346, forward strand.
CCAGCCGTGAGCCGGGGCGTCGCCCTGCGCGTGTGCCCGGAGGTGTGTGCCCCGCGTCTGTAGCCCTACGTGATGGGTGCAGCGGATGTACATCACAAAACGGTTCGCAAAGGTTCGATAAAGTCCGAATATCCACAACAACAGCATGGCCTCGGGCCTGTTGGGAGTGAGCGATGGACGAGACCCTCAAACGCCTCTTGGAGGCGGAGATGCAGGCCGAGGCGCTGGTCGACAAGGCCAACCGTGAGCGCGAGGCGCTCATCGATAAGGCGCGTGCCGAGGTGCTCGCCGCCGAGCAGCGCTTCGAGGCGCGCATCCCCGAGTTGCGCCACGCCTTTCGCAGCAAGGCCGAACAGCGCGCGGCGCAGACCATCCAGGAGCTGGATCGGCGCTACGCCGAGCGGCGCGAACAGTTGGTGGCCCTCGCCGAGGAGGCCCGCGACGAGGCCATCGAGGCGGCGATCGGCCTGCTGCTGGAGAGCGACACCCAGTGAGTAGCGAGGTCTCGCAGTACGCCTATCTCAACGGCCGTGTCTCGGTACTGGCCGAGTCGCTGCTGCCGGAGGCGCGCCTGCGAGGTCTGTTGCAGGTGGGCAACGAGGCGAGCGTGCTGCGTGACGCGGCCCTGCCCGAGGAGCTGCACGAGGAGCGCGACCCCGCGGTCCTGGAGCAACGCCTGATGAGCGTGCTGATGCACGAGGCGGCACTCCTCATCCGCCCCTTGAGCGGCCTCGACCGCGAGCTGCTGCGCTACTGGATGGGGCGCGTGCACCTCATCAACCTCAAGTTGCTGCTGCGCGGCATCGTCACCCACGCCGAGCGCGAGGCGCTCGCCAGCCACCTGCTCGACCTGCGTCCGCTCGACTTTCTGCCTACCCAGGCGCTGCTGCACAGCGAGGATGTGGCCGAGTTCCTGCGCAATCTGGAGCAGAGCCCCTTCAGCGAGATGGCCCGCTACGCGCGTACCGTCTACTCCGAGCGCCAGAGCCAATTCGACCTCGAATCGGCCCTCGACCACCACTACTTTACCGGCCTGGTCAAGCGCATCAACGCCGTGGGCGAGCGCGATCGCCTGCGCATGCGCATGGTCATCGGCCTCTACCTCGACCAGATCAATCTGGTCTGGCTACTGCGCTACCGGCTTATCTACCGTATCACCCCGCCGCACGCCTACTTCCTGCTCATCCCCGCCGGGCACCACCTGCATAGCAAGCAGCTGCTCGCCTTGGCCCAGTTGGAGAGCCTGGATGCGGTCGTCGCCGCACTGCCCGATGCCCTGCGCGAGCGCCTCGCCGGGGTGGAGAACATCACCCAGGTGGAGCTGCGGATGGAGGCGTTGAGCACCCATGCGGCCAACCGTCTGCTGCGTGCAACCAGCTTCAACGTCTCGCGCGCCATGTTCTATCTACTGCTGCGCCAACGCCAATTGATGCACATCCACGCCATCCTCAAGGGGCGTGCCCTGGGGCTTGCGGAAGAGCTGATCCGCGCCTCGGCCAGTCTCGAGGAGGCGGTCTGACCATGGGCCTGTTCACCCCCCTGCCGATGCGTCGTGTCTCCCTCTTCTTGTTGCGCGAGGAGCTCCCCGCAGCCGCCCTGGCGCTCGGTGAGTGTGGTGTCTTCGACCCACAGCAACAGGAGTATCAACACTCCGAACACGGCGGCCGCCCCGGCCACGACTATCAGCAGCTCTACCGCTCGGCGCGTGTGCGCCTGGATAAGATCCTCGCCCACACCGAGATCGCCCCCGACTTCACCAACGAAGAGTTGGTGCCTCGGGTAGTGAGCGAGGTGGAATTGCGTGAATTGAACGAGTGGCTCGGCATGGTGTGGCGCGAGTGCTCCCAGTGCGAGGAGAACCAGCGCGACCTGCAGGAGCGCGAGCGCACCGTGGAGCAGCTGCGCCACACACTGAAGAACTTCGCCATGCTCGATATCGACCTCGGTCAGTTGCAGGGTGAGCGGGTGTTCCTCGATATCCACATCGGCAACCTGCCCGAGGCGAGCCTGAAGCGGCTCACCGACGCGGTGAGCCTCATCGGTTATACCGTCACTGTTTACCTGCGCAGCGAGCAGACCGCCCACGTGGTGCTCGCCGGTCTCAAGGGGGCCGAGGAGGAGCTGGCCAGCGTGCTGGAGGCGGCCTCGTTCCGCCGCATGGCGCTGCCGGAGGAGTTCTCCGCCACGCCGATGGAGGTGCAGCGGCAGCTGCGTGAGCGCGAGCGCTCCAACCAGGCGCGCCGCCAAGAGTTGGCCATCGAGATGAGCAAGCGCCGTGAGCGCTACGCCGAGGGGCTGCGCAAGGCCGAGGTGACCCTGCGCCTGGCCGCGCCCCACGCCGAGCTGGTCGAGGCGGTGAGCGGGCGCGGTGCGCTGGTGGTGCTCACCGGTTGGGTCCCCGAGGATCGTATGGCGCAACTGCGTGCCAGTCTGGGCGAGCGCCTGAGCGGCGGCTTCGCCCTGGAGGATCGCGCCCCGACCCTCGAAGAGTGTGCCCAGGTCCCCTCGCTGCAACGCTTTCCCGCCATCTTGCGCCCCTTCGCCGACCTGGTGCGCAACTACGGCATCCCACGCTATACCGAAGTGGACCCCACCTGGCTCTTCGCCGTCACCTTCATCCTCATGTTCGGCATGATGTTCGGCGACGTGGGCCATGGGGCCACCTTCGCCCTGCTCGCCTGGTGGCAGCGCAAGCGGCTCAAGCAGTACACCCCCTTCGCCCTGCTCGCCGGGGGCACCTCGATCGTCTTTGGTCTGCTCTACGGCAGCCTCTTCGGCAATGAGCACATCCTCACGCCCTTGTGGATGTCACCGCTCAGTGACCCGATCCTGATGCTCACCCTGGCCCTGGTGTGGGGCGTCGGTTTCATCTTGCTGGCCACCGGCCTGACTATCCGCAACCGCCTGGTGGATGGGCGCTACGCCGAGGCGTTGGCCACCGGTGATGGGCTCGCCGGCCTCGTCTTCTATCTGCTGCTGCTCTTCACCCTCTATCGCCTCGCGCAGGGTGCCGAGGTGGGGTTGCCGCTGCTCGCCGCGTTGGGGGCCCCCTTCCTGGTGGTGTTGATCTCGCTCTGGCGGCACAACAAGGCGCCGCTGGTGGAGCGCATCCTCATCGTCGTCATCGAGGGCTTCGAGACGGTGATGAAGTATGTCTCCAACACCCTCTCGTTCCTGCGCGTGGCCGCCTTCAGCCTCAACCATGTGGCCCTGGCCATCGCCGTCTACACCCTGGCGGAGATGATGCAGCAGACCGGCTACTGGCTGACTCTGGTGTTGGGGAACATCTTCATCATGGTCCTGGAGGGGGGGATCGTCGCCATCCAGGTGCTGCGTTTGGAGTATTACGAGGGCTTCTCGCGCTTCTTCAGCGGTGACGGACGCCCGTTCAAGCCGGTGGTGCTGGAGCGCCGCCATATTCGCGAGGAGCGCTGAGGCGCACGCATCGTTCAGATAATTCGCTATACGAGGAGTCGCAGATGTACTGGTTGATCGGTCTGATGTCCTTAAGCCTCATCGGCGTGATGGCCATGGGGGTCTACTACGAGATGAATCCCGCTACCCTGGAGCGCCAGCCGCCGCGCTGGGTCAAGGGGGCACTGGGTGGCAACCTCATGAGCTTCGTCATCGCCCTGGTCGGTATGCTCTTTCTCGGTGCCAACGAGGTGATGGCCGCCGAGGCGGTGGCCGGGGTGAAGGAGATCTCCGTCGGCATGGGCCTGGCGATGATCGGCATCGGCATCCCCACGGCGTTTGCCGCCATCGGCGCCGGTATCGCCGTGGGTCCGGTGGGCGCCGCCTCGCTGGCGGTCATCTCCGAGAAGCCGGAGATGTTCGGGCGTACCCTCATCTACCTGGGTCTGGCCGAGGGTATCGCCATCTATGGCCTGGTGGTCACCATCCTGCTGCTGGGCAAGATCTGAACATGGCCGAGGCGAGCGCCGAACCCGTCACCCGTCTCATCGCCATGGGCAGTGCCGCGCTCACCGCGGGTTTCGCCCTGATCGGCTTCGAGACCTGGCCCGATGCCACCGAGGAGGAGCTGGAGCAGCTGCTCGACAGCCTGCTGGCGAAGCGTGAGCGCGCCTTGGTCCTCCTCGAACCCTACCTGGCGCACTGCAATTGCGGTGCCCTGCGTCGCCTGCGTGACGAAGGAGGGCGGGTGGTGGTGACTGAGATGCCCGCGCTCAACGCCCCCCACGATTACCACCCGAGCATCGAGGAGCTGGTCCTCAGCGTGCTCGGCCCGGCCGCGCTGGAGGATGAGAGATGAATTCCGAACTGGCCGTCAGCGACCTGGAGCGCGCGCTGCTCGACCGCGCCAAGCGCCTCGCCGAGGAGTACCTCGACAAGGCGCACGACGCCCGCGAGCGCATCATCCAAGACGAGAACGAGCGCCTGCAACTGCGCGAGGAGCGCGAGACCCTGGCCGCCGAGGCGGACGGCGAACGCCTCTATCGGCGTCGCGTGCAGGCCAGCGAGCTGCGCCTACAGGCGGAGCTCGACAAGCTGCGCTGGCAGTTGGTGGTAGAGGTGAAGGAGACGGTGCGAGGACGGCTCGCCGCCCTCGCCGAGGCGGATGGTCCGCAGTACGACCAGGTGATCGGCACCCTGCTGCGGCAGTCGGCCAAGGCGATCCCCAACGGGGTGCTGCGGGTGGAGATGAACGCCCGCGACCTGGAGCGCTACGCCCCTCAGTGGCTCGCGCTCTGCGCCGAGTGGCTGCCGGGGCGCGAGGCGGAGCTGGCCGAGTCGCCGCTGCACATCGACGGGGGGATACTGGTGCGCGATGCGGCCAATCGCGAACTGGTCGACAACAGCTTCCGTGGGCGCATGGAGCGCCTGGAGGAGGCCCTCAATCAGGTGATCATCGAGCGCCTGCTGGTACGCGCCAACGGCATGGGGAGTGGCTGGCATGGTTGAACGCAGTGAAGGGGTGGTGATCGATATCAACGGCCCGCTGGTGCAGGCGCGCCTGCCCGGTAGTCCCACCGGCGAGCAGGTACGGCTCGGCGCCCTCGGTCTCACCGGCGAGGTGATCGGGCGCTCCGGCGACGAGGCGGTGGTGCAGGTCTACGAGTCCACCGAGCAGCTCGCCCCCGGTGACAAGGTGGTGCCGCTGGGCCACCCGCTGGTGGTGGAGCTGGGCCCGGGCATGCTCGGCCAGATCTTCGACGGTACCCAGCGCCCGCTCGACCGTATCGCCCTGCAGAGCGGTGACCACATCGCCCGCGGCCTGGTGATCCCCGCCCTCGACCGCGACAGGGTGTGGGGCTTCACCCCCAACCCGGCGCTACGCGTCGGCGAGCGCCTCAAGGGGGGCGAACGCCTCGGCACGGTGCAGGAGACCAGTACCATCGAGCACCGCGTGCTGGTACCGCCAGACGTCTTCGGCGAGTTGATCCAGCTGAGCCCCGCCGGTGACTACGGCGTGGAGACGGTGATCGCCCGCGTGCGCGAGGCGGATGGCCAGGTGCGTGACCTACAGCTCTTTCACCGCTGGCCGGTGCGCACACCGCGCCCCTACACCCAGCGCGACCACGCCGTCGCGCCGCTGCTCACCGGGCAGCGCATCCTCGACACCTTCTTCCCCCTCCTGAAGGGCGGTAAGGCGGCGGTGCCCGGGCCGTTCGGTGCGGGCAAGACCATGGTGCAGCAGCAGATCGCCCGCTGGGCCAACGCCGACATCGTCATCTACGTCGGCTGCGGCGAGCGCGGCAACGAGCTGGTGGACATCCTGGAGACCTTTCCCAAGCTCACCGATCCACACTCCGGCAAGTCGCTGATGGAGCGCACCTTCCTGGTCGCCAACACCTCCAACATGCCGGTGGTGGCGCGCGAGGCGAGCATCTACGTCGGCGTGACCATGGCCGAGTACTACCGCGACCAGGGCTACGATGTGGTGATGGTCGCCGACTCCACCTCGCGCTGGGCCGAGGCGCTGCGCGAGGTGGCCGGGCGCCTGGGGCAGATGCCGGTGGAGGAGGGCTATCCGGCCTACCTCTCCTCGCGCCTCTCCGCCTTCTACGAGCGCGCCGGGCGGGTCGAGACCCTCGGCGGCGAGCGCGGTTCGGTGACCCTCATCGGCGCCGTCTCCCCCCCCGGTGGCGACTTCTCCGAGCCGGTCACCAGCCACACCAAGGAGATCGTGCAGACCTTCTGGGCCCTCTCCAAGGAGCTGGCCGACGCCCGCCACTACCCCTCGGTGTCGTGGACCGACTCCTTCTCCGGCTACGTCGGCACCGCCGCCTCCTGGTGGCGTGAGCAGGTGGACCCGAGCTGGGAGCAGAAGCGCGCCACCGCGTTGGGGCTGCTGGCGCAGGCGGACGAACTCTCACGCATCGTCAATCTGGTCGGCCCCGAGGCGCTCTCCCCCGAACAGCGCTGGGCGCTGGAGGGGGCCGGCTTGATCAAAGAGGCGGTGCTGCAACAGAGCGCGCTCGACGAGGTCGACAGCTTCGCCTCGCCGCAGAAGCAGTACGCGCTGCTCGACCTCATCGTCGGCATCTACCGTCAGGGCATCCTCGCCCTGGGACTCGGTGTGCCGGTGCAGTTGCTGCTGGAGATGCCGATCCTCGGTCGTGCACGGCGCGCCAAGAGCCGCTACGCCAGTAGCGAGCTGGAGCAACTGGCCAGCTTCGGCGTCGAGGTGAAGCACGCCTTCGAACAACTCACCGCCGAGTACCGCGACGGCCACCACTGAGCGAACACGCAGAAGAGAGCAAGCGATGAAAGAGAAACAGTTTCGCATGGCCTCCGCCGCCCGAGGCGGCCTGCTCTTCATGCGCGGGGTGCCCGGGGTCAAGTTCAACGACCGCGTGGTGGTGCGCGACCACCGCGGGCGCAAGCGCAACGGCCAGGTGATCCGCTCCGGCGAAGAGTATGTGCTGGTGCAGGTGTTCGAGGGGACCGACGACCTCGACCTCGAAAATACCTGGGTGCGCTTCCTGGAGAAGCCGGTGGAGCTGACCCTCTCGCCGGACCTGCTCGGGCGCGTGTTCAACGGCGTGGGTATGCCGCGCGATGGGCGCCCGCCCATCGTCTCGCGCCTCAAACGCAACGTGAACGGCTCTGCCGTGAACCCGGCGGCACGCGCCTATCCGCGCGAGTTCATCCAGACCGGCATCTCCGGCATCGATGGCCTCAACTCGCTGGTGCGCGGACAGAAGCTGCCGATCTTCTCCGGCTCCGGTCTGCCGCACAACCGCCTCGCCGCACAGATCGTCCGTCAGGCCAAGCTGCCCGGTGAGGAGTCGCGCTTCGCCGTGGTCTTCGCCGCCATGGGTGTCTCCTACGACGACGCGCGCTTCTTCCAGGAGGAGTTCGAGGAGTCGGGCGTACTCGGCAACGTGGTGATGTTCATCAACCGTGCCGACGACCCACCCATCGAGCGACTGATCCTCGCGCGCAGTGCGCTCACCGCCGCCGAGTACCTCGCCTTCGACCTCGACCTGCACGTGCTGGTGGTGCTCACCGACATGACCCACTACGCCGAGGCGCTGCGCGAGGTGGCCACGGCCAAGGGCGACGTACCTGCGCGTAAGGGCTACCCCGGCTACCTCTACTCCGACCTCGCCGAGATCTACGAGCGCGCCGGGCGCATCAAGCAGCGCCACGGCTCCATCACCATGGTGCCGGTGCTCTCCATGCCCTCGGACGACATCACCCACCCGATCCCCGACCTCACCGGCTACATCACCGAGGGGCAGATCGTCCTCTCGCGCGAACTGCACAGCCAGGGGGTCTATCCGCCGATCCACGTACCGCCATCGCTCTCGCGCCTGATGAAAGACGGCATCGGCAAGGGCTTCACCCGTGACGACCACCCGCGCGTGGCGAGCCAGCTCTACGCCTCTTACGCCCGTGCCCTGGATGTGCGCAACCTCGCCTCGATCATCGGCCCCGAGGAGCTCTCGCGCCAGGACCGCGACTACCTCGCCTTCGCCGAGCAGTTCGAGGCGCGTTTCATCGGTCAGGGCGAGACCACTGAACGCAATGTCATGGAGACCCTCAATATCGCCTGGGAGCTGCTCTCGTTGCTGCCGCCAGAATCCCTCTCGCGTCTCTCAGAGGGGGACCTGGCCAAGTACCACAACTGGGACCGCAGTGCGGCCAAGGTGGAGGAGTAGGGCATGGCCGGGCGCCTGCGTGTCCCCCCGACCAAGAGCGCGCTGCTCGGGCTCAAGCGTCAGGTCGAGTTCCTGGAGGCGGGCTACAACCTGCTCGAACGTAAGCGCGAACTGCTCACCCGTCTGGTCTACGAGCACCTCAAGCACTACCGGCGCCTGCGCAAGGAGGCCCAGACGGCCCTCGGCGACGCCTACCGCTGGCTGGCGGTGACGCAGATGCGTACCGGTTCGCGCATGCTGCGCCAGTCGAGCCTCGGCCTCGACCCGGCGCTCAAGGTGCACATCATCGCCCGTTCCAATCTCGGCGTGCAGTACCCCTCGGTGAGCGTCGAGCGCCTGCCGCTGCAGCCCACCTCACTACTCTGGACCGATACCAGCTTCGACGAGACCCGCGAGCGTCTGGCCGAGCTGGCGGCGCTGCTGGCCAAGCTCGGTGAGAGCGAGACGGCCCTAAGGCGCATGCTGGAGGAGCAGCGCAAGACGCAAAAGCGCGTCAACGCCCTCAAGTACAACGTCATCCCGCGCTACAAAGAGACGATTCGATACACCGAGTCGGCGCTGGAGGAGGAGGAGCGCAATACGCTGTTCCAGATCCGCGTGCTCAAGGAGGGGACGGGCCCCTTCGGTTGAGCCGTTTCACACCTGCTGTTACGCACCTGCTACATCACCCCGTCCCTCAGTTCGGCCTCTCAGACACCTTGGCCGATATGCATAAGAAGATCTGATTATTTTGACCTCTAGGGATTTTTCTCCCGTCGCGGGCCCTACCCCACCGGCTGGGGTGAAAACGTGATTTGGGGCCCTGATCGTACCTATGCCTCCGTCTCTGTGACCCTTGTTACCCCTTAGGCGCCGATGCGGGTTGTAATGTACGCGCCGATGGTGTTGTTGCCCCTGCCACTGGGCGTGAAAACGCGAACCGGGTCTCACGCCACGCACGACTTAAATGAGTGCATGGATGAATCGGTTCCGTTTTGACCTCGTATCCGCATCCCGTCTGTTTGAATAGTTAGAGCCCTATCTTTATAGCGTGGGGCGAAAAATCCCTGTGCCATAGGGCACTGCCCATCTCGCCTGGCTTGATTACCATCCGTACACGCTCACTGCAGGGTGGTTCGGGTGACCCTCGATAGACCCTGTGTTCGTTATATAAAATACTAGAAGAGGGTAGTCTGATGGGATCCCACACTCCACGCCTTGGCGCGTTTGCCTTGAGTAGCCTGGCCACACTGGTGCTGCTTTCGGCCTGTAGTTCCGGGGGCGGTGGCGGTACGCCGGCCGCCAGTAGCATCAACCAAGCCCCCGTGGTGGACGCGGGAAATGCCATCACCCTCTACGCCGGGGATAGCGCGACCCTCGCGGGGAGTGCCACCGACAGCGATGGCACCATCGCCAGCTACCTCTGGAGTCAGAGCGCAGGTACGGCGGCGACGCTGAGCAACGCCACCAGCAGTTCGCTCGACCTCATCGCCCCGCAGGTCACCAGCGCCACCACGCTCACCCTGCAACTCACCGCCACCGACGACGCGGGCAGTACCGGCAGCGACAGCGTCACTGTGCAGGTGCTACCCCTACCGACCCTGAGCCTCAGTGACAGCGCCATCACCGAGGCCGATGTCGGCACCCAGACCACGAATCTGACGGTCACCCTGAGCAGCGCCATGGACCGCGTGGTGAGCTTCGACTACGCCACCCTCCCCGGCACTGCCAGCGCTGACAGCGACTACCAGTCGAGCACCGGTACGGTCACCTTCAACCCCGGCGAGACCAGCCGCACCCTGCCCGTGGTCACCTTTGGCGACACCTTGGTGGAGGGCGACGAGCAGTTCAGCCTGAGCCTCTCCAATCCGCTCAACGCCAACCTGGCCCAGAGCAGCGTCACCCTGACCCTCGTGGACACCGACAAGGTGGTGATCAGCGCCGCCGACGCCGAGGTGCTGGAGGGCGACAGTGGCACCACCAACCTAGTCTTCACCCTCACCCTCGACCAGGCCGCCAACGGCCCGGTGAGCCTGCGCTACGACACCTCGGACGACACCACCCAGGCGGGTGTCGACTACCAGAACACCGGCGGTACGATCACCTTCAGTGGTGGCCAGACCAGCGCCAGCGTCACCGTAGTGGTGAACGGTGACACCGACCTGGAGGGCGACGAGGCGCTGCTGCTGGAGCTGACCAGCCCCTCGGCTAACGCTACCCTCGGCACCAGCGTGGCCGTCGGCACCATCCGCAACGACGACCTGCCACCCCTGGTGCTCAACGACACCGGCCTCTACTACGGCGGCAACTACCCGAGCGGCAACAACACCGGCTGTAGCGGCGAGACCGTCGCGCGCCAGGATTGCAGCCATGGCCGCGACGCCACCCACTTCGACAACAGCGACGGCGCCGCCGGATTCAGCTACACCAAACTCGACGCCAGCGGCAGCCCGTTGGCCGCCTCGGCCAGCAGTTGGTCCTGCATCCGCGACAACGTCACCGGCTACTACTGGGAGGCGAAGTCGGGGCGTAACGGCATCGTGGCCGACACGGGTCTGCACGACGCCGACGACACCTACACCTGGTACAACACCGACCCCAGCAGCAACAGCGGCAAGAGTGGCTACGAGCGCGCCACGCTGATCAACTACCGCTACGACAACGCCACCTGCGACGGCTACGACAGCGCCACGCCGAGCAGCTACTGCAACACCGAGGCGTTTGTCGCCCGCGTCAACGCCGAGGCGCTGTGCGGCTTCAACGACTGGCGCGTACCGAGCACCAAGGAGCTGGAGTCGATCCTCAACTATGCCGAGAGCAACCCGCCCACCGAGCGCACCTTCTTCCCGCACACCTATCTCGGTAACTACTGGACCAGCCAGCGCTCACCACAGAACGACAACATCTTCGTCGTCTCCTTCACCCTCGGCGGGGTGGGCGACGACTACGGTGATGCCCGCAACTCCGTGCGCCTGGTACGTAGCGCGCCCTGAGGGCGCGCCGCGCTAAACCATTACGCTGAATCGAGGAGAGAGACGTGAAATACCTGATAGCCCTTATGCCCCTGATGCTCAGCATCGCACTGCCTGCGCAGGCCCAAACCTGCGTCAGCACCATCCCCAGCGACACCGACGACAGCCGCTACACGACCAACGGCGACGAGGTGACCGACAACCTCACCGGCCTCATCTGGCAGCGCTGCGCCGCCGGACTCAGCGGCAGCGACTGTGCCACCGGTACGGCCACCGGCTTCGCCTGGGACGGCGCCCTGCAGTACGCCGAGCAACAGGCCACGGCCAGCGGTAAGGCGTGGCGCCTACCCAACATCACCGAGCTGCGCTCCCTGGCCAACATGCAGTGTGTCATCCCGGCGATCAACGCCAATGCGTTCCCCGGCACCCCCAGCACCAACTTCTGGAGTGGTACGCCACACCTGGGCGGCAGTACCAGTTGGGTGGTCTTCTTTTATCGTGGCAACGCCCTGATGGCGAACCGTACCACCAGCAGCTACAACGTGCGCCTGGTACGTGATGTCGACTGAGGGAGGCCGCCGGTTGAAACCGGTGCTGGGTGGAGGCATTTAGCCTCTAAGCTGTGTGATCCGGCCCATGGGCCGGATCGGCCCGCCCTCGACCCCCGCACATGGGCCCCCGGGCAGTGTAGAATCCCCCTCTATTCCACTACTGGGACCCGCCCCATGACCGAGTTCGAACAGGATCAGGCCGAGTTGCGCGTACTCCTCGAACAGATGCGCGTCGAACACAGCGACCTCGACGAGGTGATCGACCGCCTCAACGACGACCCCAACATGGATCAGCTCAGACTCAAGCGTCTCAAACTGCGCAAGCTGGCGCTCAAGGACATGATCGCCAAGGTCGAGAGCAAGCTGATCCCCGATCTCAATGCCTGAGCCATGAACGAGCCACAGACCCCCTGCACCCAAGACGACGAATACTGGCGCGAGACCCTGAGCGACGATGTGTTCCACGTCACCCGGCGTGCCGGTACCGAGCGCCCCTTCACCGGGCGCTACTACGACCACCACGAGAGTGGCATCTACCACTGCGCCTGCTGCCACAGCCCGCTCTTCAGCTCGCACCACAAATACGACTCCGGCAGTGGCTGGCCCAGCTACTGGCAGCCGGTGCACGAGCAGGCGATCACCCGCCACGTCGACCAGAGCCACGGCATGGTGCGCGTCGAGCTGCGCTGCGCCTGCTGCGACGCCCACCTCGGCCACCAGTTCGAGGACGGCCCGCTGCCCACCGGACAGCGCTACTGCATCAACTCCCTCTCCCTCGACTTCAGCGCAGAGGGCGCCGGTGAGTGATCTCCTCTGCCCCTGCGGCACTGGACTCGCCTACGGCGACTGCTGTGGTCGTTATCACCAGGGTGAGCCCGCACCTACCGCCGTGGCGCTCATGCGCTCGCGCTACAGCGCCTATGTGCTACAGCGGCGCGACTACCTGCTGGCCACTTGGCACCCGAAGGGGTGTCCCGCCCAGCTCGACCTCACCGACTCACCACAGTGGCTTGGCCTGACCATCCGCGAGACCCTGGCGGGCGGGGAGGGTGACAGAGAGGGCGAGGTGGAGTTCGAGGCGCGCTTCGCCCAGTCAGGGGGCGTCTCATTGATGCACGAGCGCAGCCGCTTTCGCCGTCTGGAAGGACGCTGGGTCTATCTCGACGGGCGTCCCGGCACAGCCCGCGTCGGGCGTAACGACCCCTGCCCGTGCGGCAGCGGTAAGAAGTTCAAGCGCTGCTGTGGTGCTGGGCGCTGAGCCCCGCTCGCCGCTGGAGGCGGCGGGGCCCACGTGGTGCATACGCACGTGACCAGGTGACCGTCGCATAGGGCAAACATCCTTAGAAAAAAAGTGCCCATTGGTGGTTGAAGCCGTCACTGGCCATTCCTATATTGGCTGGAGTCGCCGCCGTGTCATCCAGCGATGGAGGTGTCGCGGAGGTGGTTGCTTGGGTCAGGGCGTTTGGTCTACCATGCCCAAGCTTTTTAATCAGACATTTAACCCGTAACACATCTGTTAGGAGATACACATGGGCGTACTGGTTGGCCGCAAGGCACCCGATTTCACCTGTCCCGCAGTCCTCGGCGACGGCTCCATCGTCGACGAGTTCCACTTCTCCAAGGCCGTCGAAGGCAAGTATGCCGTCGTCTTCTTCTACCCCCTGGACTTCACCTTCGTCTGCCCCTCCGAGCTGATCGCCTTCGATCACCGTCTGGAGGAGTTCAAGTCGCGCAATGTCGAGGTGATCGGCGTCTCCATCGACTCCCACTTCACCCATAACGCCTGGCGTAACACCCCGGTCAACGCCGGTGGTATCGGCCCGGTCGGTTACACCCTGGCCGCCGACATGTCTCACGCCATCTGCAAGGCCTACGATGTGGAGCTGCCCGATGGTTCCGTCGCCTTCCGTGGCTCCTTCCTCATCGACCGCGCCGGCGTGGTGCGCCACCAGGTGGTCAACGACCTGCCGCTCGGCCGTAACATCGATGAGATGCTGCGCATGGTCGACACCCTGCAGTTCACCGAGGAGCACGGCGAAGTGTGCCCCGCTGGCTGGAACAAGGGTGACAAGGGTATGAAGGCCGACCCCAAGGGCGTGGCCGAGTACCTGGCCGAGAACGCCGAGAAGCTCTAAGCCTCGACGCGCATCGCCCCGCATTCGGGACGATAAAAAAGGCCGCACGGTTCGCCGTGCGGCCTTTTTGTTTGCCTGCGCGACCCGCCATGTGGCGAGCCGCGCAGCGGGGGATCAGCCGTGGTCGTGGCCGCCCGGGGCGTGCACGTGGCCGTGCTGCAGCTCTTCGGCGGTGGCGTCACGCACTTCCATCACCTCGACGCTGAAGTTCAGGGTCTCGCCCGCCAGGGGGTGGTTGGCGTCGATCGTCACCTCGGTCTCGGTCACCTCTTTGACCACCACCATCTGTGCGTGGCCGTCGGGGGAGGCGGTCTGGAAGAACATACCAGGGACGATCTCGGCGTCGGACTCGAAGCGGTCGCGTGGCACCTGGGCGATCAGGGTGTCGTCACGCTCACCATAACCCTCGGCGGGGGGGATGGAGACCTCCAGCTTGTCGCCGGCGACCTTACCGAGCAGCTCCTTCTCCAGACCGGGGATGATGTTGTTGGCGCCGTGCAGATAGGCGAGCGGGGGACGGCCCTCGGAGGAGTCCACCGTGGTGCCGTTGTTGTCGGTCAGGGTGTAGTGGATGAGGACGGCCTTATCGGCGGCAATTTGCATGATGCACCTATAGCTGAGCGTTGAGAATTGAACGGTGTATGTTACCTGTTCGGGCAGCAGGATGACAGGAAACGGGCCGCACTCAGCCAATGGAGTAGGTAGTGACAAACTTGCCCAGCAGGTAGAAGCCAGTGAGGAAGACGATAAAGCCCCATGTGCTTGAGAGGCGATAGCTCTGACTGAGGTCTGTTTGTGGTTGGGTGGAGATGATGAATGGTCGGTTATCTTCGGGGAGATGGATTAAGTGGGTGTCCGGTGAGATGAGTCGCTCGCGCCGCTCTGCGCGGACGTACCGCTCGGCGGCGCGGTGAGTCTCTTGCCACTCTTCATGGTCGATCATGCCGTCGCCATTGGCGTCGAATAGCGTCAGACTCTTCGGGTCGTTTTTCCAGGTGTGCAGCGTGTGGTCTACCTCATCGCTCAGCTCCGTTGCCGCCTGTGAATCGACCTCACTGCGGAATTCACCGAGAATGTAGAGCTTGTCGAGTGGCTTGATCAGGTACTCTCTATAGCAGTATGGCCCTGCGCTCAGCAGTTGCCCGAAGAAGGTGGTAGGGGGACGGAAGTGCGGTTTGGCGGTCTCTCCGTACCAGAGGTGAAACACCGATGGGGTGATAGTGGCCCCGTTGGGGTCCACGGCACACTCACCGCTGTCGTCCTTGATTAGGAAGAGGTCCGCGCTGGTGCCGCTATTCAGGGTTATCCACGAGGTGCTGTCATCGTCGCGTTTGATGCGCTGCATCACCTCGTAGCTAAACCAGAGGCAGCTTGTTCCCGTCAGTGGCGAGACGATGGTGTTGCCGGGAAGCTGCTCGCCCCAGCCATCCAGCTCGACATAGCCTTGGGCGGCGGAGCGGATCTTCGACGTTGGGGTGTCTTCGATGAGGCGAGCCTGGCGTAGGTTCTTGTGAATGAGCTTGAGGCCGTAGAGCGTGAGCGCTGTGAATAATAGCGTATAGAACCAGAATACGAAGGTGGTTGTTGTGTACATAGGGCAAGATCATTCAAGTAAAGATCATGGGAACAGAGGTGAATAACGGCGCATCGGGTCATCCATTCGTCACGCTCGGCGTTCATCCCATGGTCCCCGAGTGCAAACATTACTCGGGCTGTGGCGTTGAGAATCGCCAGCTCTGGGCTGGATGCCTGCTAGCGTGAAGAGGCGTGGCGCAATCGGTGCAGCCATGGGTTTGAGGTTAAGTGTACTGTGTAGAGTGACACTTAACCCGCTCAAATTCGACCAGAATTGAAAGGCCAGCCTGCTTCGGACGCGTAAGATGCCGCGATGGATGACGACTCTGGAACTCAGCCGTTTTCAGGGGGTAAGCGCTCTTGGCTGACAGAGGGCTCAACCCAGCCCACGCATGCCCACAAACCAGACCAACAAGGCCCCGCAGAGGAAGAAGGCCGCCATCCCGGCAAGGCTGCGCAGGCGGTAGTGGCGACTGAGTGTCTCCTGCGAGATGGTGGAGATGATGAAGGGGCGAGCATCGCCGGGGCGGCGCATCAGGTGGGTGGCGGGTGCGGTGATGCGCTCGCGCAGCTGGGCGCTGGCGTGCTGTTTGGCGGCGTGGCGCACCTGTTGCCACTCCTCTTGATCGATCATCCCGTCGCCGTTGGCGTCGAACTGGCGCAGGCGCTGTGGGTCGCGCTTCCAGTCGCGCAGGGTGCGGCTCACCTCGCCACGCAGGTCGGGCACCTCTTGCGAGCCCCCCTCGCTGCTGAACTGGCCGATGATGTAGAGGCTGTCGAGGGGTTTGATCAGCTCCTCGCGATAGCGGTAGCGCTCGGTACTGATGAGTCGCGCCCAGGTGGGGCGGGCGAGGGGGGCGTTGGCCTGGGGATTGGCGCTGCTGCCGTACC
>QKED01000079.1 GCA_003252455.1 Gammaproteobacteria bacterium
CTTCCTCGACATGTGCGTCGGCCAGTGCGGTATCTGGGTGGGTGAGAACATCGAGCCGGAGAAGAAGAACTCCGAGCTGATGCCCACCGAGCCCTACCTGCTCGGCTCCCACTCCGGCTGCTGCGGCATCTGGACCTCCGGTCCCGAGGACGTCGGCGCCCCCACCTCCGAGGCTCTGGACGGCGTGCCCGCCCACCTGCCTTCCGGCTGGAACTGGGGCTACCGTGGTATGACCACCGTCAAGGGTCTGTTCACCGCCGGTGACGGCGTGGGCGCCTCTGGCCACAAGTTCTCCTCCGGCTCCCACGCCGAGGGTCGTCTGGCTGCCAAGGCCATGGTCAAGTTCTGCATCGACAACAAGGACTGGACCCCCGAGCTCGACACCTCCGTCGAGGATCTGGTGGCCGAGGTTCTGCGTCCGGTGAAGACCTTCCTTGAGCACAAGGACTACACCACCGCCATCGACGTGAACCCCAACTACATCACCCCCAAGATGCTGCAGTTCCGTCTGCAGAAGATCATGGACGAGTACGTTGCCGGTGTTGCTACCTACTACACCACCAACGCCAACATGATGGAAGTTGCGGAAGAGAAGCTCGGCATGCTGAAGGAAGATGCCGAGAAGATGCGCGCCAAGGACCTCCACGAGCTGCTGCGTGCGTGGGAGAACTACCACCGCATCCTCACCGCCGAGGCCCACATGAAGCACATCCAGTTCCGCGAAGAGAGCCGTTACCCCGGCTTCTACTACCGCGCCGACAAGAACTTTGTCGACGAGGAGAACTGGCACTGCTTCGTCAACTCCATCTACGACAAGACCACCAAGACCTGGACCGTGTTCAAGCGCGCCCACGTCGACCTGGTCGACAAGTCCAAGCTGTTCAAGCCCGCTGCTCACTAAGAGCGACGCGCACGACAGCCGCCCGGTACCCCCTGGGGTACCGGGTCGCGATGGAGGGTTCGGGCACTACGGTGCCCGAACCTTTTTTCACCGGAGCCCTTCCAGTCGCCACCACCTAGAGTCGGGTAGCGAGTGGAAGGGCCCTGTCCAGAGCGCACCCCCGCGCCACGCCCATCCCCACAATGCAGCAGGTCCGAGACCTGCACCATCGTCGAGGTAGAGACCCATGAGCGAGAGCAACGACATCCCCTACACCAGCCCCGTGATGCCCAACCAGGTGGGCCCCGAGCACCCGATCCAGTTCGAGTGCAAGCCCGGCATCGGCTGCTGGAACGCCTGCTGCAACCAGATCGACATCACCCTGACCCCCTACGATGTGATCCGCATGCGTCAGCGCCTGGGCCTCTCCTCGCGCGACTTCCTGCTCAAATACGCCGTGCCCTTCGAGTTCGCCAAGGACAGCATCGCCGGGCTCAAATTCCGCACCGCCGACGACGCCCCGCGCTGCCTCTTCGTCAGCGATGCCGGTTGCACCATCTACACCGACCGCCCCACCGCCTGCCGCTACTACCCGGTGGCGCTGCTCTCCATGCGCAAGCAGGGCGAGAATTTCGACACCCAGCACTACGCCATCGTCAACGAGGCGCACTGCCTGGGCCACAATGAGCCGAAGACCCAGACCATCGCCGAGTACCGCGCCGATCAGGGCGTCGAGGATTACGACACCCTGGCGCGTGGCTACCACCAGTTGATCCTCAAGATGCGCTCCGCCGGTCCCTCCATCGGCAAGCCCTCCAAGCGCAGCCTGCAGCTCTTCTTCATGGCCTGCTACGACCACGACGCGTTCCGTGCCTTCATCAACGGCGAGGGCTTCCAGCGTCTCTATGTCGTCGCGCCCGAGGAGATGGACAAGCTCAACACCGACGACGTGGAGCTGATGCTGTTCGGCTTCCGCTTCCTCAAGCAGGTGATGTTCGGTGAGAACACCATCGCCATGCGTGAGGAGGAGCGTCAGGCGTGGGTCGAGCGCAAGGTCGCCGAGCAGCGTCTGAGCGAGGGCAAGGAGGCGTTCAGCGAAGAGGACTACGACCCGGGCGTGGAGCCGATCGAAATGATCTGAGCCCGACGGACGCCCCACGCACAAAGGCCACCCCCGAGGTGGCCTTTGTGCGTATAACGGGGGGCGCGCCACGCGGGCTGCGGCCCGGCGGCGCGTGTGCGGCTGGCCGCTTACGAGGCCGGGGCCGCGACCTCGTGCGCCGGATGCGCCGGTAGCCCCCTCTGCCTGCGCCGCCGCTCGATGAAACCCATCAGCAGGTTCCACTGCACCGGCACGATGAACAGGGTCAACAGGGTGGCGGTGGCCAGACCGGTGACGAAGGTGGAGGCCATGGAGCCCCACACCACCGAGTAGCTGGGGATGCCGATGGCCATGGGTAGCAGGCCGAGGCTGGTGGTGAGGGTGGTGAGGAGGATCGGGCGTAGGCGCACGCGGATGGCGTCGGCGATGGCGTCGGCGCGGTTCATGCCCTCGGCGTAGCGCTTGTTCATGAAGTCGATCAGCACCAGCGAGTCGTTGACCACCACGCCGGTGACGCCGACGATGGCGACGAAGCTGTTCACGGTGAAGAGCGACTGGGTCAACAGCTTGCCGAGGATCACCCCGATCACCGCGAAGACGATGGCCGAGAGGACGATGAGTGGCTGGGCGTAGGAGTGGAACTGGGTGGCGAGGATCAGGTACATCACCAGCACCGCCAGACCGAAGGCGTAGCCGAGCGAGGTGTAGGAGCGCCGGGTCGACTCGAACTCGCCGCCGTAGGTGAGGGTGGCGCCGGGGTAGTCCTGCTGGATCTGCGCGTAGTACTTCTTCGCCCAGGCCACCACGGCGGGGGCGGAGAGGGTGGTGTCGGCCTTGAGGTTGGCGGTGAGGGTGAGGCTGCGCTGCTGCTGGTAGCGGTGTAGCTCGCCCGGCTGATAACTCACCTCGGGGGTGACCAGGTCACCCAGGCGTACCGGTCCGCTGGCGTGCTCGATCACCGGGATGTCCAGCGCCGCCTCGGGGCTCGGCAGTTTGTGCGGGTCGATGCTCAGTTTGAGGTCGACCTCCTCGTCGGCGGTGCGGAATTTACCGATGAAGCTGCCGTCGAGGACCCCCGCCGCCAGCCCCGCCACGTCGGCATTGGTCAGGCCGTACTCATGGGTACGGAGTGAGTCCACGGCGAGGCGGAAGACACGCGCCGGGTTGCCGCTGTCGTCCTGTAGCTGGGTCAGGTGTGGGGCCACCGCCGGGTCCTCGCGCAGGGCGGTGAGCATCGCCTGGGCCAGGCCCCGTACGCTCTGCTCGTCACTGCCGAGGACGCGGATGTTCACATCCTTGCCCGCGGGGGGCCCATCCTTCTCGGCACGTGTGGTGAGGGTGTAGCCGTCGCGCTCGAACTCGGCGCGCAGCCGCGCGGTCATCTGCTCCAGGTGGAGCTGGGGGTCGTCGAAGGCGCGCTGCTCGTTGTTCGGCAGGGCGACCATGACGGTGCCGAGGTTGTGCGCATAGGTCTCTTCGTAGTCCTCGTTGACACTGAAGCCAGCGAATCCGGCGGCGGAGGTGGCGTAGCCCGGACCGTCGGCCATGATGTATTTGGAGATGGCGCGCACGCGGCGGTCCGACTCCTCCATGGTGGCGTCCGGCGGCCCCTCGATGAAGGCGTAGTAGATCTTGTAGTCGTCGGGGAAGAACTTGATGCGGATGAAGGGGTAGGCGCCGCTCACCGAGGCGATGAAGAGCGCCATAGAGACGAAGAAGGCGACCACCACCACACCGATGCTGGTCCAGCGAAAGCGCATGGTGATGCGGATCACCGACTCGGTGATGCGCCGCGAGAGGGCCATGAAGGCGTTATCGTGCTCCTCGATCGCCTTGCCGCTGGCGGGCTTCGGGCCGTAGTCCTTGTAGTGGATCGGCAGGATCAGCAGACACTCCAGCAGTGAGGCAAGGATGGCGTAGGTGATCGCCTTGGGGATCAGGGCGAAGAACTCGCCGGTAGAGCCGGTCATCATCAGCATCGGTAGGAAGGCGGCGATGGTGGTGGCGGTGGCGGAGATGACCGGGATCATCACCTCGCTGGTGCCGTTGACGATCGCCTTATCGAGCGGGTCGCCCTGCTGTACGTGGCGGTAGATGTTTTCGATCACCACGATGGCGTCGTCCACCACGATGCCCGAGACCAGTACGAAGGAGAAGAGGGTGACCTCGTTGAGCGAGTTGTCGGTCAGGTACATCAGCACCATGGTGACGAGGAACGAGAAGGGGATACCGATGGTGGTCAGTGCCGCGTTCCGAAAGCCCATGAAGTACCAGATGAGCACGCTCACCAGGGCGACGCCGAGGATCATGTTCCAGCCCAGGGTAGAGATAGACTCCTCGATATAGGTGGTGGAGTCCTGGGTCAGGGCCAGCTCGACCCCCTGCGCCTCCAGCCGTGCGCGGTGCTCCTCGACCACCCGCCGCACCTCGGAGAGGATGGTCAGGGCGTTGCCGTCTTCGGTCTTCAGCACCTTAATGGTGACGCCGTGGGTGCCGTTGACCGAGATGATCGTATTCGGCTCGCGATAGGTCATCTCGGCACGGCTGATGAGGTCGCCGACGGTGACGAAGGAGCCGTCCGCATCGCGGCGTACCACTGTCTGTACCACCTGTTCGCGGGTGCGGAACTTCTCGTCCACGCTCACCACGTATTCGCCCGAGGTGTCGCTGAAGTCGCCCGCCGGGATCGACACGTTGGCCGCCTGCAGCGCGGCGCTGACCTGGGCGTAGGTGATGCCGTAGTGGCTCAGCTGGTCGGGGTCGAGATCGATGTGGAACTCCCGCTCGTACTCACCGAGCACGCGCGCCTCCTGCACCCCGGGGATCTCCCCGAGCGGCACCTTCAGCTCCTCGGCGAGCAGGGTGAGGGCGCGGTTACCGCGCTCGCCGAGGAGGTTGACCGCCACCACCGGCAGCCAATCCGAGGTGCGGATCAGGGTGAAGTGGGGTGGCTCCACCAGCGCGGGGAAGCGGTCGGTGATAGAGAGCACGCGAAAGCGCAGCTCATCGAACAGGGCGTCGTAGTCGGAGTCGTCGCGGAACTTCACCACCTGAGTGGAGAACTCGCGGGCACTCACCGAGCGCACGAACTCCACATCCTCCAGCCCCTGGATGGCGTCCTCGATCTCACGTGTGACCATGGCCTCCACGTCGCGCGGTGACGCACTGGGGTAGAAGGTGGAGATGATCACCTTGCCGAAGTTGATCTGCGGATAGCGTTCCACCGGCACCTCCAGCAGGGAGAAGGCGCCAGCCGCCATCAACAGCACGAAGAGCAGGTTGAACAGGACCGTCTGTTTGAGCGTAAAGCGGACCACCGGACGCATCGGCCTACTCCTTCAGCTCGAACTGCTGACCGGGGGCGAGGCCGGGGGCGGTCACGCGCCACCACTCCACACCGTCACGCTGCTCCACCCCCAGGCGCACCACGCTGAAGCGCTTGCCGTCGGCGCGCGTCACCCAGTACTCCTCGTGGTCGCGCACGATGGTGTGTTGGGGCAGGAAGACCGCGCCGCTGCGCTCGGCCAGTGCCAGCACCAGCTCGGCGCGCAGCCCGCCGAGTGCCCCGGGCGGGCGCTCCAGCAGGCGCAGCTCCACCGTGCGCTTACGCGTGGTGGGGTCGAAATCGGGGTTTACCTTGGTCAGCGCCACCGGCACCTCCAGCCCCAGGTCGGGGAGGCGCAGGCGCGGCGCCGCCTGCGCCTCAAGGGCCTGCAGCTCGCTGGTGCCGAGGGCGAAGGGGACGCTCAGGCTCCGCAGGTCGGCCACCGTGCCGAGTTGCTGGCCGCTGTCCACCACCTGCCCCGGCTCCACCGTGCGCGCGGTGACGCGCCACCCCGCCGGGGCGCTCACCCGCGTGCGTGACAGCCGCTCGTCGAGCACCTTGCCCGCGACCACCAGCGCATCGAGCTGCAGGCGATTGTCACGCAGGGTCTGCTCCAGCTCGTCGAGGGTCGCGCGCGAGGTGCTGCCCTTGCGGATCAGCTCGCGGTGGCGCTCCACCTCTTTCTCGTCGAAGGCGATACGCGAGCGCAGTTGCGCCTGCGAGACACGGTTCGCCTCGCGATCGAGCTGGATAAAGGTGGGGTCGATACGGGCGAAGGTGCCGTCCTCCGGGATGGCGTCACCGATGTCGACAGCCACAGCCAGCACCTTGCCGTCGCTCTCGGCGATCAGCGGCAGGCTCGCCTGGGGCCGGGTGAAGCCGCTCAGGGTCACCGGGCGATTGGCCGCCTCGGCGCTCACCCGCTCGCCCGCGTGCAGGGGGGCGCTGGCGAGTAGGAGTAGGGTGAGTAGGGTCCGTCTCAGCATGGGGTCTCTCCTTTGGCTGGGGGGGGCGCGGCGGCGAGGCGGGTGAGGCCACCGAGCGAGAATTGATACACGTGCTCCGCCAATTGCGCCACCCGCCGATGGGGGGGTGGTGCGTCGGGGGCGAGGCACGCGATGATCGCCGCCGATTGCAGGTAGTAGAGCACCTGTGCCACCACGCTGGAGGCGCAGAGGGTCACCTGTGCCTCACTGGCGCTGGGGCCGAGCAGGGCGCCGACGATGGCGGCGATCTCCTCGGCGTCGCGGCGGATGTAGTCGCGCACGATGAGCGTCAAGGCCTCGCTCGGGCGCGCCATCTCCAGCAGGTAGAGGCGCGCGGCCTGGGCCCGCCCACGCTCGTCGTAGTCGCTGGAGAGTACCTCGTCGAAGAACGCCTGGATAAAGGCCCGCAGCCGCGCCTCGGGCGGTGCGCTGGCGGGCAGCAGGGGCGCACGCTTGTTCCAGGTGTCGGCGAAGAGCTGGTTGAGCAGGGTATTGTACAGATTGCGTTTATCGCCGAAGTGGTAGTTCACTGCCGCCACGTTGGCCCCCGCCTTGGCGCAGATCTCCCGCACCGAGGCCACCTCGAAGCCCTTCTCGGCGAACACCTCGGCGGCGGCGGCGAGCAGCCGCGCACGTGTCTCCTGGTTATGCGCCTTGACCGGCATGGGGACCCCGGGGGAATAAAACGCGAGTTTAAAACAGTCGTTTAAATTGTAAAGGGGCTGGGCGTGTGGGGCGACAAGGGGGAGGGTTGGGGCCTTCGCCCATGGGCGACGTCTGGCCGGGTGGCCCGTGCCCGCCCGGCTATTAGGGGTTTCCCCGCTATACCTACTCCTCGCGTGAGGTTATTGTGGTGCGACCCAACTCACACTGTGGAGTCCATCATGCCGCGCTCGATCCCCGCCCTTGCCACCCTTCCCCTCCTCCTCGCCGCCTGTGGTGCGCAGGAGCCGCCCGCCGTCGCTGAGGCACCGACGCCGGCGCCTGTGGTGCAGATGGGTGAGCCGACCACCGTGGCCCATCCGGTGGACCTGAGCGAGCCGGTTGCCGAGATGGCCCTGGCGGAGAGCGCCAATCCGCCCCTGTTGCTCGGGCGCTTCACCTCCGACAGCGGGCAGGTGGCGGTCTACGAGTCGGAGGGGGTGTTGGGCTTCGACCTGCTGGTGGTGAACAGCCAGGGCCACACCGGTGAGGCCTCGGGGGCGCTCAAGGCGGAGGAGGGGGTGTGGCGTTACGCGGCGCCGGCCATCGAGTGCCGCCTCGATTTCCACTTTTCCGAGGCGGCGCTGGAGCTGGTGCAGGTGGGCGAGTGCGCCATGGGCCTCGGGGTCAACGGCAGTGGTAGCTACTACCCGCAGCTGCCGCCGCCGCTGCTGGGGAGCCCGGGCGATACCCTCGGTAGCCTCTTCTACGGGGCCGACGAGGCGACCTATCGCGCCTACTGTGTGGCGGGGATGGAGGAGCTGTCGGGCAAGTTGCTGTGCAACGCCCGTCTGGCCACCGGTGAGGATACCGCCGAGTGGATGCAGCTCTTCGCCGGTGACTACGCCGGGCCGGACGGTGAGCTGCCGCCGCTGGCGGTGGCGCGGACGTTCACCCTGGTCGAGACCCGTTGAGGGTGGCGAGCAAATTTCTCTGCCCCTGTGGGAGCTATGTGTTCACCAACCTCTTCGAGGGGCACGGCATCGCCCGGCTGCTGACCGACGAGGTGGTGGACCAGGTGGCGCCCGACGCCCCGGCACAGCGGCTCATCGACCTCTGGTGGCAGGCCCCGGCGCTGCTCGTCTGTAAAGGGTGTGTGCGGCTCTATGTGTGGAACGCACAGACCCAGGGCTACGACGCCTATCGGCGGGTGCTGCCCTGAGGGGTGACCCGCTGGGGCCGTCGGCACACCGGTGGGCCCGGTGCGCTGGTTCAGCGGTTGCGTGCGTTGAGGTAGGCGCGTTCGGAGATGTCGGACCAGGCCACCACCTGGTCGCGGAAGGTGCGGAACGACGCATAGACCTTGGCCGACAGGGGGTCCTTGTCGGCGATCTCCGCCACCACCTGGTCGGAGACGCGTTGTAGCTCGGCGAGCACCTCCTCGGGGAAGGGGCGCAGGTCGACCATGTGCTCCTCCACCAGGGTGCGTAGGGCGGTGTTGTTGCGCGCGGTGTACTCGGCGAGCATGTCTTGGTTGGCCACGCGCGAGGCGTTGAGGACGATCGCCTGCAGGTCGGCAGGCAGCGCCTCGAAGGCCGCCTTGTTGATGAAGCACTCCAGGGTGGTGCCCGGCTCGTGCCAGCCGGGGTAGTAGTAGTACTTGGCCGCCTTGTAGAGGCCGAAGGCGAGGTCGTTATAGGGGCCGACCCACTCGGTGGCGTCGATGGCGCCGGTCTGCAGGGAGGAGAAGATCTCCCCGCCGGGCAGGCTCACCGGGGTGCCGCCGAGGCGCGAGAGCACCTCGCCGCCGAGGCCGGGGATGCGCATCTTCAGCCCCTGCAGGTCATCCAGGCTGTTGATCTCCTTGTTGAACCAGCCGCCCATCTGCACGCCGGTGTTACCGGCGGCGGTGGGGATCAGGCCGAACGGGGCGTAGACCTCGGCCCACAGCGCCATGCCACCGCCGTGGTAGAGCCAGCTGTTCATCTCCTGCGCGGTGAGGCCGAAGGGCACGGCGGCGAAGAACTGTGCCGCCTCGCTCTTGCCCTTCCAGTAGTAGCTGGCGCCGTGGCCCATCTCGGCGGTGCCCTGAGATACGGCGTCGAAGATCTCGAAGGCGGGCACCAACTCCCCGGCGCCGTAGACCTTCACCTCGATACGCCCGCCGGAGAGCTGGGTGATGAGGTCGGCCAGGTTCTGCGCACCGGTGCCGAGGCCAGGGAAGTTCTTCGGCCACGTGGTCACCATGCGCCACTTGATCGGCGCGGTGTGGTTCGCGGTGGCAGGGGCCGTGCCGCTGGCGGGGGCGGCGGCGCTGGGGGCACACTCCTTTTCGCCACAGGCGGTGAGGGTACCGGCGCTGCCCACGGCGAGGGCGCCGAGGCCGAGTTTGTGGATAAAGTCGCGGCGTTGCATGGGGCTCTCCTCGGATTGTGGTTATCGGCCCATTTTGCCACGGGGGACAGATTGGATACACCTTGGGCGCGTTACCATGTGGGTAACCGAGCGGAGGGGCATGATGTCGAAACTGCAACAGCTACTGGAGGCGGCACGCGCCGATGCCTCGGTGCAGGTGCGGCTCTATGGGGGTCTGCCGCAGGGCATCGCCGCGCAGTGCGGGCCACCGGAGGTGGTCGAGCTGATCGCGCGCCTCGACGGCTTGGCCGAGGAGCGGCGTCAACTGGACGAGGCCGATGGCGACGCCTGTGACGCGATCTGGCGGGCCCAGCGCGACTTTGCCGCCCTGCTGGCCCAGCTCACTGCACGCTTTCCCGAGGCGGTCATCGCCGGGCTCGACAGCGAGGAGGCGACGACCCGGTTTTGGGTCTGTCAGGCGCTGGCGGATGGGCCGACGGCGGCGGCGGTGCCTGCGCTTGAGCGGCTGTTAGAGGGGGTATTACCGGGGCATCACCGGGATCTCGCTGGTCAGGCGTTGGCGGCCTGTCGGCGTCGAGGGGCGTGGTGGCGCTTTTGGTGAGTGGTAGAGAGGGGTGCGAGTCGATGTGGGGTGGGCGAGGCTCTGCCTCGCTACCGCCCTTTCGCGGCTCTGCCGCCCCCCTGCACAA
The DNA here is from genome assembly GCA_003252455.1 of Gammaproteobacteria bacterium. Lineage (GTDB taxonomy): Bacteria > Pseudomonadota > Gammaproteobacteria > Thiohalomonadales > Thiohalomonadaceae > SZUA-467. The sequence goes on from QKED01000079.1 coordinate 10,001, forward strand.
AGGGCGGGCGCCTACGCCTCGCCCCGCCGGGCGATGATCGAGGCGAAGTTGAAGCACTGGTACCAGACCCGGCTGCTGGTAAACCCCGCCTCGCTCAGGCGCCTCTGATGCCCCTCCAGGGTGTCGGGCCGTAGCACCCGCTCCAGGGCGCTGCGCTTGCGCGCGATCTCCAGCTCGCTGTAGCCGTTGGCGCGCTTATAGGCGTGGTGCAGGTCGATGAACAGCGCATCCACCTCGGGGTCGGCGAAGTGCACCTTCTCGGAGAGGATCAGCACCCCACCCGGGCGTAGACCGGCGTGGATGCGCGCCAGAAGTGCCAGGCGGTCTTCGGGTTCGAGGAACTGCAGGGTGAAGTTGAGTACCACCAGCGAGGCCCCCTCGATGGGCGTCTGGCGGATATCCTCGCAGCGCAGCGTCACCGGCGTGGTGCCGGGGTCGGCGGCGATGTTCTCGCGGCACTGCGCCACCATCGCCGCGGAGTTGTCCACCGCGACCAGCCCACAGCCGCGCCCCTCCACCGCGTGGCGTAGCGCCAGGGTGGTGGCGCCGAGGGAGCTGCCGAGGTCATAGAGGCGTGAACCCGGGGTGGCGAAGCGCTCGGCCATCAGCCCGCTCATGGCGATGATGGTGGCGTAGCCGGGCACCGAGCGGTTGATCATGTCGGCGAACACGCGCGCCACCTGGGCGTCGAAGACGAAGTCGCGCGCGTCGCCCTGCTCGGGGGCGGCGAAGAGGCGGTCGCGGGGGAGGGTCGGCTTGTCCATGGCGCGCACTATACGCCATCGGCCCGTCAGCGGGGGCGGGGGGAAAGGGTGCAGTGCCACCTTCATCACCACGCAACCTGTGCCAATCAGGCTATCCTGATGCCCCAACCCTCCTGTGTGCCGCGTGACGTCAAAGGATCTCCATGGCCAGCCACTACCTCTCCAGTCTCTTCGAGCCCGCCTCCATCGCCCACTTCGGTGCCAGTGAACGCCCCGGCGCGGTGGGCACCCTGGTCTTCACCAATCTCATCGAAGGGGGCTTCAAGGGCCCGATCTACCCGATCAACCCGCAGCGTGAGACGGTGCAGGGGCAGCGTGCCTATGCCGACCTGGAGCAGCTCGGCGAGGCGGTGGAGCTGGCGGTGATCACCACCCCGGCGGCGGCGGTGCCGGGCATCATCGAGCAGTGCGGCCAGCACGGGGTGAAGGCGGCCATCGTCATGTCCGCCGGTTTTCGCGAGGTGGGACCTGCCGGGCTCAAACTGGAGCAGGCGATGATCGAGAACGCCCGGCGCCACGGCATCCGCCTGCTCGGGCCCAACTGCCTCGGCATCCTGCGCCCGGAGCTGGGGCTCAACGCCACCTTCAGTAAGGGCAGCGCCAAGCCCGGGCGGCTGGCGGTCATCTCGCAGTCCGGCGCGCTCTGCACCGCCATCCTCGACTGGGCCGAGGCGCAGGGGATCGGCTTCTCCACTGTGGTCTCCACCGGTATCTCGGCGGACATCGACTTCGGTGACGTGCTCGACTACCTGGTCAGCGACCCGCACACCGAGTCGATCCTGCTCTACGTCGAGGGGGTGCAGCAGGCGCGCAGCTTCATGAGCGGTCTGCGTGCGGCGGCGCGCGCCAAGCCGGTGATCTGCATGAAGGTGGGGCGCCACGAGGCGGGCTCGCGCGCGGCCATGTCGCACACCGGTGCGCTGGTGGGCGCCGACGACGTGTTCGAGGCGGCCCTGCGCCGCGCCGGTGTGGTGCGCGGCCTGCGCATCGGCCACCTGTTCGCCGCCGCCACCATCCTCACCGCCGACTACCGCCTCGGCGGCGAGCGGCTGTGCATCATCACCAACGGCGGTGGCCCCGGGGTGATGGCCACCGACCGTGCCTCCGACCTCGGGCTGCCGCTGGCCAGCCTTACCGAGCAGACCAGCACGCGCCTCAACGAGGTGCTGCCCAACACCTGGAGCCACGCCAACCCCATCGACATCATCGGTGACGCGCCGCCCGAGCGCTACGCCGAGACCCTCAAGGCGGTGCTCGCCGACCCCGGGGTGGACGGCGTGTTGGTGATCCTCACGCCGCAGGCGATGACCGACCCCGACGGGGTCGCCGAGCGCCTCACCGAGATCGCCAGTCGGCAGAAGAAGCCGGTGATCCACTGCTGGATGGGCGATGTGCAGGTGGCCGCCGGGCGGCGGCGCATGCGTGCCGCCGGGCTGCCCGGCTTCAACACCCCAGAGGCGGCGGTAGAGGCCTTCTCCTACCTGGTCAACCACTACCGCAACCAGCAGCTGCTGGTGCAGACCCCCGGCTCGGTGAGCCGCCACGAGCCACCGGACGTGGAGGGGGCACGGTTGATCATCGAGGGGGTGTTGGCCGAGGGGCGCAAGATCCTCAGTGAGAGCGAGTCCAAGGCGCTGCTCGCCGCCTTCCGTATCCGCAGCGCGCAGAGCCTGGTGGTGCGCTCGCCCAACGAGGCACTGGTGCAGGCGGAGTCCATCGGCCTGCCGGTGGCCCTGAAGATCAACTCCCCCGACATCAGCCACAAGTCCGACGCCGGCGGCGTGCGCCTGGGCATCACCACGGCCTCTGCCGTGCGCCAGGCCTACAACGAGCTGATCGAGGCGGTGCGCAAGAATCGCCCCAACGCGCGCCTCGATGGCGTCACCATCGAGCCGATGCTGCGCCACCCCAACGGCCGCGAGCTGCTGGTGGGGCTGATCAACGACCCGCTGTTCGGTCCGGTGGTCACCTTCGGCTCCGGCGGTCTGGCGGTCGAGGTGATGGGCGACCGCGCCGTGGCCCTGCCGCCGCTCAACCGCAACCTGGTGCGCGACCTCATCGATGGCACCAAGATCGCCAAGGCGCTGGGCCAGTTCCGCCACATGCCGCCGGTGGACCGTGCGGCCCTGGAGTGCGTGCTGCAGCGCGTCTCGGAGATCGCCTGCGAGCTGCCCTGGGTGCGCGAGTTGGACATCAACCCGCTCATCGTCGACGAGCACGGTGCCATCGCCGTGGATGCGCGCGTGGTGGTCGACTACTACAACCCCGGGCTTGAATCCTACGGCCATATGGCGATCCACCCCTACCCGGTGGCGCTCATCTCCAAGATGCAACTGCCCGACGGGCGCACCCTCACCATCCGCCCAATCCGCCCGGAGGACGCCGGGCTGGAACAGCGCTTCGTGCGCGCCCTCTCCGAGCGCTCGCGCTACTTCCGCTTCATGCAGGCGCTCAAGGAGCTGACCCCCTCGATGCTCGCGCGCTTCACCCAGATCGACTACTGGCGCGAGATGGCGCTGATCGCCGTGGTCGGCGCCGAGGAGCAGGAGGAGGAGATCGGCGTGGCGCGCTACATCACCAACCCCGACGGGCGCAGCTGCGAGTTCGCCGTGGTGGTGGGCGACGCCTGGCAGGGCAAGGGCATCGCCCACCGCCTCATCAGCCAGCTCATCGACCACGCCCGCAGTCGGGGCCTTGAGCGTATGGAGGCGGAGATCCTGAGCGACAACAGCGGCATGCTGGAGCTGGTGAAGAAGCTCGGTTTCCGCATCGAGGTGACCGAAGACCCCGGCGTACGCCACGCCTGGATGCGCCTGCGCTGAACGGGCCTCGGGTGCGCGTCCTCGACCTCTGCGCACGCGGCCAGGGCGGTGCCGTGCGCGGTGGATTTTGTACGTGTGGGGTAAAGCGGCTAGGATTCGTCATGGCCCATCTATGACACCTTGCGTACCACCCCATGAGTGAGACCCCCCCCAGGCCCCCCGCAGCGGACGATGCCCAACAGCGCTTTCAGGCCATCTTCGAGCAGGCCGCCGTCGGTCTCGGGCGTATCGCCCCCGACGGCCACTGGCTAGAGGCCAACCCGCGCCTGTGCGAGATCACCGGTTACCCCCTGGCCGAACTCCTCACCCTCACCTTCACCGCTATCACCCACCCGGAGGACCGCCCCGCCGACCAACTGGCGTTGGCCCAGCTGCTCGCCCCCGAGGGGGGGAGTATCAATCGTGAAAAGCGCTATCTGCGCCCCGACGGCTCCTCGCTCTGGGTGCAGGTGAGCGCCTCGCTGGTGCGCCAGGCCGACGGTCGTCCCGCCTACATCATCGCCGTGGTGCAGGACATCGACCTGCGCAAGCGCGCCCTGGAGGCGCTGGAGCTGAGCGAGCGGCGCCTGCGTGCGGTGATCGAGACCTCTCTCGACGGCTTCATGGTCGCCGACCTGGAGGGGCGGGTGCTGGAGGTGAACGATGTCTACTGCAACCGCTCCGGCTACAGCCGCACCGAGCTGCTCGGGCGCACCATTCAAACCCTGGAGGGGCAGGAGAGCCCGGAGCAGATCGCCCTGCACCTGCAGCAGCTCTACCGGCAGGGGGGCGGGGTGTTCGAGACCCTGCACCGCCAGCAGAACGGCACCACCTGGCCGGTGGAGGTGAGTGTCACCTACTCCGATATCGAGGGTGGGCGGCTGTTCGCCTTCATCCGCGACATCACCGAGCGCTACATGCGCCAGGCGCTGATCGAGCTGGACCAGCAACTGGCCGAGCTGGGGCACAACGCCAGCGTCGAGGCGCTGATGCGCGCGGCCCTGGACCGTGCCGAGGCGCTGACCCAGAGTCGTATCGGGTTCTTCCACTTCGTCGACCCCGACCAAGAGAGCCTCAGCCTGCAGGTGTGGTCGAGCAACACCCTGAGCACCTTCTGCTTCGCCGAGGGGCACGGGCGCCACTACCCCATCGCCGAGGCTGGGGTCTGGGTCGACTGTATCCACCAGCGCCGCCCGGTGATCCACAACGACTATGCCAGTCTGCCGCACCGCAAGGGGCTGCCCGAGGGGCACGCCCAGGTGCTGCGCGAGCTCACCGTGCCGCTCTTTCGCCACGGCCTCATCGTCGGCGTCCTGGGGGTGGGCAACAAGCCGGTGGCCTACAGCCAGGCGGATATCGAACGGGTGCAGCAGATCGGCGACCTCGTCTTCGACCGTATCGAGCACAAACGCACCGCAGACCAGGTGCAGTACCTCGCCTTCTACGACCCCCTCACCGGACTGCCCAACCGCAGCCTGCTGTTCGACCGTTTGGGCCAAGCGCTGGCGCAGACCCGACGCCTCGGTGGCCAGTTGGCGGTGGCCTACCTCGACCTGGACGGCTTCAAGCCGATCAACGACCGCCACGGCCACGCCAACGGCGACCGCCTGTTGCAGATGGTCGCCGACCGGCTCAAGGGTTCGGTGCGCGAGATGGACACGGTGGCACGCCTGGGGGGCGACGAGTTCGTCCTGGTGCTGCTCGGGCAGGCCCAGTCGCGCCACTGCGAGGGGGTGATCGCGCGCATCCAGCAGGCGCTACGCCAGCCCTTCTTCCTCGGTCGATTGGAGGTGCGCATCAGCGCCAGTATCGGCTACACCCTCTTTCCCCTGGACGAGGCCGACCCCGACCTGCTGCTGCGCCACGCCGACCAGGCCATGTACCAGGCGAAGAGCAGTGGCAAGGACGCCTACCGCCTCTACAGCGGCGCCGAGCACCAGCGCGTGGCGCAGCGCCAGTTGACCCTGGAGCAGGTCGACCTGGGGCTGGCCCAGGCACAGTTCCAGCTCCACTTCCAACCCCAGGTGAACCTGCTCAATGGTGAACTGGTGGGGGTGGAGGCGCTGCTGCGCTGGCACCACCCGCACTATGGCCGCCTGCTGCCCGAGGCCTTCCTCTCCCTCATCGAGGGGAGCGAGCAGGAGCGGCGCCTCGACGACTGGGTGATGCGCAACGCCCTGGCGCAGATCGCCCAGTGGCAGGCCCAGGGGCGGCACATCCCCATCGGCGTCAATCTGGGCGCCGCGCACCTGCGCCACCCCGGTTTTCTCGACAGCGTGCGCGCCCTCTCCGCCGACTTCCCGCGCCCGGTCACCTCCCAGTTGCAGTTGGAGCTGCGCGAGGCGACCCTGCATCAGGACGCCGCGCGCCTCACCCCGAGCCTGGAGGGGGCGGCCGAGCTGGGGATTCAGTTGGTACTCGACGGCTTCGGCACCGACCCCACGCAGATGACCTACCTGCAGCACCTGCCGGTCGACCAGGTGAAGGTCGATCGTCAGCTGCTCCACAGCCTGCCCGAGCACCCCGAGCAGCTCACCACCCTGGAGGGGTTGGTGGCCCTGGCGCGGCAGAATCGCGCACCCCTGGTGGCGGTGGGGGTCGACTCCCTCGACCTCGCCGCCCTACTGCTCGACCTCGGCTGTCACCTGGCCCAGGGCCATGCCATCGCCCACGCCATGAGTGGCGAGGGGCTGCTCGCCTGGTACCAGAGCTGGCCGCAAGAGGGCTTTCGTACCCTGCTGAGCAGTGAGGCGGAGGGGCCGGGCGATGCCCTACTGCGCGTGGCGCGGCGTCAGCACCAGAGCTGGGCCGACGGCGTCGAGCACTATCTGCGCAGCGAGCCGCTGGGGCGGAGCCCCAACCTGAGTCCCGAGCAGAGTCACTTCCACCACTGGTACAACGGCCTCGGCGCGCTGCGCTACGCGCGCCGCCCCGGTTTCGCCTTTCTCGCCGGCCACCACCAGGTGCTCTACCAGCAGGCGCGTGAGCTGGTGGGGCTGCGGACCACTCGTACCACCGCCGAGCTGGTCGAGCCACTGGCCGCGTTCGCCCAGCAGCGCGACGAGTTCCTCACCCGTCTCGACCGCCTCGCCAGCGAGTGAGGGCGTCCGGTTCACCCGGCGGCGCGCCCCTCGAAGCGCTCCAGCAGGCGCTCGCTGCGCTCCAGCTCCAGGCGCCAGGCGAGGCGCGGGCGCAGGGGCGCAAGGGGGAGGGAGGCGGGCACCTGCTCGCCGTGGGTCAGCGGCTCCTCTTGTTGTAGCCGCGCCAGCACCGCGAGCAGCTCGGGGTCGGCCCGGTAGTGCTCGACCAGGAAGTCGATGGCGCCCTGGTCGAGGTTGACCGCGTAGTGGCGCACCAGATCGGCGGCCAGGCGCTCGGCGGTGTGGCCCAGGGGCTGGTGCAGCTCGCGCACCATGGCGCTGCCGTGGGCGATCTTGGTGGCCGGGCTCTGGCCCGGTTCGAGCAGGCCGAAGTGGGCGCCGTTGGCGGTGTCGATGGCGCGCTGTACCTCGGGCCGGGCGATGTGCAGCGCCTGGTCGAGGGTCTGACAGAGGTCGATGGCCAGGCGCCGGGCGCGCTCCACGTCGAGGGGCTGGCGGTCGAGGTCGGTGAGTTGGCGCTGTAGCGCCTCGGCCAGCTCGATGCGCGCCTCCTCGTCGAGGCCGAGGCGCTTCTCGCTGATGCGCAGACCGCGCCGCCCGTGGCCGGTGCGTAGGGTCGGCGCCTCCTTGAGCAGGTCGTCCCAGCGGGTGCGGGCGCGGGTCAGGGCGCGGGCGGCACGCTGGAACTGCTCCTGACTGTGCTGTAGATCGCGCAGAAGTAGCAGGGCGCCGCGCATCACCCGCACGCTCTCGGCCAGTGGCTCGACGCGACTCTGGCGCCCGAGCAGCAGGGCGGAGCGTAGCCGTGCCATCTGCCGCGCGAGGCGGTCGAGGGCCGTGCGGATCTCCTGTTTGAGGCGCTGGTTGGCGCGCCCGCCCGGCGGGTCCTGCAGCTCGGCGCCCTCGCTCTCCACCAGCCACGAGACCAGCCCCTCAATGCGCCCCTGGGTGACGGCGCGGGCGATGGCGTAGCGGTGGCGCGTCTTCTCCAGCGCCTCACCGGCGTGGGCCTGGTGCCAGGCGCCGCGGTAGGTGACGCCGAGCAGGGTGAAGTGGCGACCGAACAGCAGCTCCAGGCAGAGCTGTACCAGCGCCTCGACGTCGGCCAGGGTGATCAGCGCGCGGTTGTCGCGCGCCATGGCGGTGAGGCAGTGCTCGATGAACTGGCCCTGGCGCGGTGCCCCTTCGCGCAGGGTCGGTGCCTGCCCCGCCAGGCGTGCGCGCAGTTGGCTGGCCAGCTCCGGGCTCTGCTCGCCGAGGCGCGCCAGCGCCTCGCGCAGCGGCACCTCGGCCTCGGCGCGCAGGTCGTCACTGCGGCTGTTGAGGCCGTTGCGCCGGTAGAGCTCCAGGCGATGGGCGCTCTCGGCCAGCGCCTTGTCGTCGCTCAGCTCCTCGACCACCAGGGCCAGGGCGGCGGGGCTCAACTCGCCCTGGGCCAGTAGCTTGCCCGCGGCGGCGGTGCGCCGCTGGGCCGGTTCGAGCTGTGCCAGCTCCAGGTCGCGCAGGCGAAACAGCAGCTCGCCGAGCTGGTCGACGGTGGTCGCATAGGTGCGCTGACGGGCCCGTTGGCGCCGCTCGCTGCCGAGTTTGTGGCCGAGGTTGGCGAGCAGGCCGACCACACCGGCGAGCACGGTGTAGCCGATGAAGAAGACCAGGGTCTCGTTGGGCAGGCTCTTGCCGTAGCCGATGTAGTAGCCACCGGCAGCGGCGATGTAGGTGACCGGCCCGGCGGTCCAGGCCAGTTGCAGCAGGCCGATGCCCCAGGGGATCTGCTCGGCGGCCTCGCTCAGCTCGCCGAGTAGGCGGTGCCCTTCGCGCTCCAGATGGATATCCGTGGCGCGGGCGCTGCTGGGTGCGGCGTGTTGTTCATCGAGGGGCGTTGGGGTCATCGTGCAGAGAGCGGGCCGGGCAGGCGGCGGCTGCCACTGCCCGGTGCAGGGGGTTAGCCGTTACGTAGGCGGGCGTAGGCATCGTGCTCGGGGTGCGGGGTGTAGGCGCCGTCGGCGTCGTGGTGCTCGCGCCCGGTGAGCGGCGGGTTGAAGGCGCAGATGAGGCGCATGTCCTCACTGCCGCCGCGCAGCAGGTGCTCGTCGTGGGCGTTGAGCAGGTAGAGGGTGCCGTCCTTGATCGGGTGGATCTCGCCGGTTTTGAGCTCCTCGATCTCGCCGTCACCGGCGACGCAGTAGACCGCCTCGATGTGGTGCTTGTACCAGATGTGGGTCTCCGTGCCCGCCTTGATGATGGTCTCGTGGAACGAGAAGCCCGCCTGGTCGCTGTCGAGCACGAAGCGGCGGCTGACCCACTGGCCCCCCTCTGCGTGCACGTCGCGCTCGGTGCCGATGAGCTGGTCGAGGGTACGGACGATCATGCCACCACCCCCCGGCGCGCCTCTTCGCTACGCGCCAGCAGGTTGCCGATGGCGGCATCGACGATCGCCAGCCCCTCGCGCAGCACCTCCTCCTCGATGGTCAGTGCGGGGAGGAATTTGACCACGTTGTCCTCGGCTCCGGCCAGCTCGATCACCAGCTTGTTGGCGAACGCCTCGGCGGAGACCTCGGCGGCGAAGCCGGGGCGTTGGCCCATATCGAGGCCCCAGACCATGCCGATGCCGCGCAGCTCGATCGCCAGTTGCGGATACTTGGCGACGATCCGCTCCAGCTCCTCGCGCATGATCTCGCCCTTGTACTGCACGCCGGTGGCGAAGTCGTCGTTGTCCCAGTAGCCGAGTGCCTCGGTGGCGGCGACGAAGGCGAGGTTGTTGCCACGGAAGGTGCCGGTGTGTTCGCCGGGGCGCCACTGGTCCAGCTCCGGGCGCATCAGCAGGATGGCCATCGGCAGGCCGCCGCCGATGGATTTGGAGAGGGTCACCATATCCGGCTTGAGCCCGGCGCGCTCGAAGCTGAAGAAGGTGCCGGTGCGCCCGTTGCCCATCTGGATGTCGTCGATGATGAGCAGGATATCGAACTCACGGCAGAGCGCTTCGAGCTGCTGTAGCCACTCGATGGAGGCGACGTTGATGCCCCCCTCGCCCTGCACCGTCTCGACGATGATCGCGGCGGGTAGGTCGATGCCGGAGGAGCCGTCGGCGAGGAACTTGCGCAGATAGGCGATGGTGTCGGTATCGGGCCCGAGGTAGCCGTCGTAGGGGACCGAGTCGGCGTTGTTGCGCGCGCCGTAGGACTCGTCGCGGTAGAAGTCGTTGCCGGTCACCGCCAGCGAGCCCATGGTCAGGCCGTGGTAGCCGTTGGTGAAGGCGATGACGTTGGAGCGCTTCTTGACCATGCGCGCCAGCTTCAGCGCGGTCTCCACCGCGTTGGTGCCGGTGGGGCCGGTGAACTGGACCTTGTAGTTGAGATTGCGCCGCGCGAGGATGGTGTCTTGGAACTTCTGCAGGAAGTTCTTCTTCGCCACAGTCGCCTTGTCCAGGGCGTGGACGATGCCGTCGCGCTGCAGATACGCGATCAGCGCCTGGCTGATGGCCGGGTTGTTGTGGCCGTAGTTGAGGGTACCGGCACCGGCGAAGAAGTCGATATAGCGGTTGTCGTGCTCGTCATACAGGTGCGAGCCGCGGGCCACGTCGAAGACCGCCGGGAAGGCGCGCACGTAACCACGGACCTCGGACTCCAGCTGTTCGAAGATACGCATGGCGTTGTCCTCCTGAAAAATTTTTTGAGATGAATGCGGGGGAATTCTGTTGTTGTGTGGGCGGGCGCAGGGGCCCGCCCGAGTCGGCCTTCAGGAGGCCTTGGCGAGGGGCGCGTCGAGGGGGCCGACGCGGCGCAGCATCTCGCTGGGGTGGCCAGCGCCGAGCTGCTCGCCAGCGATGAACGCCTCGCTGTCGATGTCGGCGCCGTGGTCGGCGGCGAAGCGCTCGAAGAGGCGGTTGGAGGCCCGGTTGTCCGGGGTGATGGTGGTCTCCAGGAAGCGTACGTGGCGGCACTCGGGGCGCGCCAGCAGGCTTGCGAGCATCATCGGCGCGAGGCGTTTGCCGCGCTGGCGTGCGTCGACCGCTACCTGCCAGACGAACAGCGTGTCGCGGCGGCCGGGGGGGAAGTAGGCCGAGATAAAGCCGATCACACCCTCTGCATCGAGGCACACCATGCTGGTGTCGGCGAAGTGCTCGCAGAGCAGGAAGTAGGCGTAGGCGGAGTTGAGATCGAGCGGGGGGGAGCGGCGGATGAGGTCGTGAACGGCGGCGCCATCGCTCAGAACCGGTTTGCGGAAGAGGATGTCGCCCTTGCTGTGGATAGGTTTCATGGCGGGTTGTCGCCCGAAGGCAGGTCTCCTTTCTGATGGTGAATAAATAATTACAACACGAATTATTATGTGTGCATGATGAGTGCCTGTCAATTCAACACGTTTGTCTGCGTGTATGTAACATGCTGTTAATGAATGGGTGCGTGCCTATGTTGATGTCGCTTTCAGGTGAAAACATGTTTAGTTCAACAAATAATTTACAGCCTAATTATTTACAGTTCTAACTGTTTTCTACCTTGCATAGAGGGACTTTGGACTGGCAAAGTAGGCCGCCATCCAGCGAACCTCAGCCCATGCAGAACCACGACCAAGTGCTTATTGCCATCCGTCGCATCATCCGCGCCGTCGACCTCCACTCCCGTCGTCTCGCCCAGCGCTCCGGCCTCACCGGGCCGCAACTGTTGGTGATGCAGGCGATCGCCGCCCACGCGCTGCCCACCAGCGGTGAGGTGTCGCGTGAGGTGAGTCTCAGCCAGGCCACCGTCACCACCATCCTCGATCGCCTGGAGCGCAACGGGTACATCCAACGTATCCGTAGCGAGAGCGACAAGCGCAAGGTGCATCTGCGTCTCACCGAGGGCGGGCAGCGTCTGCTCGATGCCGCCCCCACTCCGCTGCAGGAGAGCTTCATCGACAGCTTCGACAAGCTCAAGGATTGGGAGCAGCACCTGATCATCTCCTCTCTGGAGCGGGTGGTGGAGATGATGGACGCGCAAGACCTCGACGCCGCGCCGCTGCTCACCACGCAGGCGCCGAACGGTGAACTCAACCCCTCCTCGGTGCGCGTCGAGGGGGTGGGGCCACCGACGGCGGCGGCCAACGGTGAGGGGCGCAAGGTGCGGCGACGCGCTACTGAGGAGAGCGCAGGGGAGAAGGCCAAGGCCTAGCGTCTGTAATGCGGCGAAAAAAAAAAGAGCCCCCGTCGATCTGCATCGACGGGGGCTCTTGCGTTGTGCACGACTGAGCCGTGCGCAGGCCGGTGGTTATTCGACCCGATAGTCGCTCAACTCGCCGCGCCAGTAGGGCTGGGGCTTGCCGTCGATGAGCCACTGCGCCTCACCCCGGGTCGGCACCAGTAGCCCGTCGTGTCGCGCGTAATCCGACCAGACCCCGATCCAGGGGGTCGCTACCTGTGTCTCGCCCACGCTGCGACCGCGCGCCTGCGCCTCCACCCGCGTCACCAGCCCGTCCTCGCCGAAGCGGAACAGCAGCGCCACGCGCTGCTGGCCGTCGTCGAGGCGCGCCAGGGCGCTCTGCCCGTCCACCGCCTCCCAGCTCACCGCGCCACCCGGCAGCAGCACCGTCGGGTACCAGGGGCTCTCCGCCAACCAGCGCAGCAGCTCACCCTCGGCCAGCATCGGGGTCGGCTCGGCCTCGGCCAGGGTGACCAGCCCCATCAGCGAGGCGTGCAGGTGGCCGCGCCCGGTCAGATAGGCGTCCACCACCCGCACCTTCAGCCCCATGCTGAGCGGCAGCACCGCCTCCCAGATGAAGCCGGGGTGTGCGGTGCGCACCTGCTGCGCCGCCTGAAATGGGCTCCACTGCGCCTCGTTGTCGCCCTCGCTCAGATTGAGCACCCCGCGTTGCGCCAGGCGCACGCCCTGCAGCGGCGCCTGGCCCTCGGGCAGCACCAGGGCCAGGTAGCGTGCCACCGGCTCGGGTAGCCCCGACAGGCTATCGGCATGGAAGGGAGGCTGTGAGACGTGGACAGCTTGCGCCTCCAGCGCCGCGCCCAGCCCCTCCACCTCCGTCGACCAGCGCCACTTACCGACCCAGAGCAGCAGCACCAGCGCCAAGGCGCCGCCCAAGAGAACCCATTTCGCCATCTCGATACCTCATCGCGGCCTGCTAGGGATGGGCCGTACGTGCCGACAGTGTGCCATGCCACAGGGGGGATGGCTGCCCCTCACGCGGGCGTGGCGGGAGGTTGTAGCCGCCTTGCTCGGTCTGCTCTCCTTACCGCAGCGCTGAGGTAAGGGTGCCGAGCTACCGTCCGGCCTGGGTGGCGAACAAGTCGTTGGCTTGAGGTTTCGTGAGGCGCTGTTCGGTTTCTCGCATTGGAGCGCAAGCCAACGGCTTGCCACAGCTTGACCAGACAGAGGTATGACGCCGCCCTGGACAAGTGTCGGGTTACGCTGTGCTAACCCGACCTACCGACGGTTCGGTTTTCCGATCTGGAGCGCAAGCCAACGGCTTGCCACCCCGCATGCGAACACAGCCTTATTGCCGGGTGGTCTGGATGCCCAACACACAAGCCGTTGGCTTGAGGCTCCGAGATGAACTGTTCGGCATCCTGAGTGCCGCTACCCACCGCGCCCATGGGGCGCTCCTACACCACCCGCCCACGCAGCGCCTTGTGCTGCCCGCGCTTCTTCTTTTCATCCACGCGGCGCCTCTGCGAGGCGCGGCTGGGTTTGGTGGCGATGCGCCTCTTCGGCGTGCTGGCCACTGAGCGAATCAGCGTGGCGAGGCGGGCGAGGGCGGCCTCGCGGTTGGCCTCTTGGGTGCGTGCCTCCTGCGCCTTGAGCACCACCACCCCCTCTTGGGTGATGCGCTGGTCGCTGAGGGCGAGTAGGCGCTCTTTATAGAGCTCCGGCAGGGAGGAGGTGCGGATATCGAAACGCAGATGGATGGCCGAGGCGAGTTTGTTGACGTTCTGCCCGCCGGGGCCGGAGGCGCGGATCGGGTTCATCTCCACCTCACTCAGGGGGAGTTGGACGCGTTGGGAGATGTGCAGTGTCTCCATGCGCTAGTCCTCCCTGTCGATGGTGAGCGGCTCGCTGAGGTCATAAGGCGCGTGGCAGCGGGTGACGCTCGGGCCGCAGTCGGGCTGGGCGCGCAGGCACTGCTCCTGCGCCTGCGCCTGCGCCTGTTTGGGGGGAGCGATAGCGGCCTCGGCGGCCTGATCGAGGTGGCGGCGGGTGTTCTGCATGGTTGGCGTCCTGCGGTGGGGGGACCGGGCAGAGTCTACGTCAGGTGGCGGGTGCTTGTCGGACCTCAGGTGTCGCGCAGCCGAGGGCACGAGCGCGGGTGCGGCGTAGGGGAGTGGTCGCCCCCCACGCCGGCGTGGCAAATCGTCCCGAGCGATTACGCCTGCGCTGGGCCGCGATGCCGACGCAGGCGCGCGGCAGCGAGCAGGGCGGCGAGGGCGAGCAGCGGGTTGGTGCCGGGCTCGGGGGCGGCGACAGCGCTGCTGCTGCCGACCCAGAGCGAGAGGCTGTGGCTGCCCTGCTCGAAGTGCCAGCTGAGGCCATCACTGAGGGTAGGCAGGAGCATCTGGCTGAAGGCGCCGCTGATGCCGCCGTCGGCGCTGAGAAAGTCGAAGCGGTTGCCGTCGCTCAGGACGAAGCCGCCGATGGTGCTCACCTGCAGTAGGCCGTCGAGCTGGGCCATGCCGGTGATACTCAAGGTGTCGTACTCGATGCCGGGCAGCAGGCCACCGAGTTCGATGAGCAGGTCACCCTCGGCCAGCTGGGTGTAGTCGCCGTCGATGAGGGTGGCGGCGGGGGAGTGGCCGGGGGCGAAGATGCCGCCGTTGACCAGGTCGCCGGTGACGGCGGCGGTTTCGAGGTAGGCGTCGGTGGTGAAGCTGAAGTGGTCGTCGTCGCCGATGATCAGCGCACCGTCGATGGTCAGGCGCGCGCCGTTGCTCAGGGTGAGGCTGTTGCTGCCCACCTCGTCGAGGTCGAGGTCGCCGCTGATGGCGATGTCGCTCAAGCTGCCGCTGAAGCTGGCGGAGGAGCCTTCGGCGATGCGTAGGTCGCTGGCGTGGGTGTCGTTGCCGACCGAGAGTTGGCCGTTCGCCACCGTCAGTGTGGCATGACCGCCGTTGTCGCCGAGCCTTAGCTCTTCGGCGACGCTCACTGTGGCACCGTTTTCGATCCGCACCTCGCCCGTTGCACCGGCGCCACGGGCGACAGTCAGGTCGGTGAGCGTGCCCATGGCATGGTCGCTGAAGGTCAAGCTGGCGCTACCGCCGTTGCCGAGTACGGTTTCACCGCGCAGTTCGTCGCCTGTGGCGGCGTCTCGATAGACGCCTTCAAGCATGAGATAGCTGAAATCGCCGCTGACGAGGAGGTCGACCTGATGCCCTGCTTCGGCGATAGAGAGGGAGGCGTAACCATTGATCCAGAGGAAGGAGGCGGAGAGTACCTCCACGTCGACGTCGCCACCGCTGCCGATGCTGTGATGGTAGGGGCTTGGAAGGGTGCTCTCGCCACCGAAGAGTGTTAGGTCGTATATGCCGAAATCTGTGTAGTCACGTAGTGACAGCCGACTCTCACCATTGAGCCCGAGTTGGAGTTCTCCGGCATGGTTCCAAGTCGCCCCCGCGTCGAGGTCGAGGGTGGAGCGGCTGCCAGTCTGTGTGCTGGTCTGGAGGACTCCCTGAGAGTCGAACAATCCTCCACTCATGTGCAGGTTGCCGCCTTGAGCCAGGCTGCTGCCGACGGTGATCGTGGTGATGCCGTCGACTGTGCCGATGGGGCTGTTGTCACCCACCTGGAGGCTGGCACCTGGGGCCAGGTGGATCTCACTGGCGTGACTGATCAGGTCGCCGTTGACCGAGAGTGAGGCGTTGCTCCCGAGTGACAGGTTCGTGGCCGAGAGCTGGAGTTCGGGGGTGCCGGGGATGGGGTTGGGGTAGAAGAGGCCGGAACCGATATGCACCGTACCGGCATCGATCTGCATCTGTATCGGTACCGAGGCATCGGTGTCGTAGCCCAGATTCAGTGCGGACTGGTTGTGCCAGTAGCTCTCGCTGCCATCGACTCTGATGTGAACGGGGCCGGATGAGAGGGGGTATGCGGCGACCCTCAGTTCGTTGGTGCTCAGAGTGGCGCCATCGAGTATCTCCAGCGTGCCGTGTTCCAGGGAGAACCAATAGTGTGTGTTCAGTTCGGCCTGTGTACCGCTGCCCGTGAGGCGTAGTGTGCTGTCGGATACCAGGTAGACGGCCTGAGCAATGGACAGATGTGCGCCCGCGCTCACCTCCAACAGGCCCGCTGCCGCTGGGATGTAGTCGGGGTCGTCGGGGGTGCGACCGCTATGGAAGCCCATGTCGAGGTTGCTCATTTCGATGCTGGAGCCGCTATCGGCGAGGGTGAGTCGTCCAGAGACGGTGAGCTGCCCACCCATGTCGCCTGGGGTGACCGTAGTGCCCTCGGAGAGCTGCATGCTACCGCCGACGCCGACCGCTAAATAGTCCACACCCAGGATCTGGCTATTGCGCACGAGGATCTCGGCCTCGGCCTCGGGCAGGCGGTCGTAGGTCGAATTGTCATTGCCGACGCTGAGTTGGCTTATCTCGGCCACCGAGCCCTGCTCGATGGTGGCGTGACCCTCGGCGACGAAGAGCCCGATGAGCGAGAGATAACTCGCGTCGGCGACGCTCACTTGGCTCTGCTCCGAGAGTACGAAAATGCCACCCCCAAGAAGCTGACTGCCGTGGCTCAGGTGCACCTCCCCGGTGCCACCGCTGGCGTAGTCGTCGGGGTAGTCGGTGTTGTAGCCAGAGCCACCGAGCAACATGGTCCCCTGCAGGGTGATGCTGCTGGCGTCGGCGCTGAGGATGCCGCTCTCACCGGTGTAAGCCCCGAGGCGCAGCAATCCATTGTTCATCGCGTCGGTGGCCAGAGAGAGGCTGGCGCCGTTGATGAGATCGATGCGTCCGGCACTGTCGGTTTCGAGGCCGGTTACGGGGAGGAGAGTGCCGGGATAGTGGGAGCCGATATTCATCTGCACCGCTTGGAGCGTAGCGGAGGCGCCATCCAGGGTCAGGTTGGCACTACCCCCGTCACCCCAGCTGAGCAGGTTGAGATGGGTCAGGCTCAACAGGGTGGTCTCGCCAGAGAGGGTCACGTCCACCTGACCGCCACCGGCCCCCGCGAACAGTGAGCCATATCGGTACCAGATGTCGTTCTCGGGGGCAGCGTTGATGCGCCCATCGAGGATGAACTGCGCGCCGTCGTGTAGCTGCATCTGAGCCACACCACTGTAGCCGAGCGCGAGGTTGCCGCGGAGCTCCATGGCGGCAGCTGTGCCGATATCGATGTCGATATCGCCATGGTTGCCGAGATAGTTGAACTCGTCGAGGGTGCTGTTGCTGTGCTGCCACCTGGAGGCGCTGTTGAGCTGCAAGGTGGTGGGAGTGCTACCCCCCTGGAGATTGAACCACCCCTGTGTGCCGAGCAGCGACCCGCCGCTCAAGTCGATCGAGACGGCCCCGCTGTTCGGGGCGCTGTGCAAGGCCGTGCTTATGTAGTAGGGGTTGCGCTCGCCGCTGAGCAGCAGTCCACTGCCGTTGCTCAGTTGGAGCGACACGGAAGCCCCCTCGAAGCCGAACGCCAGGGCCTTGCTCTCCCAGGTGGCGCCGTTGTCGAGGGTGACGCTGCCACCACCGAGCTCGCCGGAGCCGATAAGGCCGAAATCGGTGACCAAGTGGCCGGCGTCGATGACCACGTGGCCAGGGATGGCGTGCGTGAGGCTATAGGTATCACCGATGATCAACCTGGCGGCCGAGGCGTCCGGTGTGGTCACCCGGACGGTCCCACCGCTGTCCATCTGCACCTCGTCACCGTTATCGATGCTCGGCAGTTCGGTGCTGTTCCAGTTGGCGCTGTCGGCCCAGTTACCGTCGCTGCCGTTCCACCAGAAGGTGGCGGCGTCGGCCTGCGGGGTCGCCGCGAGCAGGATAGCGAGGGTGAGGGGGGCGAGTCGAAGTCGTGGTTGGCACATGTTGCAGCTCTTTCGTCCAGGTGAAACGCCCGCTGCGAAGGTGCCGCATGAACGTCCTTGTGAGGGAAAAACGTCACGTGATCCTATCCTGTCGTCTATTTGAGGCAACGGATATGTCGGTTTTTTTATGTAGGAATTTTGCCCGTTTTCTGTCGGGAGCCGGGTAGGATGGGACGGCTTTGCCGGTAATGTGTAGGGGGGCGACGTGTAGCTGCGGGTCGTGGAGGGCGAGAAGGGGGCGTTTTGCCGCTGTTACACGGTGGTGTGTTGGCTCGCAGCGGGCCGTGTCGATCGGGAGGTGGAGTGGATGAGGTCTCTGCGTATCGCGATAACGCGTTGCATCGGGGAGTGAGCAGACCGTGTGCTGCGCGCCATCACGCGCGAGTGTTCTACCCAATGCTCGTGGAATCAATGAGTTGGCATGCCAAGCCGAGGTTGTTGCGGGCCCCCTCGGATAGGGTGTCACTACGTATAGCAATATTCCTTAATTCTAATTAAACTCAGGCGGTTATTCCGTTTAACCTGCCCCCTTGTCGAGGGGCGTCTCCAGCCATCATAGCCTGATGAGGATATACCTTAATGAAAAAGTCCATCGCCCTGACCCTGGCCGCCGCTGCCCTGGCCGTCTCCGCTGTCGCTCAGGCCGAGCGCACCGGTGAGGAGCTGTACAGCACCAAGTGCTTCGTCTGCCACGCCGCTGGCGTCGCCGGTGCCCCCAAGCTGGGTGACAAGGAGGCCTGGGGCCCGCGTATGGCCGCCGGTACCGAGGCCCTGCTGGCCTCCGCCAAGAGCGGTAAGAACGCCATGCCCCCCATGGGTACCTGCATGGATTGCACCGATGCCGAGCTGACCGGTGCCATCGAGTACATGCTCTCCAAGGTCCAGTAAGCGCCCTGCGCCTTACGTGCCTGCATGAAGGCCCCGCCCCGGCGGGGCCTTCTGCGTTTTGGGGCCCGGGGTAGGCACCTTGTTCTGCCCCAGAGAGACGGGGCACAGGGAGCAACCTTATCGGCGTCGGGGGTCGGGTCTACTCCGGTTGGCCCGTGTAGGCGGACGCCCCGAGCCCTGCCCGCGGACCCCACCCGAGGCTGGGGTACAATCCCGGCTTTACGTCCGTCCGGAGAGAGAGCATGCAATACCGTGACCTACGCGACTTCATCGCGCAGCTGGAGGCGATGGGGGAGCTCAAGCGTATCCCTACCGAGGTGGACCCCTACCTGGAGATGACGGTGATCGCCGACCGCGTACTGCGTGCCGGTGGCCCCGCGCTGCTCTTCGAGCACCCCAAGGGGCACTCGGTGCCGGTGTTGGCCAACCTCTTCGGCACCCCCAAGCGGGTGGCGCTGGGGATGGGCGAGGAGGAGGTGAGCGCCCTGCGCGAGGTGGGCAAGCTGCTCGCCTTCTTGAAGGAGCCGGAGCCGCCCAAGGGGATGAAGGACGCCTTCGCCAAGCTGCCGATCTTCAAGAAGGTGCTCGACATGGCCCCCAAGGTGGTGAAGAACGCACCCTGCCAGGCGGTGGTGCTGGAGGGCGCGGCGGTGGACCTCGGCGCGCTGCCGGTGCAGACCTGCTGGCCCGAAGACGCCGCCCCGCTCATCACCTGGGGCCTGGTGGTGACCCGCGGGCCGGAGAAGGAGCGGCAGAACCTCGGCATCTATCGCCAGCAGGTGATCGGGCGCAACCGCGTCATCATGCGCTGGCTCTCCCATCGCGGCGGGGCGCTCGATTTTCGCGATTGGCAGCGCGCCCACCCGGGCCAGCCCTTCCCCATCGCCGTGGCCCTGGGGGCCGACCCGGCGACCATCCTCGGCGCCGTCACCCCGGTGCCCGACAGCCTCTCCGAGTACGCCTTCGCCGGGCTGCTGCGTGGCGCCAAGACCGAGTTGACGAAGTGTATCGGCTCCGACCTGCAGGTGCCTGCCGGGGCGGAGTACGTGCTGGAGGGGTTTATCTACCCAGACGATATGGCCCCCGAGGGGCCCTACGGCGACCACACCGGCTACTACAACGAGGTGGACGACTTCCCCGTCTTCACCATCGAGCGCATCACCCATCGCCACGACCCCATCTACCACTCCACCTACACCGGGCGCCCGCCGGACGAGCCCGCGATCCTCGGCGTGGCCCTCAACGAGGTGTTCGTACCGCTGCTACAGAAGCAGTTCCCGGAGATCGTCGACTTCTACCTGCCGCCCGAGGGGTGCTCCTACCGCATGGCGGTGGTGAGCATGAAGAAGCAGTACCCCGGCCACGCCAAGCGGGTGATGCTCGGTGTCTGGTCGTTCCTGCGCCAGTTCATGTACACCAAGTTCGTCATCGTGGTGGACGACGACATCGACACGCGCAACTGGCAAGACGTGATCTGGGCCATGACCACGCGCATGGACCCGGCGCGCGACACCACGCTGATCGAGAACACCCCCATCGACTACCTCGACTTCGCCTCGCCGGTCTCGGGGCTCGGCTCCAAGATGGGGCTCGACGCCACCCACAAGTGGCCGGGGGAGACCGACCGCGAGTGGGGGCGACCGATCGTCATGGACCCCGAGGTGCAGGCGCGCGTCGACGCCCTCTGGCCCGAGCTGGGGCTGTGAGGGGCGCGGCCCTACGCGGCCAAAACGTGCGCCTCGTCCGGCGCTGAGTGACGTGTCACCGGTTTACTGGTGCAATCTGTTGTATCGTAGGCGTTTGACTGAACGCACCATCGCCCACGTGCAAGGTTAGGCCGATGCGCCTCGTATACTGGACCGTCCCACTCCTGCTGGTCGCGCTGAGCCTGCTCCTGCTGCGCGGTACCCCCCTCGAACCGGCCGCACCCGAGGCGCCGCTGGTGCGCATCGGCGTGGTCAGCCTCGGTGCCACCGACCACGCCGTCTTCGCCCACCTCAAGGAGGAGCTGGCGGCGCAGGGGATCACCCGGGTCAGCGTCATCGACCCCGGCCCGGCGGGGAGCCGCGAGCGGCTCCCCGCGTTGGTCAAGGGGCTGCTCGCCCAGCAGCTCGACCTGATCGTCGTCTCTACCACCCCCGCCACCCTGGCGGTGCGCGAGGCGACCCTGCGCAACCCCATACCGGTGGTCTTCGCCCCGGTCAACGACCCGGTGGGCAGCGGCATCGTCGACAATCTGCGCCACCCCGGCGGCCACTTCACCGGCGTTTCCACGCGCAACGACGACCCGGTGCGCCTCGCCTGGCTGATCCAGGTGGCGCCCCACGTCAAACGTGTCTACATCCCCTACAGCCCGGCCGATGCCAGCTCTATGCACAGCCTGTTGCGTGCCCGTGAGGCGGCCGCGCTGCTCGGCCTGGAGCTGCTGGAGCAGGCGGTGGAGGGCGTCGATACGCCGCTGCGCATCCCCTCCGAGGCGCAAGCGGTGTTCGTGCCACGCGACGGCATGCTGGAGACGCGCATCGGTCGCATGCTGCACGACCAACCGCTGAGTGGCCTGCCGGTGGTCGCGCCCAACCTCACCCTGGTTGAGCAGGGGGCCCTGCTCACATATGGTTTCACCCACCAGCGTATCGGTGCCCTGGTCGCGCACCTGGTGGCGCAGATCTTGCGGGGCGTCTCCCCGGCGGACCTGCCGGTCGAACAGGTGGAGAGTAACCTGGCCATCAATCTGGAGAGTGCGCGGCGGGTCGGCCTCGTGCTCAACGAGGAACTGTTGCGTCAAGCGCACATCATCTTGCCCTGAACCCGCCCCCCGGGGCCTTGGCTCTGTATTGGAAAATCCATGGCGTTGTCGCTCAGTCTCCGCTCACGCTTCATCACCGGTTTCATCGTCCTCGCCCTAGGGCCGGTGCTGCTGCTCGGCGCACTCGTCTCCTACCAGGCCTACCTGGGGCAGCTCGACGCCCTCTACGCCGAGCAGCAATCCCGCGCCGACGAGCTGGCGGCGCGACTGGAGGCGGTGCTGCGTACCTTCCCCCAGGAGCTGGAGCGCTTCGATGACCTGATCGGGATCGAGGCACAACCCGCCGAGGCGCAGCGCCGCCAGATGCGCACCCTGCTGCTGCGCAGCCAGATGTTCCGCGAATTGGCGTTGGTGGATGCCGACGGTTTCGAGCGCGTGCGCACCTCTCTGGTGCGTCTCGTGCCCGAGGGGGGCGCGGCCAACTACGCCGAGACGCGCTGGTTTCGCCACGCCCACGGTCGGGGACTCTTCTACTTCGGCCCGGTCTTCTTCGACAACACCAACGGCGAGCCGCTGATGCAGGTGGCGGTGCCGCTACGCGACCTACGGGGCAACGGGCGCAATGGTGTGCTGCTGGCGGTGGCGCAGCTACGCGCCATGTGGGAGCTGCTCAATCAGCGCGACAGCGGCGAGGGGCACGAGGTCTATATCCTCGACGAGGAGTGGCGCCTCATCGCCCACCGCAACCCCTCGCTGGTGTTGCGTGGCACCCTGCTCGGCGTGCTGCAGGGGGGGCCCGAGTTGCAGAGCGGGATCAGCGGCGATCGGGTGGTGCTGGCCGAGCGCCAGTTGGTGTTCGGTAACCGCACCTTTCACGTGGTCGCGGAGCAGAACGCCGACCTCGCCTTCACCCCGGTGATGAGCGCCCTGCACGGCGCCGGTTTCGTGCTGGTGCTGGCCCTGGCCCTGGCCGGTCTGCTCATCGCCCTGGCGGTGCACCATATCATCCGCCCCATCTCGCGCCTGCAGCGGGCGGTGCAGGCGATGCGCAACGGTGACCTGGAGCGGCGTATCGAGGTCGACCACCACGACGAGCTGGGGGCCCTGGCCGCCGCGCTCAACCAGATGGCCGCCGACCTCGCCGAGCGCTTCGACAACCTCGCCGCCAGCGAGGCGCGCCACCGCCTGCTGGTGGAGAACATGAACGACCTGATGATCCGCTTCGACCGCGCCGGGCGTCTGCAGTACGTCAGCGAGAGCTACAGCCGCACCATGGGGCGCCACCCGGACGAGCTGCTCGGTATGCGCCTGCTACCGCTGGTACAGGAGGCGGATCGCAAGGTGACGCAGGAGGCGATCGAGGCGCTGACCAAGGCGCCGCACACCAGTACCCACGTTGAGCGGGCGCTGACGGTACAGGGGTGGCGTTGGTTCGCCTGGTCCTCGCGTGCGCTGCTCGACGAGCACGGTCAGGTGCGCGACGTGGTCTCGGTGGGGCGCGACATCACCGAGCTCAAGCTCACCGAATTCCAGCTGCGCGACGAGCAGGAGCGTATGCGCCTGCTGCTCGATTCCACCGGTGACGGTGTGTTCGGCGTCGACCGTGCCGGCATCTGCTACTTCGCCAACGCCACTGCTGTGCGCCTGCTCGGCTACGCCGAGGCGGGTGAACTGGTGGGCAGTAGCATCCACGAGGTGGTCCACTCCGGTCCGCGCGACAACGCCGCCGCGCGCAGCAACCTCATCGGCGAGTCGATGAGCCTGGAGCAGCCGATGTTCCACGACGAGGACATCTACTGGCGCAAGGACGGCAAGGGCTTCCCCGCCGCCACGCGCATCTACCCGCTGCGCCGCGACGAGCGCGTGGTCGGCGCGGTGGTCACCTTCTCCGACACCAGCGAGTGGCGCGTACTGCACGAGCGGGTGCGCCAGGCGGCGATCCTGCTGGAGAACATCACCGAGGGGGTGCTGATCACCGACAACCGCGCGCGCATCATCGCCATCAACCCTGCCTTCAGCCGCATCACCGGCTACAGCGAGCGCGAGGCGATCGGGCGCAAGCCGAGCCTGCTCAAATCCGACCGCCACCCGCCGGAGTTCTACAAGGATATGTGGCGCGCGCTGCGCTCCAGCGGGAGCTGGAAGGGCGAGCTGTGGAATCGGCGCAAGGGTGGTGAGGTCTACGCCGAGTGGCTGCACATCAACGCGGTCTACGACGACGCCGGCCACGCCACCCACTACGTCGGGCTCTTCAGCGACCTCTCCAGCCTGCGCCAGCCGCACGCCCAACTCGACTTCATCGCCCACCACGACCCGCTCACCTCGCTGCCCAATCGGCTGCTGTTCCACGCCCGCCTGGAGCACTCGCTGCAGCTGGCGCACCGCCAGGGGTCGCGCGTGGCGCTGCTCTATCTCGACCTCGACGGCTTCGAGCAGATCAACAGCAGCCAGGGCTATCCGGTGGGCGACAAACTGCTCCAACTGGTGGCCCAGCGCCTCGGGCGGCTGGTGGGTGAAGGGGAGTCGGTGTCGCGCCTGGGGGGCGACGAGTTCGCCCTCTTCGCCGTCGACGGTATCAGCCGTGCCAGCGCCGAAGGGTTGGCGCAGCAGGCGCTCGATGTCTTCCTCGAATCCTTCATCCTCGATGGGCGCGAGATCTACCTCACCAGCAGCGTCGGCATCGCCCTCTACCCGGACGATGCCGATAGCCTGGACGAGCTGATCCAGCGTGCCGACTCGGCCATGTACCACGCCAAACACAGCGGCAAGAACACCTTCCAGTGCTTCTCGCAGGAGCTCAACAGCGGCGCCTTCGCCCGCCACCACCTCGAATCCAAGCTGCGACACGCCCTGGAGCGCGAAGAGTTCGTGCTCTACTACCAGCCACAGTTCGACCTGCGTGACGGCAAGGTGATCGGTGCCGAGGCGCTGCTGCGCTGGTCGGTGCCCGAGCTGGGGCTGGTCAAGCCGTTGCGCTTCTTCCCCCTGGCCGAGGCACTCGGCCTGCTCGGGGTGATCGACGAGTGGACCCTGCGCCATGCCGTGGCGCAGGCGGCACAGTGGTACCACGAGGGGCTCGGGCTGCAGCGCATCTCGGTCAACGTCAGCCCGGCCCAGGCACTGGAGCCGGCCTTCGTGCACCTGCTGCACCGGGTGGTCTCGGCCAGTGACCTGCCGAGCCGGTTGCTCGAACTGGAGCTGCCCGAGCGCATGATGATCGACAACAACAGCGCCACCCTCGCCGCCCTGGAGCAGCTGCGCCGCCTCGGCATCCAGTTGGCCCTGGACAACTGTGGGCGCTTGGTGGAGACGCCGGAGCGCTACGAGCACCTGCCGGTGGAGCGCATCAAGGTCGATGGTCGCTTCGTGCGCGAGCTGGGCACCGAGGGGGCCGGCGTCGGGGTGGTCAAGCGCATGGTGCAGCTGGCGCGGGAGAACGGCTACGGCATCATCGCCGAGGGGGTCGAGACCGAGCTGCAGCGCGCCCAGTTGCTCGCCCTCGGTTATCAGGAGGGGCAGGGCTACCTGCTCGGCAGGCCGCTGGAGGAGGCCGCCTTCACCCGCCTGCTGCATGCCCAACGGGCGCGTCGTCAGGCGCCGCTGGAGGGTGAGGGGACGTGAGGGGTGGTAGAATGGCCCGCTTCGCCCCACCCCCAGCAGAGCAAAGGCCCCCCATGCACGCGCACACCCCCCCTCGCGGTACCCTCTATATCTTCTCCGCCCCCTCCGGTGCGGGTAAGACCAGTCTGGTCAAGGCGCTGCTCGAACGCAGCGCCGGGATCGAGGTCTCCGTCTCCCACACCACCCGCGCCATGCGCCCCGGGGAGGCCGATGGGGTGCACTACCACTTCGTCAGTCGTGAGCAGTTCCTGGGGTTGGTGGCCGATGGCGCCTTCATCGAGCACGCCGAGGTGTTCGGTAACCTCTACGGCACCACCCAGAGCGCCATCGAGGCGCGCCTGGCCGCCGGTGTGGATGTGATCCTGGAGATCGATTGGCAGGGGGCGCGTCAGGTGCGCGAGCGCATCGTCGGCACCGTCAGTGTCTTCATCCTGCCCCCCTCGGTGGCGGCGCTGCAGGAGCGCCTCTGCGGGCGCGGCACCGACAGCGAGGCGATCATCGCCGGGCGTATGGCCCAGGCCCGCAGCGAGTCGAGCCACTACGGTGAGTACGACTACCTGGTGATCAACGACCGCTTCGAGCAGGCACTGGCCGAGCTGGAGGCGATCGTCGCGGCCCGCCGCCTGCTCCTGGAGGCACAGCGTACGCGCCACGCCGCGCTCCTCTCCGGACTCTGCGACTAGCCTATTACGGCCCTTTAAAGGTCGGAATTTTCCTACATTTTCGCCTTGCCGCTGGCCGATCCGGCCAGCTAGCATTAGCCCATGACCCGAGCCATTCCTCCCCTTCAGGTGAGGCGTGCGGCGTGAGCCCTCTGGGCCCCCCTAGCCCCCGCCTGTGCGCGCCGTCCGCGCCCAACTCCCTCGCACGCGGGGGGGCGTCTGCGTTTGTCGCGCTCCTCCTCGCCACCCCCTGCGCGGTCTACGCTGCACCGAGCGTCGCCCCCGACGCGGGCACGGCCTGGCTGTGGGGGGGGCTGCTCGTCGGCACGCTGCTCGGGGTGGCCCTGTCACTGGCCCTGGCGCGCACGCGGCGGGTGCCGCCGGTGGTCAGTGAGGCGCCGGGGGAGGGGCGTTTTCGGCGCTTTTTCGACAAGAACTCCTCGGTGATGTTGCTCATCGAGCCCGGCAGCGGGCGGATCCTCGATGCCAACGAGGCCGCCGCCCACTACTACGGCTACCCACGCGCCGAGCTGACGGCGCTGTCGATCAACGCCATCAACACCCTGCCGCCGTCGGCGGTGGCGGCGGAGCGCGAGCGCGCCCTGCAGGAGGAGCGCAACTATTTCAACTTCCGCCACCGTCTCGCCAGTGGCGAGGTGCGCGACGTGGAGGTCTACGCCACGCCGATCATCGCCGAGCAGGGGCAGCCGCTGCTCTTCTCTATCATCCACGACATCACCGCCCGCCTGCGCGCCGAGGGGGCGCTCAACGCCGAGCGGCTGCGCCTTGGCAACATCATCCAGGCGACCCGGGTGGGGACCTGGGAGTGGAACGTGCAGAGCGGGGCGATGGTGATCAACGAGCGTTGGGCGGGCATCTGCGGCTACGCCCCCGAGGAGCTGGCCCCGGTCGACGTCACTACCTTCGAGCGCTGCACCCACCCCGATGACCTGCGCGTGGTGCAGGCGCTGCTGGAGCGTCACTTCAGCGGCGAACTGGACCACTACAGCACCGAGGTGCGCATGCGTCACAAGGATGGGCACTGGGTCTGGGTGCATACCCGTGGCCAGCTCATCGAGCGCGATGCCCAGGGGCGACCGCTGCGCATGGCCGGGACCCACGCCGACATCAGTGAGCGCAAGGCGGTCGAGGCGCGGCTCAAACTGGCCGCGGGGGTCTTCACCCATGCGCGCGAGGCGATCATCATCACCGACCCTCTGGGGACGATCTTGGAGGTGAACGATGCCTTCAGCACCATCACCGGCTACCCGCGCGAGGAGGCGATCGGCAACAACCCTCGCCTGCTCAAGTCCGGACGCCACGACGAGTCGTTCTACCGCGAGCTGTGGCACGACCTGCAGCACAAGGGGCACTGGTACGGCGAGGTGTGGAACCGACGCAAGGACGGCACCCTCTACCCCGAGCTGCTCACCATCAGTGGGGTGCGCGACGAGCAGGGGCAGATCCAGCACTACATCGCCCTCTTCTCCGATATCAGCCTGCAAAAGGAGCAGCAGCGCCAGTTGGAGCACATCGCCCACTACGACGCCCTCACCGGCATGGCCAACCGTGTGCTGCTCTCCGACCGTATGCACCAGGCCATGTCCCAGGCGCGTCGCCGTGAGCAGTTGGTGGCGGTCGCCTACCTCGATCTCGACGGCTTCAAGCAGATCAACGACCAGTACGGCCACGAGGTGGGTGACCAGTTGTTGGTGAGTCTGGCCGCGCAGATGCATGCGGTGCTGCGCGAGGGGGACACCATCGCCCGTCTCGGCGGTGACGAGTTCGTCGCCGTGCTCATCGACATCACCGAGAGCACCCAGAGCGTGCCGATCCTCGCCCGTCTGCTGGAGTCGGTGGCCCAGCCCATCACCCACGCCGGGTTGCAGCTCAAGGTCTCCGCGAGCATCGGGGTCACCTTCTACCCGCAGGGTGACGAGGAGGTGGACGCGGACCTGCTGCTGCGCCAGGCCGACCAGGCGATGTATCAGGCCAAGCTCGCCGGGCGCAACCGCTACCACCTGTTCGACGCCGAGCAGGACCGTTATGTGCGCGGTCACCACGAGAGCCTGGAGCGTATCGCCCAGGCGCTGCGCGCCGGGGAGTTCGTCCTCTATTACCAGCCCAAGGTGAACATGCGTACCGGCGCGGTGGTCGGCTCCGAGGCGCTGATCCGCTGGCAACACCCGGAGAAGGGGCTGTTGGCGCCGGGCGAATTCCTGCCGGTGGTGGAGGAGCACCCGTTGGCGGTGGAGCTGGGCGAGTGGGTGCTCAACGAGGCGCTCAATCAGCTGGAGCGCTGGGGCGAGATGGGGCTGCAGTTGCCGGTGAGCGTCAACATCTCCGCCCGCCACCTGCAGCAGGTCGACTTCATGCAGGGGCTGCGCAACCTGCTCGCCGCCCACCCCGGCGTCTCGCCGCGCAAGTTGGAGCTGGAGGTGCTGGAGACCAGTGCGCTGGAGGACCTGGCACAGGTCTCCAGCCTCATCGAGGCGTGCGGCGAGCTGGGTGTGCGCTTCGCCCTCGATGACTTCGGTACCGGCTACTCCTCACTCACCTACCTCAAGCGGCTGCAGGCCGACCAGCTGAAGATCGACCAGAGCTTCGTGCGCAACATGCTCGACGACCCGGAGGACCTGGCGATCCTCGAAGGGGTGCTCGGCCTCTCCTCCGCCTTCCGCCGCCAGGCCCTGGCCGAGGGGGTGGAGAGCGTCGAGCACGGGCGCCTGCTGCTGCAGCTCGGTTGTGAGCTGGCCCAGGGCTACGGCATCGCCCGCCCGATGCCGGCCAAGGAGATGCCCGACTGGGTCCGTAGCTGGCAGCCCGACCCGGTGTGGCGCAGCCAGCCCACCTTCAGCCGTGACGACCTGCCGCTGCTCTACGCCGGGGTCGAGCACCGTGCCTGGGTACGCGAGCTGGCCGGTTACCTGCGCGGCGAGCGCATCGAACCACCGCCCCTGGCATCGAGCCTCTGCCGCTTCGGCTATTGGCTGAGTGGGCCGATGCGTGCGCGCTACGCGGGGCAGGCGGCCTTTGCCCAGATCGAACAGCTGCATCGGCGTGTGCACCACGAGGGGGAGCGGCTGGTGGCGCTGCAGCGCAACGGCCAGGGCGAGGAGGCGGCGCAGGCGATGGTGACCCTGCAGGGGCTGCGCGACCAGCTACTGGCGGAGTTGGAGAAACTGGCCCCACAGGGTTGAGAGGCGTCGTAGCCGTGGCCGCGATTGAGATACACTTGCCCGCGCGATGGGTGTCTACCCATGGCTGAGTCGTTAATGCCCGGAGTGCCCATGTCGTTCCACCTCACCCGCCGTGCCCCTCTCTGGCTGCTGGCCTGCGTCATGTGTGGTTGGAGCGCCCTGCTCGGGGCCGAGGTGCTCACCGTGGGGGTGGTGCCGCAGCACAACCCGACCCGTCTGGCCGAGGAGTGGGGTCCGCTGCTGCAGCGGGTGGCGGCAGTGAGCGGCATCCAGCTGCGCTTTCGCACCGCGCCGGATATCCCCATGTTCGAGGAGCGGCTCGCCGCCGGTGAGTACGACCTGGCCTACATGAACCCCTACCACTACCGCCTGTTCAGCGAGAACCCCGGCTACCGTGCCCTGCTCCACGCGCGCAATCAGGCGCTGCGCGGCATCCTGGTCGTGCGGCGCGACAGCCCGATCGAGTCGTTGGCGGCGCTGGAGGGGGCGGAGATCGCCTTCCCCAGCCCCGCGGCCTTCGCCGCCACCCTGCTGGTGCGTGCCGAGTTCGCCGCCCAGGGCCACCACATCACCCCGCGCTACGTCGCCTCCCACGACTCGGTCTACCACGCGGTGATCAAGGGGCTCTACCCCGCTGGCGGCGGGGTGGTGCGCACCCTGTTGAGCATGGCGCCGGAGGTGCGCGACCAGCTGCGGGTGATCTGGACCAGCCAACCCTATACCCCACACCCCATCGCCACCCACCCGCGCCTGAGCGAGGCGCAGCGCAGTCGGCTGCGCGACGCCTTCGTCGCCCTCGCCGACGACCCGCTGGGGCGCTCGCTGCTCGACAGCCTGCACATCGACGGCTGGCAGGCGGCGGAGGATAGCGACTGGGCCGATGTGCGCGCCCTGCAGCTCGACCCGGAGGAGGGCGCGAAGCGGTGATGGGGTTGCGTTCGCTCTCGTTTCGCGCCAAGACCATCCTCGGCATCGCGTTGATCGAGGCGCTGCTGCTCGCCCTGCTCATCAGCCAGGTGCTCTACTACCTGCACGACAGCACCGAGACCCAGCTACAACAGCGCGCCGCCAGCGTCAGCTCGTTGGTGGCCGGGGCGGCCAAGGAGGCGGTGCTCTCGCACGACCTGGCGCGGCTGCTCAACCTGGTCGACGAGACCATGCGCAATCAGGACATCGTCTACGTCAGCATCCTCGACGAGGAGGGCAAGGAGCTGGCCCGACGCGGCCACTCGGCACGCGCCGCCGGGGAGGCCTTCAGCAGCGACTTCCATGTGGAGCAGACCGACGATCAGGTGTTCGACGTGCAGGTGCCGATCCGCGTCGCCGGCATCGACTACGGGCGCGTCGAGCTGGGCCTCGATGTGCGTCGCGTGCAGGAGATCGCCCGCGACGCGCGCGACCTGAGCCTGGCCATCGCCGCGTTGGAGATGTTCCTGGTGGCGCTCTTCTCCTACATCCTCGGCGCCTATCTGACCCGTCAGCTGCGCGTGCTGGAGGCGGGGGCGCGCGCCGTGGCCGACGGTCAACTCGGCTACCAGGTGGCGGTGCACGGCGAGGACGAACTGGGCCACACCGCCGCGGCCTTCAACCTCATGTCGCGCCATCT
This sequence comes from Gammaproteobacteria bacterium, assembly GCA_003252455.1. Lineage (GTDB taxonomy): Bacteria > Pseudomonadota > Gammaproteobacteria > Thiohalomonadales > Thiohalomonadaceae > SZUA-467. The sequence continues at coordinate 40,382 of QKED01000079.1, forward strand.
GGAGGAGGACCGCGGGCGGCGTGACTGCATCATGCGCTCGGCCCTCGACGCCATCATCATGGCCGACCACACCGGCACCATCCTCGAATTCAACCCCGCCGCCGAGCGCATGACCGGGCTCCCCGGTGTGCGTATGGTGGGCCAGCCACGCCTGTTGGAGCTGGTGCCGATGCGCTATCGCGAGGCCTTTTCGGAGGAGTTGGCGCGGGTCGCCAAGGGGCAGGTGCCGCAGCTCGCCGGGCAGCGGCTGGAGACCTACCTGCGCCGTGCCGATGGCCACGAACTGCCGGTGGAGCTGGCGTTGGCCAGTTCGCAGGTCGCCGGGCGGCTGCTCATCACCGGCTATCTGCGCGACCTCACCGAGGAGCGTCGCACCCAGGCGCAGTTGCAGGTCTTCTCCCGTGCAGTGGAGCAGAGCCCCGCCTCGGTGGTGATCACCGACCTGGCCGGTACCATCGAGTACGTCAATCACAAGTTCGTCGAGGTGACCGGTTATCGCGTGGAGGAGGCGATCGGGCGCAACCCGCGCATCCTCAAGTCGGGTCTCACCCCGCTGGCGCGCTACCGCGAGATGTGGGGGGCCATCAGCTCGGGCAAGGAGTGGCGTGGCGAGCTGGTCAATCGCAAGTGCGGCGGTGAACTCTACTGGGAGCAGGTGAGCATCTCACCGCTGCGCGGTCCCGACGGCCACACCACCCACTATCTGGCGGTGAAGGAGGATGTGACCGAGCACAAGCGCTCGGTGGAGCGGCTGATGCTCGCCGCCAGCGTCTTCACCCACGCCCGCGAGGGGATCATGATCACCGACGCGGAGGGGCGCATCATCGAGGTCAACGCCGCCTTCAGCCACATCACCGGCTACCCGCGCGCCGAGGTGCTCGGACAGAACCCGCGCATGCTCAAGTCCGGGCGCCATGGGGCGGAGTTCTACCACGCCATGTGGCACGACCTGCACAGCAAGGGCCACTGGTACGGCGAGGTGTGGAACAAGGATCGCGAGGGGCGCACCTTCGCCGAGCTGCTGACCATCAGCGCGGTGCGCGACGACGAGGGGCAGATCCTGCACTACGTGGCGCTCTTCTCCGACATCACCCTGCAGAAGGAGCAGCAGCACCAACTGGAGCACATCGCCCACTTCGACGCCCTTACCGGCCTGCCCAACCGCGTGCTGCTCTCCGACCGTCTGCACCAGGCGATGGTGCAGGCACGGCGCCGGGGACAGGTGCTGGCGGTGGCCTATCTCGACCTGGATGGTTTCAAGCAGGTGAACGACGCCCATGGGCACGAGCTGGGCGACCAGCTGTTGGTGCAGGTGGCGCGGCGCATGCGCGAGGCGCTGCGCGAGGGGGATACCATCGCCCGCCTCGGCGGTGACGAGTTCGTCGCCGTGCTCATCGACCTGCACCATGGCCAGGAGAGCGTGCCCATCGTCGAACGGCTGCTCTCCGCCGCCGCCTTGCCGGCGCACTTCCCCGAGGGGATCGTGCAGGTCTCGGCCAGTATCGGTGTCACCTTCTACCCGCAGGCGCCGGAGGAGGTGGGGGCCGAGCAGCTGCTGCGCCAGGCCGATCAGGCCATGTATCAGGCCAAGCTCGCGGGCCACAACCGCTACCACCTCTTCGACGCCGAACAGGACCGCCACGTGCGCGGCCACCAGGAGAGCCTGGAGCGCATCGGGCAGGCCCTGCGTGACGAGGAGTTCGTGCTCCACTACCAGCCCAAGGTGAACATGCGCAGCGGCGAGGTGGTGGGGGTAGAGGCGCTGATCCGCTGGCAACACCCCGAGAAGGGGACCCTCGCACCCTCCGAGTTCCTGCCGGTGGTGGAGGGGTTGCCGCTGGGGGTGGCCATCGGCGAGTGGGTCATCGACCGCGCCCTGGGCGAGATGGAGCAGTGGCAGGCGCAGGGGTTGGCACTGCCGGTGAGCGTCAATGTCGCCGCCCGCCAGCTGCAGCAGGGCGACTTCATGGAGCGGCTGCACGCCCTGCTCGCCAGCCACCCCCGGGTCGAACCGCACCAACTGGAGCTGGAGGTGCTGGAGACCAGCGCACTGGAGGACCTGGGCATGGTCGCCTCGGTGATCCGCGCCTGCGACAACCTCGGTGTGCGCTTCGCCCTGGATGATTTCGGGACGGGCTACTCCTCGCTCACCTATCTCAAGCGGCTACAGGCGGCGCAGCTGAAGATCGACCAGAGCTTCGTGCGCGATATGCTCGACGACCCGGAGGACCTGGCGATCCTCGACGGTGTGCTCGGGCTTGCCACCGCCTTCCGCCGTGAGGCGGTGGCCGAGGGGGTGGAGACGGTGGAGCACGGGCGCATCCTGCTGCAGCTCGGCTGTGAACTGGCCCAGGGCTTTGGCATCGCCCGGCCCATGCCGGCCCAGCAGTTGCCCGAGTGGGTGGCGCAGTGGCGCCCCGACCCCGTGTGGCGCGAGCAGCGCGCCCTGAGCCGAGACGACCTGCCGCTGCTCTACGCCGGGGTGGAGCACCGCGCCTGGATCCGCGCCATCGAGCAGTTGCTGGGCGGGGCGCACGCCACCCCGCCGCCACTCGACCACCGCCAGTGTCGCTTCGGCCACTGGCTGCAGACCAACGGTCGGCGGCGCTACGCCAACCACCCGGCGATCCAGGAGATCGAGCGTCTGCACCTGGAGGTGCACGAGTTGGCCCATGTCCTCCTCGGCCTGCACCGTAGTGGGCGCGGCAGTGAGGCACGCACCCGCCTGCACGGCCTGTTCAAGCTGCGCGACGCCCTGCTCGACCAGCTCAAGCGGCTGACCGTCTGAGTGGGCCCGCTCGGGGCCTCTCCACCGCGCGGGCCGAGGCGTGGCCATTGCCCGCTGGCGCGTCGAATGAGAGCTATTCTCCTAGGACCTGGGTCACCACCGCCCCGAACCTTGCCGTGGCGATGGCGTTTGCCCCTGGCCGCGTGGTCGATGCGCTGGCGTTGTCACCCCGCGCTGGTTTAAGATCAAACGTTCCCCGATTTCTACCTGGAGTGTTTACCCCATGGCCCGCGTCACCGTTGAGGATTGCCTCGCCTTCGTCGATAACCGCTTTGAACTCGTGCTGGCCGCCACCAAGCGCGCCCGTCAGCTGGCCAACGGTGCCGAGGCCAAGCTGGAGTGGGATGGCGACAAGCCCACCGTGGTCGCCCTGCGCGAGATCGCCGAGCAGAAGATCAACCCCAAGGACCTCGACAAGTACAACCCCGAGCGTCCCGCCCCCACCCCCGTCATGCCGATCCTGGACGACGCCGAGTAAAAAACCTCACACGCGCCTTTGGAGGCCACCGTGTTCCTGATCAGCGACCTGTGCACCATGCTCGAGAGCTACCTCGACAAGGAGCAGGTCGCGGAGATCTACCGCGCCTACCTGTTCGGCGCCGAGGCGCACGAAGGGCAGACCCGCATGAGCGGCGAGCCCTACATCTACCACCCGATCCAGGTGGCCAAGATCCTCACCGAGATGCGCATGGACAGCCGCAGCATCATCGCGGCGATCCTGCACGACGTCATCGAGGACACCCCCTTCGCCAAGGAGCAGCTCGCCGCCCTGTTCGGTGACGACGTCGCCGAGCTGGTCGACGGCGTCAGCAAGCTGACCCACATCCAGTTCGAGTCCAAGGCCCAGGCGCAGGCGGAGAACCTGCGTAAGCTGGTGCTCTCCATGGTGCGCGATATCCGCGTCATCCTGATCAAGCTCGCCGACCGCCTGCACAACATGCGCACCCTGGGCGTGATGCGCCCGGACAAGAAGCGCCGTATCGCCCGCGAGACGCTGGAGATCTACGCCCCCATCGCCAACCGCCTCGGCATCAACGCCATGCGCCACGAGCTGGAGGAGCTGGGCTTCGCCGCCTACTACCCGATGCGCTACAAGGTGCTCAGCGAGCAGGTGCGCAAGCTCTGTGGCCACCGCCGTGAGGTGGTGCAGAAGGTGCTCGGTGCGCTGGAGCAGCGTCTGGCCCAGGAGGGGGTCGCCGGGCGCGTCTTCGGTCGCGAGAAGCACCTCTACAGCATCTATAAGAAGATGCGCAGCAAGCACCTCTCCTTCGCCGAGGTGAGCGACGTCTACGCCTTCCGCATCGTGGTGCAGAACGTCGACGCCTGCTACCGCACCCTCGGCGTGGTGCACAACCTCTACAAGCCGGTGCCGGGCAAGTTCAAGGACTACATCGCCATCCCCAAGACCAACGGCTACCAGTCCCTGCACACCACCCTGCAGACCCCCTTCGGCTTCACCATCGAGGTGCAGATCCGCACCGAGGAGATGGACCGCGTGGCCGAGGCGGGCATCGCCGCCCACTGGCTCTACAAGAGCGGCGACGGCAACGGCAACATGGCCCAGGCGCGCGCCCGCGAGTGGCTGCGCAGCCTGTTGGAGATGCAGAAGAGCGCCGGTGATTCACTGGAGTTCCTGGAGCATGTGAAGGTCGACCTGTTCCCTGACGAGGTCTACGTCTTTACCCCCGAGGGGGACATCATGGAGCTGCCCAAGCGCGCCACGGCGGTGGACTTCGCCTATGCCGTGCACACGGATGTGGGCAACAGCGCGGTGGCGGTGAAGATCAACCACCGCCTCGCCCCCCTGAGCAGCCGCCTCTACAGCGGCGCGCGGGTGCAGGTGATCACCTCGCCCGGCGCCCGGCCCAACCCCGCCTGGCTCAACTTCGTCACCACCGCCAAGGCGCGCGCCAACATCCGCCACTACCTGAAGAACATGCAGCGCCACGAGTCCGAGGTGCTCGGACGCCGCCTGCTCAACCAGGCCCTCGCGGTGCACGCCCTGACCCTCGACAGCCTGCCCCTGGAGCGCCTCGACCGCCTGCTGCAAGAGCTGCGCCTCGATACGGTGGAGAGCCTGTTGGCCGAGGTGGGGCTGGGTAACCGCATGGCCGCGGTGCTCGCCGAACGGCTCGCCCGCAGCGAGGAGGAGACGGCGGCGCAGGAGCGGGTGCAGAGCAGCGGCCCGCTGCTCATCAAGGGTACCGAGGGGTCGGTGGTGAGCTTCGCCAAGTGTTGCCGTCCCATCCCCGGTGACCCGGTGATCGGCTACCTCTCCGCCGGGCGCGGGGTGGTGGTGCATCTGCAGAGCTGCAAGAACAGCGCAGACTTTCGCAAGCACCCGGAGAAGTGGATCGAGGTGGCCTGGGAGGAGGACGCCGCCGGCGACTTCTCCGTCGACCTGCGCGTGGACGTGAACAACCAGCGTGGCGTACTCGCCACCGTGGCGGCGGCCATCGCCGAGACCGACGCGAACATCGAGAACGTCACCCTGGAGCAGCGTGACGGTATCAGCACCTCCATCCACCTTACCGTGGGGGTGCGTAATCGCAGCCACCTCGCGCGCATCCTGCGTCGCGTGCGTGCGCTGGACCGGGTGCTGCGCATCCACCGAGGCTGACGCCCCTCCCCCTGAGGTGCTGCGCATCCACTGGGGCTGACGCCCCACCCCCCCCTGAGGTGCTGCGCATCCACTGGGGTGACGCCCCACCCCCTGAGAGGTGTGCTGGCGCCACCCGTTCGGTGGTGTGGTCGCACGCACGATGGATCTCGCAGACAAAAAAAGAGGAAGGTGGGGGCACCTTCCTCAACATGGGTCTTGGGGGATGTAAGCAGTGTCTGCTTGGCAATGACTATATGAATCCGTATAAAAATAGTCAAGTATTAAGTTGAGAAAATCTCTCGGGTACAGCTCGGGGAGCGTCAGCGTAGGTAGGGGTGAAAGAGCCCCTGGAAGGTCTCCAGGGACTCCTCGATGGCCACCGGCATGCTCTTGGCGAACATGTCGAGCAGCACGATGGCGTTGACGCCACTGTCGTTGTGCGCCTTGCGCAGGCGCATGGCCATGGCCTTGTTTACCGTCTCCACCTCGGCGTAGATGTCGAGCAGCCCCTCGAAGTCGAGTTCGGCCTCGATACCGACACGTTCGCGGAAGTACTGTGCAAGAAGGTACATGGTGGCGGCACGATAGATGGTCTCGTCGGTGCTCGCGAAGGGCAGGTGGAAGCGCGCCATGGGGCGGAAATAGGCGGTATGCGGGCAGCCGCTGGAGGCCACCAGCAGCCCCATCAGCGAACTCATCCCCTCCTGCGCCGAGGTGGTACGGCTCATGGTGCGTTCGCCGGTGCGTACCTCGACGCTCACCGGCACGAAGGAGGTCACCTCGCCCATGCGCTCGACCAGATTGACCAGACTCACGGCCAGCGGGCAGCGCTCGTCATAGGCCACATCGAGGGGGCAGTTGAAGCACTGATGAAACCCCAGGCGCGTCCACTCCGGCAGGTCGTCGGGGGGGAGATCGAGCAGATCGAAGCTCTCGGGGTCGAGATGGACCACGAACTCCTCGGTCCGGCCATCGTCGAATCGGTAGCTGTATTCGAACTTGAGCGACTGCATGCGGGGCACTCTTGCTGCATTGGCAGCGTAACTTTGGCCAAAGGGGTGATAATGTCTCAATCTGTGAACCACTTCAAACCCAATCGATGAATCGGCGACCAGCGGCCCCCAATTCAGCCCCCTCGCCCCAGCGGGGTGGTGTGGCCGCCTCTGCTATCATCCGCCTTGCCCCAGCGTTGGGCGCGACCAACCAGGAGAACCAGACAAGATGAGCAAACACTACGACCTGATCGCCATCGGTGCCGGCAGCGGCGGCCTCTCCGCCGCCGAGCGTGGGGCCATGTACGGCAAGAAGTGCGCGGTGGTGGAGATGGCCAAGGTGGGCGGCACCTGCGTCAACATCGGTTGTGTGCCCAAGAAGGTGATGTGGAACGGTGCGCACATCGCCCACGCCGTGCGCGATGCGCTGGATTACGGCTTCGATCTGCAGGTGAATGGCTTCGATTGGGGCAAGCTGGTCGCGGCGCGCGAGGGCTATATCAACGGCATCACCGGCTGGTACGGCAACTACCTGAAGGACTCCAACATCGACTTCATCCAGGGTAAGGCACGCTTCCATGACGCCAAGACCCTGGAGGTGAACGGCGAGCTCTACACCGCCGACCACATCGTCATCGCCCCCGGCGGCGCCCCCATCACCCCGGCGATCCCAGGGGCCGAGCACGGCCTCACCTCGGACGGCTTCTTCGCCCTCACCGAGCAGCCGGGACGCGTGGCCGTGGTTGGCGGCGGCTATATCGCCGTGGAGTTGGCCGGGCTGCTCAATGCGCTCGGTAGCGAGGTCGATCTGTTGCTGCGCGGCCAGCACTTTCTCGCCGGGTTCGACGACATGCTGCGCGACACCCTGATGGAGGAGATGGTCGAGGCCGGGGTCAACATCCTGCCCAACATCGCCCTGGAGCGGGTCGAGAAGGGGGCCGACGGTCTACTCACCCTGCACGGCTCTGGCGGCCACACCCTGAGCGGCTTCGACACCCTCATCTGGGCCGTCGGGCGTGCCCCACTCACCGCCGACCTCAACCTCGAAGCCGCTGGCCTGCGCGCCGACTCGCGGGGCTTCATCCCCACCGACGAGTTCCAGAACACCCAGGTGCCCGGCATCTACTGTGTCGGCGATGCCACCGGCCGTGCCCAGCTCACCCCGGTGGCCATCGCCGCCGCACGCCGTCTCGGTGATCGGCTGTTCAATCACCAGAGTGAGCGTAAGCTCGACTACACCAACATCCCCACGGTGATGTTCAGCCACCCGCCCATCGGCACCGTCGGCCTCACCGAGGAGGAGGCGCGCAAGCTGCATGGTGACGCGGTGAAGGTCTATCAGACCCGTTTCACCCCCATGTATCACGCCTTCACCCAGCACGGTTCCAAGACCGCCATGAAGCTGGTCTGCGTCGGCGCCCAGGAGAAGGTGGTGGGTGTACACATCATCGGTCTGGGCGCCGACGAGATGCTGCAGGGCTTCGCCGTGGCGGTGAAGATGGGCGCCACCAAGGCGGACTTCGACAACACCGTCGCCCTGCACCCTACCAGTGCCGAAGAGTTGGTGACGATGCGCTGAGGCGAGGCGCTGGTTCCCGCTCGCTCTGGCGGGCATTGACCCTAGCGGGCCGCTGCCAAACTCAACTCTGGCACTGCGCAGTCCAAGCTTGCGCTTGGGCATGACAGAGCGCGGTGCGTTTGGCGTGCAGAGCCGCTGCCACGCCTGAGGGTCACAGCCACGCAACGTGTTGGCTTCCCCGGAGCCCGGGCTCTAGCCTGGAGATCCGGTCACTTTCATACAGAAGGTCTCAGCATGACCCTGCGCCCCTTTCTTGACCAGACCCCGCGTGTCGCCGACTCGGCACTGATCGACCCCAGTGCCGTGCTCATCGGCGACGTGGAGGTGGGCCCCGATAGCTCATTCTGGCCCTTCGCGGTGGCGCGTGGCGACGTCAACACCATCCGCGTCGGTGCCCGCTCCAACGTGCAGGATGGCACGGTGCTGCATGTCACCCACGACAATCCGCAGAGCCCAGGCGGCCATCCGCTGGTGATCGGCGATGACGTCACCGTCGGCCACAACTGTACCCTGCACGGCTGCACCATCCACGGTCCGAGCCTCATCGGCATGGGCAGCATCGTGCTCGATGGTGCGGTAGTGGAGCCGGGGGTGATGGTCGGCGCGGGGTCCCTGGTGCCGCCTGGCAAGGTGCTCACCGGCAACAGCCTCTGGCTGGGGAGCCCGGTGCGCCGGGTGCGGGCGTTGACGGAGGAGGAGATCGCGCGGCTACGCTACTCGGCGGCGCACTATGTGCGGCTGGTCGGGCAGTATCGGCAGACGGCGGCGGCCGTGGCAGGGAGTGGCGCGACGTGACCTAGACAGGGCCCCGTCAGGGGCCTTTATCCGATTCGTGCGCGCTCGGTTCGGCTCAAGCGGGATAGAGAGGCTTGAGCGCCGACCCTCGGCGCCCCTTCTCGGCGGGTCGACAACCCTCTACCGCACTCCACAACCTCGCCCCTCCCCACGCCTGTTCGGCGCCGGCGTAGAGCGCCGCGTCCAGCGCCTCGGTGCAGTCGCGCATGGCCGGGCCACAGCGCTCGGCCAGCTCACGCAGGGTGGTCGGTGGGGCATCGGGCCAGAGCGCCTCGCCCAGCTCCAGGAGTAGGGCGCGGGCGCGGCGCGCATCGCCCGAGGTGCAGGCCTGCTGCAGCTGTTGACGCAGGGCGCGGGTGTCGCTCGGGCGCGCGGGTTGGCCGCTACCGGGTGCGGCACCCCGGCGTGCGCGCCACCAGCAGAGCAATAGGGTGGCGAGCCAGAGCAGCGCAAAGAGGCCGCTCAGCCCCTGCCAGAGACGCCGCTCGCCATCGTTCACGCGCGTACCTACCTCGCCCGCCGTGCCGGTCGGGAGGGGTGAGGCGTCACCCGCGTTGACCGGATTGGTGCTCGGGGGGCCCTGTAGGCCGTCGACGGCGGGTAGGACGGTCACGGTGCGCGCCGGTAGTTGCGCCGTCTCCTCGTGCCCTGCGGCGGCGTTCCACCACTTCAGCTGCATCGCCGGAAGGGTGAAGCTGCCCGCATGGGCGGGGATGATCGCCACCTTCTCTTGGCGTGTGGCGATGAGCCCTTTGTCGGTCGCCTGCTGGCTCAGGGCCGGTTGGTCCGGGTAGGCCTTGAGACCGTCCGGCAGGGGCTGCTCCAGCGGTGGCAGTTGGGCGCTGGTGAGACCGTCGGCGATGATCGCCAAGGTGCGCGTGATGGGCTCACCGGCGTGCCACTGCGTGGCCTCCTGCTCGGGCCACTGCTCCACCAACTGCAGGCTCTGCGCCGGCAGCCAGGCGCCACCGCTGAAACCGCTCGGCGCGGCCAGCACCTCCACCTTCTGTTCATCGCCGAGGAGGCGGCGTTGGGTGGTGTTGCGCGCAAAGGGGTCGAAGGCGCGGCGCGGCGACAGGCTCACCTCGGCATCGAAGCGGATCGGCTTGAGCGTCAGGGTGCCGCTGTGCTGGGGGAAGATGGCGTAGCGTCGCTCGATGATGGCGAAGGGCTTGTTGCCGAGGCGGGTCTCGTAGGTGCGGTCGTCGCCCAGGCGCTCGATGATCGCGTCGGGGTCGGAGAGTTCAGGCTCCGAGAGGCTGCCCCCGGCCAGCGGCACGGCGTGCTTGATGCGCAGCGTGAGCAGCAGCTGGCCCTGCACATAGACCTGCCCCTGGTCGAAGCTCACCTCCAGCATTAGATCATCGTCCGTCTTGCTGGTGCCACCATGGCGTGGGGGCAGGATGGTGATCTTCGCCGGGTCGTTGCGGATGCCGCCGAAGTCGATGGAGGGGATGATGAACTCGCCGTGCCCCTTGGGCATCAGGTTGAGGGTCCAGCTCTGGGTGAAGCTCTTGCGCCCGTTGATGAACTGATAGTTGCTGCCGGAACTCTGGTTGAGCACATCGAACAGCCGCGTCAGCGGGGTGAAGTCGGGGTTGGTCTGTAGCTCCTCGCTGGTGGAGAAGACCAGCTGGAACGATTCGTCGGCGTGGATCTCGTTACGGTCCGCATGCACCTTTACCTCTGCCGCCTGGACTGTGGCCGTGAGGGTCCACAGGAGTAACAGGAAGTAGAAGAGAGGGCGAACGGCTGGGTTGTGCATGGTGCTGTTCCACGACGGTTGTGTGTTATGCCAATAGCTCTTGCTGGATGGCGATGAGACTCTCGTTATCCTTGGGATCTTGAACGGAGAGTTCTAATGTTTGTTCCAGACCCTCAAATCCAATTGAATACAATACCCCGGCGATCTTGACCTGCCAGAGACCTTCAACGGTTGTGATGATCGGCTCGCCGACTACTTCGGCCTTTAATTGTCTGATCCATTTGTCGGCCAACCTAGGGTAGGTCTCCCAGGCGACTCGCTCTTCGAGAATGAGCGAGAGGCCTCCAGAGGCCACCTTATTGATGGTGAGGGATGGCTTTCGATGGAAAAACACCTTTGTGATCGCCTAATCCGGTTCATCTAATCGTTCTTACTGGCTGATGTCTCAAACCGTTCCATTTGTGTCGACTTAGCAGGATTGTATGGTCGTTAGCCCCTGCCCACCCGATCGACGGCTGCATGAATCAAAGCCACTAAGACATCGAATTCGTCATCGAGAAGAGACTCGTGGTACCTGGCTCGAATCGTCTGGAGTTCTGTTAAAAAGTCATACCATCCATCGGATAAACCATTCAGAGATGCCTGCGCATTTAGGATGCATCTCAGTGGTTTTAGCTCCCTTCGCTCACACCAACGATCGCTTAAGAAAACTAGTTTGCTGCTGAATTCTTCGCTTTCCATGTCAGGTTTTTGTCCGGTTGCTCAGCGTTCATAAACGGCAGCAAGCGGCGAGTGTGAGAGTGCTGCACTTCGCCCCTAAGTTTGGTTGGGGTGAGGGGGAAAGCTGGGGGCGCCCCGCCACTCGATAATCTAACCGCCCCAACATTTACCTTCGTGCTCTTCGTGCTCTTCGTGCTCTTCGTGCTCTTCGTGCTCTTCGTGCTCTTCGTGCCCTTCGTGCCCTTCGTGGTTAATCCTCTCCTACCAAGGCTGTGCCTCATCCGCGCCGCTGTTAAAGCGCTGATAGAGGTACTGGAATTTGCGTCGCAGCAGGCCACCGGGGTCGTCGGGGATGGCGCGTAGCTGCTGTTGGCGCAGTTGCTCGGCCTCGTCCATCTCGCTGAGGGCCTGGTCGCCCTCGGGCTTGTCGCTCTTGTCGCCCTCTTGCGGCTGGTCGGGCTGCACCTGTTGTGCCCCCTCCTCCTCGGCCTGCTGCTCGTCCTCACCCGGCTGGGCGGCGTCGGCCTGTTGCTGGTCGGACTGTTCGGCCTCGTTGGCCTGGCTCTGCTGTCCATCGCTGCCGGACTCATCGCCCTGCTCGCCGGGCTGCGGCTGCTCCTGCTGGCTGTCGTCGCCCTGGCCCTGCTGACCGTTGCCGTTCTGTTGTTGGTAGCTCTGTTGCTGCTCGCCCTCGTCGCCGGGCTGTTGATCCTGCGGCTGCTGCTGTTGCGCCTGTTCCGCCAGCTCTTTGAGTTTGGCCTCGATCATCTCTTTGTTGATCTGCGCCTCGCGGTGGTCGGGGTTCAGCTCCAGGGCGCGGTCGAGCGCCTCCAGCGCCTCTTTGTACTGGCCCATCAGGCCGAGCACGGTGCCGCGGTTGTAGTGCCCCTCGGCGCTGTCGACCTGGGCCCACGCCTTGGCCGCCCCGGCGAGGTCGCCCTGGCGATAGGCGGACATGGCGCGCCAGGCGGGGTTTTCGAACTCGGCTGCCGCGCGCGGGTAATCCTCGGCGGCGAAGGCGGCGGCGCCGCGCTGGTCGGGGGTCTGCCACAGTTCGTCCCAGCCCCAGGCGTCGGCGCGCTGGGGCTGCTGGATCAGTAGTAGCGGGATCACCACCCAGAGCACGCCACGGCGGAACAAGAGCAGCGCAGCGGGGAGCAGCAGCGGCACGAGCAGGAAGCCCGCGTCGAACCACTCGTCGCTGTTCTGCATCTGGTCGCTCTCGTCGAGGGCGCGGGTCAGCTCCTCGCCGCCGCTGAGGAGGTAGTCGATGTCGGAGTCGTCCGCCGCCAGGGTGGTGAAGCGGCCAGCGCCTTTTTGCGCCAGCCCCATGAGGGCGTCGCGGTCGAGGCGCGGGATGACGATCTGGCCGCTGACGTCCTTGAGGAAGCCGCCGCCGCCGAGGCCGATGGGGCCGCCGTCCGGCGTACCGACGCCGAGCACCGAGAGGCGGTAACCGGCCTTGCGCAGCTTGTCGATGGCGGCGTCGATGCGCGCGTCATCTTCGGCCACGCCGTCGCCGATGTAGAGCAGCTCGCCCACCGGGGCGTTGCCGCGCTGGAGCAGCTCCATGGCAGAGCTGATCGCCAGGTCGAGGCGGCTGCCCTGACTCGGCATCAGTCCGCTCTCCAGCACCGGCACCTGCGCGGCGATGGTCTCGGCGTCGCTGGTGAGTGGGCTGACGGTGTAGGGCTGGGCGGCGAAGGCGATGAGCGCGGTGAGCCCCTCGTCGCGGCGCTTTAAGATGTCGAGCAGCTTGAGGCGGGCGCGGGTGAGGCGGGTCGGCTTGAGGTCGGTGGCGTCCATCGAGCGTGAGAGGTCGAGCAGCACCACCATGGCCGCCTCGTTGCGCAGCACCGGGCGCTCCATGCGCTCCCAGGAAGGACCTGCCAGGGCGATGACGGCGAGCAGGCCGGTGAGCGCGGCGAGGACGTAGGGCCACTTGGGGCGCGCCTGTTCGGTGCCTTGCAGCAGGAAGGGGAGCAGGCGCGGGTCGCACACCGCCTGCCAGCTGCGGCTGGTGCGCTCCAGCCCCCACCAACGGCGTAGCAGCCAGGCGAGCGGCAGCAGGGCGAGCAGCCACGCGGGGCGGATGAAGTGAAAGTCGTGCAGCAGCGCCTCCATCAGCGGGCCTCCTCGTCGGGATGGGCGGCGACGGGCAGCGGGCGGTTCTGCCACCAGAGCAGCAGCAGGGCGAGGCCGAAGGCGCCGCCGAGGGGCCAGTGGAACAGGCTGCGCTGCGGGCGGAAGCTCTGCGTCTCGCGCACCACAGGTTCGAGCTGATCGAGCAACTCGTAAATCTGCCCCAGCTCCTCGGTGTCGCGGGCGCGGAAGTAGCGTCCGCCGGTCTTCTCGGCGATGCCTTTGAGGGTGGTCTCGTCCAGGTCGCGCGCCGGGTTGACCTTACGCACGCCGAACAGGGTGCGCACGATCATCTCGTCGGCGCCGATGCCGATGGTGTAGATCTTCAGCCCCGCCTCGGCGGCCAGCTCGGCGGCCTTGAGCGGCTCCAGGGTGCCGGTGGTGTTGGCGCCGTCGGTGAGCAGGATGAGCACCTGCTGCTCCTCGGCAGGCTGGCCTTCGAGGCGCTTCACCGCCAGGCCGATGGCGTCGCCGATGGCGGTCTCCTTGCCGGCGAGGCCGATGAGCGCCTCGTCGAGCAGGGTGCGCACGCTCTCGCGGTCGAAGGTGAGCGGCACCTGTACGTACGGCTGGGAGCCGAAGAGGATGAGGCCGAGGCGGTCGCCGACGCGCCGCTCGATGAACTCACCGGCCACCTGCTTGACTGCTTGGAGACGGTTGACCACCTTGCCGCCGAGGTCGAAGTCCTGCTCGACCATGGAGCCGGAGAGGTCCACCGCGAGCATCAGGTCGCGCCCGCTCACCGGCAGCTCCACCGGCTCGCCGTACCAGACCGGGCGCGCCGCCGCGCCCACCAGCAGCAGCCAGAGGAGGGTGGCGAGGATCAGCGCGAAGCGGCTCGCGCCCTGGGGGCGACCGGCGCCGTGCTGGGCGAAGTCGTCGATAAAGGGGATGCGCAGGGCCGCCTCCTCCACCCGCTGCGCGGCGCGCAGGCGCCACGCCACCAACAGCGGTAGCGGCAGGGCGAGAAAGAGCCAGGGCCAGGCGAACTCGATCATAGGCCCACCTTGGGTTGGGTCGCGCGCATCAGCCAAACCCGCGTCAGGCGCAGGAGCGGTTTGGGCTCACAGCTCAGCTCGGGCTGCCACTGGGCATCACCGAGCACGCGCCCTGGCCCCTCGGAGAAGCCGCCGCGTCTGCGCTCTGGCAGGCCCTGGTCGAGCCAGGCGAGCCAGGCCGCGCCGTGCAGCGCGGCGACCGCCTCGCGCGGCTGGGTGGCGAGGGCGACGCGGCGCAGCAGAGCGGAGAGGTCGCGCAGTAGGGCGCGCTCGTCACGCTGCTGCTGCCAGGCGCTGCGGATAGCGTGGAACTCGGCGCGCGCGGCACGCCGCAACGCCCCGGCACGCCAGTTGCGCCGCAGGCGGATGGCCAGCCAGAGCAGCAGCAGGAGCAGCACGGCGAGCAGCAGCCAGCCGGGGGCGAGCGGCCACCAGCCGATGGGCTCGGGCAGGTGCGGCGAGCGCAGCACCAGGGGCTCGCTGGGGATAGTCCACTTCACCGCCGACCCTCCAGCGCCTCGCGCACGGTGGCGGGCACGTCGGCGTCGGTGGCCAGGTCGAAGAGGTAGAGGCGGCGGCGCAGGCAGAGCTGCGCCAGGCGCTGGCGGTGGTGGGCGAAGCGCGCTTGATAGTCGCGCCGCCACTGGCCGTCGGCGGTGTCGATGGCCAGGGCGCGCTCGCCGTCGGTCAGGCGGTAGCGCCCCGGCGGCGGCAGGTGGCCTTCGAGGGGGTCGTGGACGAAGCCGAGCACCAGGTCGCTGTGGCGCGCGAGCAGCGCGAGTTGGGTCTCGCACGCCTCGTCGAGGCCGCGAAAGTCGCTGAGGATGAAGATCAGCGAGCCGGGGCGGGCGACGCGGCGCAGGCGTGCGAGGTTGACACCGAGCTGCGCAGGGTCGCCATGGTCGGCGAGGCGCGCCGGGTCCCAGGCGCCCTGCTGGGCCAGCGAGTGCAGGTAGTGCAGCACGGCACGACGGCCACGTCGGGGGCGCAGCTCCAGCTCATCTTGCTCGGAGAAGATGAGGCCGCCGACGCGGTCGCCGTGCGCCTCGCTGGCCCAGGCGATGAGCGCCGCTGCCTCGCTCGCCACCACCGATTTGAAGCGGCCTCGGCTGGCGAAGAGCATGGTCGGACGCAGGTCGGTGCAGATGAGCACGGAGCGCTCGCGCTCCTCGCGAAAGAGCTTGGTGTGGGGCTTGCCGGTGCGTGCGGTGACGCGCCAATCCATGGCGCGGATGTCGTCGCCGGGCTGGTAAGGGCGCGCCTCGTCGAACTCCATGCCGCGCCCCTTGAACGGCGAGAGGTGGCCACCGGCGTGCAGCGCGCGCACCTTGCGCGCGCCGAGGTTGAGCCCAGTGGCGCCCTGGCGTAGGCCGATCAACCGCTCGACGTCGAGCGCCACCAGCCCGGCGCCATCGGCGTCGGTGGGGGCCTTTTCCAGGCCGAGCTGACGCAGGCGGTTGAGGCCGGGGATCATGGCACGGCGACGCGGGCGATGAGCGACTCGATGAAGCTGTCCGGCGTGACCCCCTCGGCCTCCGCCTCGTAGCTGAGCAGGATGCGGTGGCGCAGCACGTCGTAGGCCATGGTCTGGATGTCGTCGGGGGTGACGTAGTCGCGCCCGTCGAGCCAGGCGAGGGCGCGCGCGGTGCGGTCGAGGGCGATGGTGGCGCGCGGGCTGGCGCCATATTGCAGCCACTCGCCGAGGTCGTCGCCGTAGTACTGCGGGTCGCGGGTGGCGAGCACCAGCTGCACCAGGTACTCCTCCAGCGGCTCGGCCAGGTGCACGTCGAGCACCGCGTTGCGCGCCTCGAAGAGGGACTCCTGGTCGAGCAGTTCGGGGGCCTCCTCCTCCTCGCCACCATGGCGCGCCTCGCCACGGGTGAGGCGCAGGATCTCGCGCTCGGCGGCGGCGTCCGGGTAGTCGATGAAGACGTGCAGCAGGAAGCGGTCGAGCTGCGCCTCGGGCAGCGGGTAGGTCCCCTCCTGCTCGATGGGGTTCTGCGTGGCCATCACCAGGAACAGCTCGGGCAGCTCGTAGGTGACCGAGCCGACGGTGATCTGCCGCTCGGCCATCGCCTCTAAGAGCGCCGACTGCACCTTGGCCGGGGCGCGGTTGATCTCGTCCGCCAGCACCAGGTTGTGGAACAGCGGGCCGGACTGGAACTCGAAGGAGCCGTCCTGCGGGCGGAACACGTCGGTGCCGGTAAGGTCGGCGGGGAGCAGGTCGGGGGTGAACTGGACGCGGTGAAAGTCGCCGTCGATACACTCGCTCAGGGCCTTGATGGCTCGGGTCTTGGCCAGCCCCGGCGCCCCCTCCACCAGCAGGTGGCCGTCGGCGAGCAGGGCGATGAGCAGGCGCTCGATCAACACCTCCTGGCCGATGATGCGGCGACGCACGTGGTCGCGCACCCGTTGGATCTTCTCTCGGATCATCGTCTGCCTCGACAAATAGATGCGCCCCGCATAGGGGCGAGGCGATAGAAAAACACCCGATAGACAGGGTGTGCCAGCGAGAGTTCCCAGGGAACCTAAGGACATGGGCCACAGAGGCACGGCGGTGAGAGCAGAGAGGCATAGACAGAGAGGGTGGCATCGCAATGCGGAGTCACTCTCACGCCCTTCGTGCTCTTCTCCGTGTCCTCCGTCTCCTCCGTGCCTCCGTGGCAAATGGCGGTTGCCGTGGAGAGTCCCCAGCGGGCATCCTCCCGCTGATGGGATTGCGCTATTCTATCAGCGTCAAGGGGTTACCACACCCGCAGCTATCGAACGAGGACGGAAGAGATGAGCTCGATCAACCACTCGAAACTGGACCAGATCGTCGCCAATGCGCACAAAGAACGCGAGAGCCGCGAACAGGGCTACCGCGAGCGGGCACTCAAGATGTACCCCTGGATCTGTGGCCGCTGTACCCGCGAGTTCACCCACACCAACCTGCGTGAACTGACCGTGCACCACCGCGACCACAACCACGACAACAACCCCGCCGACGGCAGCAACTGGGAGCTGCTCTGCGTCTACTGCCACGACAACGAGCACCAGCGCCACGAGGAGTATCTGCGCAGCCAGGGGATCTCCGTGGGCGAGGAGAAGCAGAATGCCGCCGCCACGCACAACCCGTTTGCGGACCTGAAGGCGATGCTGGAGAAGGGGAAGAAATAACGTCCATGTGACGAATGTTGTAGGAGCTGGCCATGCCCTCGATGTGGGGGGGGCACGGCCATCGCGCCCATGGGGCGCTCCTACGGGGGGTATTGTGGGAGCGGGCCATGCCCGCGATGGGGTGGTGCGGCCATCGCGCCCATGGGGCGTTCCTACGGGGGCAATTGACGGTAGGGGCGGGCCACGCCCGCGATGGGGTGGCGAGGCCATCGCGCCCATGGTGCGCTCCTACGGAGTTGGCAGAACTCAGGATGAGTCGACTATGAAACAAAACACCGTAGGAGCAGGGCCCCCTGTACCCCCCATCCGCAAACCCGGACAGGCATCCCTCCGCAGAGGGCGTGTTTCCCTCCCCGGCCACGCCTACTTCGTGACCGCTTCCACTCACAAACGCCAACCGTTATTCGCGAACTTTGATGCCGCCTGCGCTGCATCTCAAGTCTTCGCAGATCAGGTTGTGCTCGCCGACGCACGATTCATGGCCTGGGTGCTGATGCCCGACCATTTTCACGGCTTATTGAAATTGGGTAACGAGAATGATCTGCCATCGATAATGAACCGCCTCAAATCCGCCAGTGCGCGACATGCCAATAAGGTACTTGGGCGGCAAGGTCCTTTGTGGGAGAGGGCATACTATGATCACGCCCTACGGGATGAGGATGATCTTATCGCCACAGCGCGCTATATCGTTGTCAACCCGTTGCGGGCGGGGTTGGTGCGAACGGTCGGGGATTATCCGTTCTGGAACGCGATATGGTTGCCGTAGTGGTCATCGCGCCCATGGGGACGCTCCTGCGGGGGTAGGCGCGGGCCACGCCCGCGATGTGGGGGCACGGCCATCGCGCCCATGGGGCGCTCCTACGAGGGGCAATCGGGGGTAGGAGCGGGCCATGCCCGCGATGTGGGGGCACGGCCATCGCGCCCATGGGGCGCTCCTACGGGGGGCAATCGAGGGTAGGAGCGGGCCATGCCCGCGATGGGCTGGCGAGGCCATCGCGCCCATGGGGCGCTCCTACGAG